>JAPLJY010000058.1 GCA_026388345.1 Deltaproteobacteria bacterium
CAAGAAGATGATCATCGACCAGTACAACCCGCGGGATGCGCAGCAATTCCTGCATGCGGCCAAGGTCGAGGTTGAGATCCCCCGCAGCGTCCATCTCCTGAAAAAGAAAAAATAGCGCCGAAGATCACCAAAGATCATCATCATGGATCGATCCGGAATATCCGGCGCATTTACGCTTCTTATTTCTCAAAGCACAATTCGTCCTCAATCTTGATACAGCCAATGACACTCTGGGCGGCAGGGCAACGAGCGATATAATTCGAGAAGCACTCTTTAGCATCATCCAACTGATCCTCGATTGCTTTCAGGTGATATTTTACACGGATGGTTGTGATCTTGAGGACTCCACTGACATTCTCGATGTCCCCTTCCACGTCGGCCCAATAAAGAGATTCAGGAGTGGGAATCTTTTTTCCGGCCATCAGCGTGGCCAGTGTCCCCATCATTCACCCTGCTGTCGCGGCAACAATATGATCAAGCGTTGCCGCATGCTCCTTTTCCGGCTCAACCTTGTAAAATTTCATAATCCCGCCGTGGACGCCGTAATAGACGGGTTCCGAGAATCCTTCAATCATGGCTCTACGAGTCGGTCCTTTTTCCCTGACGATTTTAATTCGCGATGTATGCACAACCTCTCCCATACAAAACATCCCCTGTCTTTTTCAATATAGTATATTAACAGAAAAATGATTACAATAAAATCCGCGGAAGGTGTTCCAACTTGCTTGACATCATCCGGGTTTTAAACAAAAATGTCCTTCCGTGACGAGACAGCAGAAAAGACAATCACGATGACCATGCAGGCCGACATACTTGCGACAAAAAATATTTTTTCTGTGGATTCCCGCTTTCGCGGGAATGACAGTGTGGATATTGATTGTTGCCGGAGGAATCAGAACGGACTGCACTCGTTACGGGTCACATAAGGGAAGCGATGGCCATGGAGAACCATTTCAGACGGAAAAGCCGGCTGCTGCGGATCCTGCGACTGCTCCGGCGATTCCGTCCCGACCAGCCGGTGACCTATCGGCGCAACCGGGTTCTGCTGTTTCCCGGGGGCCACAGCTTTTTCCGTTCGCTGCATACCGCCCTCCGTTCGGCGGAGTGTTTCATCCTCGTCGAATACTATCTAATTCGTTCTGACCGCACCGGCGCCGTCTTTGCCGCCGAACTGGCGGAAGCGGTCCGGCGCGGCGTGCGCGTCTGGCTGATCTACGACTATGTCGGCTCCATCGAAACCCCGGCCTCTTTTTTCGAGGGCATGGCGAGGCAGGGCATCGAACTGATGCCGTTCAATGTTCCCTCGTTCAAGCGCGGCATGCACTGGTTCGACTGGCGCGACCACCGCAAAATGGCCATCATCGACGGCAACCTTGCCTATCTGGGGAGCTTCAACATCGGCGATGAATATTCCGGTATGGTGGACAGGTCACAGCGCTTCCGCGATGTGGGTTTCAGCATCTCGGGCAGCGCGGTGAGCGAGCTGGCACGCAATTTCTCCGAGACCTGGCAGATGGAGAGGGGGGAGCTTCCCCAACTTCCCCCTACCGGCGGCGATGCAGATCCGCACCCCCGGCGGAGCGGTCAGGCGGATGTCGTGATCGTCAGCGGCGGTCCCCACCACCGCCGTTCCTATATCCGCAATGCCTTCCTGCTCAATATCGCCTCCGCTGCGGAGGAGATCCTCATCGCAACCCCCTACTTCGTTCCTGGCCCCCGCATGATCCGTTCCCTGCTGCGGGCCGCGCGGCGCGGGGTTACGGTGCGCCTGCTGCTCCCGGCGCGCAGCGATGCCCCGCTGGTGAGGCTTCTGGGGCGCAGTTATTACAGCGCACTGCTCCGGAAGGGGATCGAGATCCGCGAACTGGGGCGGGAGATCCTCCACGCCAAGGTGATGTTGATCGACGGGGAGCGGACGGTCATCGGATCGGCCAACCTCGATCAGCGCAGCTTTCATCGCAACTATGAGCTGAACGGCGTCATCGACGACGTTACGTTCGGCAGGCAAATCAAAAGGGTTCTCCTGAAGGATTTTGCGAATTCCCGGCGAGTCACGGTGGAGGGTCATGATCGGCGCGGATTGACGGCCCGTTTCCTGGAGAAGGTGATCAACCTGTTCGGCTGGTTCCTGTGATTAACACTGCTTGATCGGCTTTAGCCTCCCGGCAAGCCGGATGATGGGTGATCGCTCATCAGGCTGTGCAGATCAAGAGGCCGAACACAACGAACCTGCCGCAAGGGCATAGAAAAGGTTGAAAACACCAATGCTCATATGGTCAATATTTCCATGTCTCATGTCCCAGAGTGCTTTTATTCAGCGTGTCACTCAAATAACTCCATTGCGGCATAAACTTGTCCATATAAGCGGCAAAGCGATCATTGTGGCGGCGGCGTTCCAGAAGGTGAACCAGCTCATGCACCAGGATATATTCAAGGCACTGGATCGGCATTTTTGCCAGCTCCAAGTTCAGCCTTGTATTAGACATATTTATGCTATGGCAGGAGATAAATTGAGTCGTTACCGTTACTGATAACGACTCAATTTTCTGCTTGCTGCGGCATGATACAGGTTGGAAATAACCGGCGCCAGTCTCATTATGGATGAATCTTTTTTGATGTATCACCCAGACCAATCAGGGGCATGGCTCCTCCGCCCGTTACCTGGGGAAGTACTCCGTTCCATTTATCGATGGCTTTCATATTGGCTTCAATTTTCCGCAGTTCTATCAAGTCCGGCGAAATGTTTGCTCTCTGCAGTCGGAGCGACTCCGCTTCCGCCCTGGCCGCAGTGATCTTTTGTTCTGCTTCGATCTTTATCCTGTCGAGATCCCTTTTTGCTTTTAATGCAAGCTGTTCTGCCGTCTGTTTGGATTCGATGGCCTCGGTGAAAATCTTCGAGAAACTGAAGATCACGATGGAAAAGGCGTCAACTGCAATATTGTTCACGATAAGCCTGTCCATGAGAGCCAGCCGCATCGCCTCGCTGACGGCCGGCCTCTTGGTTATAAGCTCCTCTGCCGTGTACTTGGCGGTTACGGCCTTGACGACCTCCAGAATGGCGGGGTCAATGATGCGCTCCTTGAATTGGAGGCCTATCTTCTGGTAGACAACATTGGCCTTATCTGGAACGATATGATAATTTAAAGCTACCCGGGAACTGACATCCTGAAGATCTGCCGATGCTGCTGCCGCATCCGTTTCGGCCTTCTGAAGCTTGACATCCATGAACACGACCTCCTGCATTAGCGGTATCCGGAGATGCAGACCCTCCTCCAGAACTTGCTTTTGCACGGCGCCGAAATTAAGCACGATACCCCTTTGTCCCGGGCCGACCTGCACCCATGGCCTGAAGAAAATCAAGATGAAAATGATAACACCCACAATCACCATCAATCTTGTCGGGCCTTTTCTGATCATAGCCTGGATCGCATCTTTTGCCTTATCAGCATCGCTCTCATACATTCTCGTTACCTCCCTTTTCCCACATAGGGGCATCTCTGCAAAGTTATGTTCAGCTTCTACTGCATAGCCCTGCAGGGTTCGGCAAGCCTTGTGCCGCAAAGCACCCCGCAAGGAAATGCACCAAACCAAATGGCGGGTTACGCAAACTAACCCACCCTGAGTTACGACTTTATTGAATTGCACGGACTACTTTCCTGCCCCCTCCCAGATTTTCTGTAAAAAGGGTGTGATTGTCTCCAGGATGCCTTTGATCCCCTGCTTTTCCGTCATAGAGATGACTTGGCCGAGATAAGGCAGAAGGGTGACAATCAACCATATCGCAACAGCACCGATAATCAGGATCGTCAACACGATGCCGGCAAGAATCGCTTTGTTATGGAGGAGCTTCTGTGCCAGGTCCAGCAGCGGATTGTAATGACCATGCCTTTCATCGCCATACCCGGCGTGATGACGATCATGTCCGTAATGATCGGAATGTCGGTTATGTTTTGATCCCTCAAATAAATCGTCAAGCATACTCGATCCTTTCTATAGGGTTCTCAGTCAAACAGGTCATGAAGAAAGCCGCGCTTTTTCCGATTCTCGCCGTAATGGTCATCATGATGCTTGTCATGGTGGCCGTCATCTCGTCGGACAGGCTGGGCATCATAACCCTGAGGAATTGTCTTCGGCGGCATCTCTGCGCCGGACCGTTCGATGATCCTGTCAAGCTTTCCTTTTTCGAGCCAAATGCCCCTGCACTGCGGGCAGTAATCGATCTGTGTTCCCAGTCTTTCCGTCATCAGCAGTTGTACATTGCATGCCGGACAGTTCATGATAGCCTCCTTTGTCCATATAATAAATAGATTTAAATCATTTGCACGATACTTGCGTGTTGCTTCAAATGCTTTTTGATTGAAACCGTTTGATACGATGGATTCAGGAGATAAAAGGCGGCGCTTTATTCAAGAAGGAGTTGGGCAAAAGCGAGGCGATGAATGGCGCTTGACGGTTGGTTTTAATCCGGGAATCCGTGAAATAAAGCTCCTCCGGGCAATGGCTTACCGTTGCAGTTGCTGCGGGAAGATCTGCCTTGACCTTGTTGAGGGTTCCCGAAAAAGAGGTCTTTGCCTTGCAGATGGCGCAGCTCTTGAGTTGAAAGGAGACGTCGTGGTGATGCATGGCAAGGGCAACCACGCCCAGGAAAAAGCATGATGTCAGGAGCAGGCCTATGCATCTCCGGATACGCGTACCGCTACGATTGTTGGGCTCTCTGAGTGTTTTCATAATTATGGGGTTTCATACGGCAATAATGCAATAAAGTCAAGCATAATAAAGGAGCCACCGCAACAAGTCCCGGTTACCGGTGATTATTGAAGCGACGTACTGGAGTGCCGTCCTGTTGCGGCAGCGGCAGTCCTTTCCGGATCAACATTTCCGTTTTCACGGAACCATTCCCGGACAACGGTCTTCCGAATAAATCGTTGACACGGTATCGATTTCCTCATATCAATCCCCCCAGGAGAGCGGTCAGCACATTTCCTGTAGCAGGAGCATTTAACTTGTCCAGTCATGGCCCGGGGCCAATCGGTCCCTTCAATAAAAAAATCGCGGTGCTGCTCTTTTGTCTGGCACTGATCAGTATTCTGGTGTTTCGCACGCACGGAGCCGATCCGGGTATGTGCGCCGATGACAAAGAGCGGATTTCGGACCACTTCGACGGCAACCTGTTTTTCAATCCGGGGGGCCACGTGCCTCCGCCTTTGCCTCCGGGCGACGAGCCGAAACGCGGCAGCTCCGGCTGGATTTGGCGGTGGATCCTTGGGAACGATTGGCCAAAATGGCCGCAAATCATGGATGGTACGCCGGGAGAATCACCCGCCGTCCATATTCCGAAAGGTTCACTCTTCGTAACCCCCGTCGGGCACGCAACATTTCTCATTCAACTGGACGGGCTCAATATCCTGACCGATCCCATTTGGTCGGACCGCTGCAGTCCGGTGTCATGGGCCGGTCCGAAGCGTCACCGGGACCCTGGCATCCGTTTTGAAGACCTGCCCCCCATCGATGCGGTCCTCGTGTCCCACAATCACTATGACCATCTGGATCTTCCCACGCTGAAGCGTCTCGCAAAGAAGAGGGTTCAGCGCTCCATAACACCGCTCGGCAACCGTGATCTTATCCACGGCACAGGCATTCCCGCCGTGGATGAACTCGACTGGTGGCAGTCGATCCGCCTCTCGGAGGAGGTCGCGGTAACGCTGGTCCCCGCGCAGCACTTTTCGTCCCGGACCCCATGGGACCGGAACAAAACCCTCTGGGGAGGGTTTGTCATATCCGGGCCGTCGGGAAACGTTTTCTATTCCGGAGATACGGGATATGGTCCCCATTTCCGGGAGATCTCGCAGCGATTCTCACCGATCAGGGTGGCCCTCCTTCCGATCTCGCCTTTTAGGCCGCCAAAATCCAATGAACCACTTCACAGGCATTACCCCGAAATCCACATGGGACCGGCGGAGGCCGTCCAGGCGCACCTGGATCTGCGCGCCAAACTCAGCATTGCCGCACACTTTCAGGTATTTCAATTGGGGGCTGACGGATTTGACGATGCCCTGAACGAACTGAGATCGGCATTGGCGGAGCGCGACCTAAAACCCGATGCATTCATCGCGCCGCAGCCGGGTCAATCCGTCGAGCTGACTGCGCGTTTCGACAATATGGACGGCTTGGTAAGCCTTCAGCGAGAATGTTGGAAAATCATCCGTTCAGACGTTGACCGTTTTTCGATGAATCCGTAAAAAGGCTGAATTGGAAACAAAGGGTCAGTCACGATCTACCCTACGGCAAGGAGGGACGGGACGATATCGAGGCAGCGAATTTTCGGGTGCCGGACTTGCGGCAGGGTGTTGGTGACCAGGATCTCGCTGACGGGCAGAAGTGAGAGGCGTTCTCTTGCCCCGTCCGAAAAGATGCCGTGCGTCGCGGCGATGCGAATGGTCGCGGCGCCGTTTTCGAGAACGAGTTTTACCGCTTCGACAAGCGTTCCGCCGGTATCGATCATATCATCGATGATGAGTACATTCCTTCCCCGAACGTCCCCCTGGAGGCGCTTCGCAACAGCGACGTTCGGCCGCGGGCGAACCTTATCGATCAGTGCAACCTCCGGATGGGGCGCCAGCAATTCTGCAAGACGCCGCGCCCTCGGGATGGAACCCGCATCCGGTGCGATGACCACCTCGGGAGGCCGTTTTGCGACTGCCGCGGCAATGATCGGCAGGGTGCACAATTCAATGACAGATGGACCGAGGGCCTTGCGAATGCGCTCACTGTGAATGTCACAGACGATCAGTCTCGACGCCTTCGTCTGCCGAAGGAGTTCGGCGACCATGGCGCCGATGCCGGCCGTTCCCTTTCCGTCGGACCGGTCCTGCCGCGCATACCCCAAGTAGGGAACGATCAGGTCGATCTCGGCGGCGCCATTTTCCAGAAGCAGCCGATGAAGCGCCATGAGGTCGAAAAGCGATTCCGGCGCAGGAAGAACGGAGGCGATGATCGCAATCGATTCCCCCTTCACGTCCTCCTTTAAGAGATATCCCCGCTCCCGGTCGGCAAAGGCGGAGGATTTGTATCGTCCGATGGTGCAGCCATGCCTTGTCAGGGAAGACCGCAGATGTTTGGTGGAGTCGGTGAGAAAAGATTTCATGGCCGCTTTCCGTTTCCCCCTTCCATCGCTGTTCCTGCCTTTTGCCCCGGTGTTTCCGTCTGCCGTGCGGCCAAATGACCGGGTGCCGGAAGAGAAAGCAGTGAGGGCCGGATATTAACCCAATGTCGGAAAAAATACCAGGGAAAGAAGGGGGGGAAAGGGGGGGAATGGAATGATGGAGAGATGCTTGGGACCGATGCTTGGTGGGGCATCGGTCCCAAGGGGGCGTCATAAGCGTCCTCAATTGGTTTTTACAATCTTGCGTAGTATCTGGCGTCCCGCCTCCGAAAGACCGAGAGAGCCAAGTTCCGCCTCCAACTCGGCCGTTGTGCCTTCGCCGCTGACATAACCGTTAACCCTTGCCGCTGCCGTTGAGGCGGCGAATTGATTGTCGGCCGGATAAAAGGAACGGAATTCCCTCATGAGCTCCTTCTCGGACCGCAGCCCGTACTTCTGGTGATAGGCTTCGGCCGGGTAGAACATGGAAGCGGGGACGATTTCCGTGTAGATCGGCCCCTTGATCCTGACTGCCGCCTTCTCGCGGGAGGCCAGGGCCGACTTCCTCTGCCCTTCGCTGTGATAGAAGATGAAGGAGGCGTACTGACGGGAAAAGGAACGCTCCCCGGGCGAGTGGTTTTCCCAAAAGATATCCAGCAGTTCCTCATAGGAAACCCGCGTCGGATCGTATTCGATCCGGATGGATTCGCTATGGTCTCCCAGTTTCGTGTACGTGGGATCCTTTGCGGTACCGCCAGTATAACCGACCTGGGTACGGATTACTCCTTTGACGAGCCCGAACCGGGCGTCTGCACCCCAGAATCACCCCAGGGCAAAGGTGGCCGTCTCCGTTCCGGCCGGTGCGATGAGGTCTATCGGCGGCCGAACGCTGCGGGGTAGAGCCGCATTCGGTTTGGGTTGCTTCATGGCATTGTCCCCTTTCCGAGGGATGGGGCACTGGGTGCTTCCCTCCGCAGGTGCGGTCAAGATCGGTACCGCCGTGAAAACGATCGCGAGCAGCGCAAGAAGATACAATCTCCCTCCCGCCCCGATGATCTTTCGATTTCCTGTTTTTTCGGTCATGTCTTTTTTCCTTTTCCTTTCCAAACGGCCCCCCGGAGTGGGGGGTCCGTCCTTATAGTGAAACGATTCGATTTGTCGCTTCGACGTCCCGGTCGTAATGTAACCATTATTTGCCTCCTGGCAATGGTCCGTTTGGGGGAGTCAAGTCGCCGCAGGGAATTCCGGCCGGTTTAAGAGGCAGCCCCCATCATAAAGCTTTCTTAAGTTGAATGTTGCAAAGTGTCGGTATATATGTACGGCTACCTGCAATGCGGAAGGGAAAGAGATGAAGGTTCTGCATACATCCGACTGGCACATCGGCCGCACACTTTACGGCCGCCAGCGATATGAGGAGTTCGAGGCCTTCCTGGACTGGCTGGCCGGTCTGATCGAGAAGGAAAGCATCAATGTGCTCCTGGTGGCGGGCGATGTCTTTGACAACAGCACGCCCGGCAACCACGCCCAGGAGCTCTACTACCGTTTTTTGTGCCGCGTCGCGGCCTCTTCAAACCGCCACGTGGTGGTGACCGCCGGGAATCACGATTCGCCCTCTTTTTTGAACGCCCCTCGGGAACTACTTAAATTCCTCAATGTCCATGTCGTGGGGTGTCCGTCCGACCCTCCCGCGGATGAGCTGATCGTAATCGACGGGCCGGACCGGGAGCCCCGGCTCATCGTCTGCGCCATCCCCTATCTCCGGGACCGCGACATCCGTACCGCCGAAGCCGGCGAGAGTGTCGAGGACAAGGAGAGGAAGATCATCGAGGGGATCAGGGCGCATTACCGCCGGGTGTGTGAAGCGGCAGAAGAGAAACGCGCGCTGCTGAAACAGCCTGTTCCGATTGTCGCGATGGGGCATCTGTTTGCGGCCGGCGGCCGGACCGTGGACGGCGACGGGGTGCGGGAACTCTATATCGGCTCCCTGGCACAGGTGAGAACCGATGTCTTTCCCGCGTGCATCGACTATCTCGCGCTGGGGCATCTTCATATCCCGCAGATCGTGGGCGGTTCGGATTTCATCCGCTATTCGGGTTCCCCCCTGCCCATCGGCTTCGGGGAGGCCGGGCAGAACAAGTGCGTTGTTCTCGTGACGTTTTCGGGTTCCTCGCCGCAGGTCACGAATATACCGGTGCCCAGGTTCCAGGAGATGAAGACCCTGCGGGGGGATTGGCCGTCCATCGCCCGGGAGATCGAGGAACTGAAATCCCGGGGGAGCAAGGCCTGGCTGGAGATCGTCTACGAAGGGGGCGAGATCGCCGGCGATTTGCGCGCGCGTCTGGATGAGGCCGCAGCCGAAAGCGGCATCGAGATTCTCCGCATCAAGAACAACCGGGTTCTTGAACGCGCCCTGAGCGGGACGGGCGCAGAGGAAACGCTCGACGACCTGGACGTGACGGAGGTTTTTAAGCGTTGCCTTCAGGCGCATGAAGTTCCCGAGGATCAGCAACCGGTGTTGCTTGGCGCCTACCGGGAGGTCATTGTGTTCCTGAGGGAAGCGGATCCGCTGGCCGGACAGGAGAAGGCGATATGAGGATCCTGGGTGTGCGGTTCAAGAACCTGAACTCGCTTGCGGGCGAATGGCAGGTGGATTTCACCCACCCCGACTATGCGTCTGATGGCATATTCGCCATCACCGGCCCGACCGGCGCCGGAAAGACGACCATCCTCGACGCCGTCTGCCTTGGGCTTTACGGCCGCACGCCCCGGCTGGAGGCGGTGACGAAAAGCAGCAACGAAATCATGTCGCGGCAGACCGGTGAATGTTTTGCCGAGGTGACGTTCGAGACGCAGAAGGGCCGTTTCCGCTGCCACTGGAGCCAGCACCGCGCCCGGAGACAGGCGGAAGGCGAGCTGCAGCCGGCCCGGCATGAGATCGCCGATGCCGATTCCGGGGCCGTCCTGGAGTCGAAGATCACGCAGGTGCGCGAATTCATCGAAAAGGCCACCGGCATGGATTTCGAGCGCTTCACCCGTTCGATGCTGCTGGCCCAGGGGGGATTCGCGGCCTTTCTCCAGGCCGATCCCGACAAGCGGGCGCCCGTCCTGGAGCAGATCACCGGAACCGAGATCTACAGCCTGATCTCCATGAAAGTTCACGAGCGCCGCGCGGAAGAACGCAACCGGCTCGATCTGTTGCAGGCGGAGTTCAAAGGAATCCGGGTTCTGGGTGAAGGGGAAGAGAGGGATCTGCAAACCGCCCTGAAAGAAAAGCAGACTCTGGAGGTGGAATTGGAGGGCCGGGTCGAAGGCCTCCGCAACGCAGCCCTCTGGCTGGAGCGGGTGGCCGCCCTGGAAAGGGAGATCACGGAACTGGACAGGCTGCTGCTGGATTTCGCGGAGCGCAGGCTTGCCTTTGCGCCGGAATCGATCCGATTGGAAAAATCCCGCAAGGCCCTCGGTCTGGAAGGCGATTACCGGGGTGTCGCCGCGCTGCGGGTCCAGCAGGAGGGTGAGACCCAGGAATTCACTGGCGCCTGCGCCGTGCTGCCCGGAAAGGAGAGGTGCTGCGCCGCTGTGCTGACGCTGAAACAGGCCGCGGAGACCGGGCTGAACGAGGCGCGAACCCGGCAGGCCGCCGAGGCGGAGGTTATCAAGAAAGTGCGCGACCTCGATGTCAGGCTGGGGGAGCAGAAAAAGCAGGTCGAAGAGAATGCCAGGGCGATTGCGGAGATCGAGGTGCAGGGAAAGGGATATCGAAGCAATATCGAATCTCTCGAACAGGCGCTGAAACAGGTGCAGACCGATCTGGATGCGATCCGGGACTACCAGGACAAACACGCCGCCGATGCCGCGCTCTTGACCGGTCTTGCCGTCATCGCCAAGGAGTTCGAGTCGCTTCGCGACTGCGAGGCGAAGCATGCCAGGGCTTGCGGGGAGCTTGCCGCGGCAGCCGGGAAAGAGAAGTCCGCCGCTTCGGCATGCCGGCAGCTCGAAGCCGATCACGAGCGATCCCGTGTCGCATTCGAGGCGGGGCGGACGGAACTCGGATGTCTGACCGAAGAGATCGGCGCCATTCTGAAGGGGCGCGATATCGGCCGGTGGCGCGATGAGGCGGACGCCCTGAAGGAGCGCGAGCGTATTCTGATTCAGGTGGGCGAAACCATCGACCGGATCGACAAGACGGACCGGGCGCTGGATGGCCTGAAAACGGTCCAGGAAACCCTCCAGGCCGATCAGCAGAAACTCTCGGGCGAGATCAAAACCTCCTCGGAGCGAAAGGCGATCCTGGAAAAGGAGACCGGAACCCTCGAAATGGAGGTCTCCCTCCTCGGCCGGATCCGCGACCTCGAGGAGGAAAGGAGACGCTTAGAGGACGGCAGACCGTGTCCCCTGTGCGGCGCCACCGATCACCCTTACGCGAAGGGCAATCTCCCCGAAGTCAACCGCGCGGAAGCGGAACTGAAAAAGACGAAGGCCGAATCCAAAAAGGTATCCGAGACACTGGGCAGACTTGCCGCCGAATTGGCCAAAGCGGCGACGGAGATCCGGCATGCGGAAAAAGAGATGGGAGAGAGGCAGACCGCGCGGGATACCGATGAAAAAACGTGCGGAGACCTGCTGCTGAAGTTAGGGATCGAGCCCGCCCCGGAGGGGCGTGCCGGGAAGGTGCGCGAGCTGCTGGACGTTGTCCGGACTAAAATCGCCGAAACGGCCGCCGTCGTTGCCGTGGCCGAAGGGAAGGGCAGGGAGGAGAAGACGGCGCAAGCGGCCCTGGAGACGATGAGGGCGCAATTCGAGAAACAGGGCAAGGCGTTGCAGGAGGCCCGGCATCAATTGGAGACGGCCAGCCGGGAGCATGAGCGGCGAACGGGGGAGCGCGACGTCGCCGCCGAAGAGACCCGAAAGGCACAAACTGCGGCGCTCCAGCGGGTGGAACCCTGCGGGGTCACAGGGATTCCCGCAACCGGTCTCGACGCCGTCTTGCGGGACCTCACTGGGCGCAGGGATGCGTGGCAGGCCGGGCAGGATGAAAAAACCGCCGCGGAGAAACGGATCGGCGAGGTGAAGGCCGCGCTCGACAAGGACAGCGCGCTGCTCGCGAGCCTCGAAAGGGATCTGACTGCAAGATGCCGGGATCGTGATGATCTGCTGCGGCAGGTTGAATCCCTCGGCGCTTCCCGCCGGGAACTCTTCGGGGAGAAGAACGCCGACCGGGAGGAAAAACGGCTGGCGGAGGCCGTGGATCGGACGGGGAGGACCTTCGAAAAGGCGCGCGAAGAATACGGCAAGATTGAAAAAGAGATCGGCGCGTTGAAGGAGAAAATCGCGCTGTTGAAGGAAAAGACGGGAAAACGGGCGGAGGAACTGGCGCAGGCGGAACGGAACCTGACGGAGCGGATTCACAAGGCGGGATTCGCAGACGAGGCCGGCTATCTGTCCGCCTGCCTGACCGAGGAGGCGCGGGAGAGGCTCGCGGACCGGGAGACGGCCCTGGTCAGAGAGAAAACGGGATTGGACGCCCGCCGGAGGGAACGAGCGGAGGCGCTGGCCGCGGAACGCGGGAAACGCCTGACCGATCAGCCCGGCGAAACGCTCCGGGAAGCCATCGGTGCCTGTGAGTCAAACTTAAGGCAGATCAGGGTCGACATCGGCGCAATCAAAAACAGCCTGGGTGAAAATGAGAAATTGAAGGAAAAACAGCAGGATCATATCAGGGCTCTGGATGCCAGGAAAAAGGAATGCGCCCGCTGGGACGACCTGCATCTGCTGATCGGGTCGGCAGACGGCAAGAAGTTCCGGAACTTTGCCCAGGGGTTGACCTTCGAGATGATGACGGTGCATGCCAACCGCCAACTTAAGAAGATGACGGACCGCTACCTGCTCATCCGCGACCCGTCGCAACCGCTTGAACTCAACGTCATCGACAACTACCAGGCGGGCGAGATCCGTTCCACGAAGAATCTTTCGGGCGGCGAAAGCTTCATCGTCAGCCTGGCCCTGGCGCTCGGCCTCTCCCAGATGGCGAGCCGTAATGTGCGT
The DNA here is from genome assembly GCA_026388345.1 of Deltaproteobacteria bacterium. Next base: position 13,184 of record JAPLJY010000058.1, read on the forward strand.
GTCGACTCGCTCTTCCTCGATGAAGGGTTCGGAACCCTCGACGATGAGGCCCTCGAAACGGCGCTTTCGACACTGGGAGGACTGCACCAGGAAGGCAAGTTGATCGGCATCATCTCCCATGTCACGGCGCTCAAGGAGCGCATCGGCACGCAGATCCAGGTCACCCCCGGGACAGGGGGGCGCAGCAGCCTGGCCGGCCCCGGCTGCCGGAGGATATGAGAAAAAAGGCTCAATTCAAATGCATGGTCAATCGCATACTCCTACCATGGAAAAGCATTGCCTTATCGATCGCGGTGAAGCTCCCCGCCCGCACGGCGAGACCTGCGGGGCTGGAGTGGAGACGACGGAGGTGAGAGACAGAGTCAGGCAACATAACGGAGGTAGGTATGTCAAGCCATCCATTTGGGAACGATCCAGCAAAGGTTGAACGATATAAAGGCTTTTGGAATCGCGACATAGGCACACGTCCTCTGGTGGGGTTTTCAATCAAAAGCTGGTTCCCCCTCGAGGAGTTTGCAGCGAGCAGGGCCTGGAAATCGCATGCTGTTCTGACCCCGGAAATGGTCGATCCGGAAGCCTTTATGGAGGATCAGGAACGACTCCTGCAAGAAGGGGAGGCGATGGACGATGACATGCTCCGGGGAGCCTCACCGTCTCAGGCCGTCCCCTGGCTGGATGGCATGCTTGGCAGTATGCTGCGGATTCTGCCAGGCAATGTCATGAGCGCGGAACAATCGCTCCCCTGGGAGGAATTGGCACGGCTCCGCCTGGATCCGGAAAATCCCTGGTACAAGAAATATATGGAATTCGGGGAGACGCTGGTGAGGCGGTCCCAGGGCCGATTTCCCGTAAGCCACGGAACGCTGTTCGGTCCCACGGATCTGTTGGGATCCTTTCGCGGACATACCCGGAGCTTGACTGATTTGATTGATGAACCTGAGAAATCCCAGGAGGCGCTTTGGAGGTTTGCCTACATCCTTCAAGAGATTACCGAGGAATTCTGGAAACGGGTTCCCCTGTTCTATGACGGTCACTTCGATGCGCAATATCAACTCTGGACGCAGGGGCCGATCATCCGGATGCAGGAAGATGCCATTGCGGTCTATTCCCCCAAGCTCTATCGTTCCTTCATACAGCCGATAGACCGCTACCTTGCTCAAAAATTCTCCGGTAGTTTCATGCATCTGCATGCCACTTCCATGTTTCTGCTGGATCTCATTTTGGAGATCGAAGAGCTCCGTTGCCTTCAGGTCAACTACGAAGTGAACTCGGGAGGTCCCAATATTCGCGGCATGCTTCCGTATTTCCAGAGAATCCAGGCGGCCAATCGGGCGTTGATCGTTCGGGGATCCTTCACTCCGGAGGAGCTGAGCGTTTTGGTAGATCGACTGGATCCGCGAGGATTGTTTCTCTATCTTATGGTCGCCGATATGCACGAAGTCGAGACGCTGCGTCCTCTTGTGGGGATGTAATGCCGAAGGATATGAGAGAAAAAAGGTTCCTCTTATATTCATTGTCCCCCGCCTTTAAAAGATGCTAAACTCTCACCTCAATATGATTTGACCCATATGTTGGACATTGCAGGCGAGGTCATAGAATTCCTGCAGCGGGTCTTTAAGGCCGGGGTCGGCGTCGGTGAGCCCAGAGGCGGTTCCGCCCAGATCTTCTCAAAGCTTGCAAAGCACATCGACGGAAACTGCGAAATACATCTCAATGAAAAGGCCGAAGAGATCATGACGGAAAACGCCGGGGTGACGGGCGTTCAAACAGACAAGGCAACGTACAGAGCCAAAAACATCATCTTTGCCGCGAGGCTGCCCCTCTTGCCGGACCTGATGGTCAACCGGCAACTGCCAGAGGCCACGCTCGATTATGCAAAGAATATCGAGAACAGCTCCAGCCTGACCATCGACTTCATTACAGACAGGCCCGTAACAAACATACGCTCCGGCATTCTCGGTGTTGATATCCCCATATGGGCGCGCTTCCAGTCGAATGCCGATGATTCCTTCACGCCTCCCGGCAAATATCTTTCAACTTGGGGCATCATGCTTCCCTGGCACTTTGACGGCGATCCGAAGGCCGTCGAGGAGACGGAAAAGAGGCTGAAAGACACCATCTCGACCATTTTTCCGGATTTTATGCCCGGGGTCGTCAAGGAAAGAAAGGTCGTTGTGCCTGTCATGAACGGCAATGTCCTGACGCCGGCCCAGTCAAAGCCCCACAGACCTGATATCGAATGCCCCGCCATCAAGGGACTTTATTTGATCGGCGACACGGTCCGGGGCGACGGCTGCTCCGGCGACATCAGCTTTTCCTCAGCCATGAAAGCGGCAGACAAGATACTGGGGGCATAGAGAGGCGGGGCCAGGACGGAAAAGGGGGCATTTAAAATATTGACATACCCCAATCGCCACGCGTTGCAGGTAGCGTCAGCAACCGACCTTCTTCCTGTTCCACACACCAACGCAGTTGCAATACATTCAGCATAACAAACGATCATGGCGACTTTGTCGTTCATTCTTTCTTGACACAGAGGGTCCGTCCCCTTATAGTCACATGAAGAGCCTGAACCCCTTTTATCTCTTGAAAAACAGTCTAATTCAAGTAACCGACCATGAAAAGGAAAAGCACCTCTCTCATTCTTTATCTTATGCTGCTGGTCCTGTGCTTGCCGGGTATCGCAAAAGCCGCCCCGGAGAAGCGCACGGCACTGGTGATCGGGAATGGCAGCTATGACGTCGGGCCATTGAAGAACCCAGTCAACGATGCTACGGATATAGCCGCGACCCTTAAGCGCCTAAGCTTTTCCGTCACCCTGAAAAGCAACGCCAGGCTGCAGGAGATGGAAGAGGCCATCCGGGACTTCGGCCGCAAACTAAAACAGGGTGGAGCGGGACTATTCTTTTACGCCGGCCACGGCATTCAGATCAACGGCAGGAATTACCTGATCCCCATCGGGGCGCGAATCGAAAAAGAGACGGACGCTAAGTATCAGGCCATCGATGCGGAGATGGTCTTAGACGAGATGGGAAATGCAGGGAACCCGCTGAATATAGTGATCCTCGACGCCTGCCGGGATAATCCGCTGGGGCGATCGCTGAGGAACGCAGGGCGCGGTCTGGCGATCATTTCCGACGCCCCCCAGGGGACCTTAATCACTTTTTCCACATCTCCCGGAAAAACAGCGGCGGACGGAGAAGGTCGGAACAGCCCCTATACGGCGGCCCTTATAAAGCATATGACCGAACCGGGGCAGCTTGTCGAACAGGTCTTCAAGAAAGTGAGACAGACACTTATCGCGCAAAGCAGTGGCAAGCAGATTCCCTGGGAGGTATCCTCCCTGCAAGGGAATTTTGTCTTTGCCTCCGGTTCGGATAGGGCGGCGGCTGTTCCTCCGTTGGAAAAATCCGTAATCGACAGAGCTGAATCATCCGTGTCCTCCGTTACCTCTGTGCCTGTGCCGACTGTCGCGAGTGTATATGAGCACCCTGGTGGGCGTTTCGTGAAGAGTGGCAAAGGCTGGCTTGAGTATCCACCTTACGCACCGGGGAAAAATTTCACCTTCAAGGAACTACGCACGGAGGGGGGGTATCTGTATCTATATGACCCTTCAAGACACAAGGAGGGAGATCCGGCACGGGTTTTCTATCTTCGTATACCTATCGTTGGTGGGATGTCACAGTGGTCCTACCCCAATCCTTTTAATTGGCAAGATTTGTATATGGTCTCGCCAGAACAATGACAGGTGAAAAGGCAGTACGAATTCTGGCGGCTCTATTTTAAGCCGGCTATATATCGTTATCTGGATTGAGGAGATTTCCACAAAGGCTTTGCCCACTTCAAAAATGCCGGTAACTTCCTGTATTAAGTTATTGACAGGCTTCATAGAGAGGGGTAGCTTTCAAACCGTAATCGTCGGAATTTTTTTACCTTATGTGGTGTCAATTATTTTCTGATCAATTTGACAGGTATCTTATGCATGAACCATATAGGATGTTGCATATGTAATAAATAATCGTAAGTTTTAAATATACAAGATGATATCTCATAATAATGGCCGAGTTTCATACCTACAGGAGGTGAAGCCGAGCGTTTTAGACGGAAAACCATACAACTGTTATTACGTTAGATTAATACCATAATCACTAGGCATGTTATTGAGGTGAATTTTATGGATAATTTCTTCTCAGGAAAAACAATTGTAGCCGCTTTAGCCGCTATTGTGTTAGGGGCTATTGGGAGTGGTTTATGGGAAATAGCAATTAAACCTTTATCAAAAAGGTTGCCTAGGTTTACTCTCATAATCTTCACCCTTGGATTGCAAAAATTGCGTGACCCGATTTATAAAAGAATATCAAAGGGAAAGGAAGACAACAGCCCATTATTTTATTTTTTTATGATAATTTTTATTTTTTATTCCTGCTTTATTTTTATTGATTCAATTTTCGGAGCTATACAACGTGATGAAATTAGATCAATTGATTCAATTTTCGAAAAATTCGATAATTATATTGGCACAGAACCCAAATCTGTTAATTTTGAAAAAAATTATATGATGAAATTCATTGGTCTAAACAAATATCTCATAAGTCGTCATGATTATGGAGAGAATCTTATAACTGCAATCAAGGATGCCAAACTGGTGAAAAGCCGTTATGCTGATGGAGTATCGTTCGACAAGTTTTCAGAAGAGGATAGAAATAAACTAAGTAGCTTAAGAGAAAAAATTGAGAAAAGCAACGCAGAACTCAAAGGGATAATGTATGACGTGAAGTCTAGAATATATATAATTCTTATATCTTCTTTATCTGTTCCTTTTTTTCTTTTATTTGCAGTCTTTATGCAACAAGTTTTTATTAATGATGCAATTTTGTACTATCAACAACTCTTAGCTATTTGCAAACCATATATAGAGCAAGAAGACTCCGATTTGTATAATTCGCGAATTTCCCTAATTGGATGCAAAGATGATTATATGAATTTAATTAACGAACTTATCGGGACAGCACAAAAAAATAAGATTGATCCTCCAAGATTCAGTTATTTGTAATTAACATAGATAACAAAATTAACATAACCAGCCGTTGCACCGACTCGCCTCGCCCATGAACTCCACGTTGGTCGATTTCAAACAGCCGCTTATTGACAATATATATTCATTGTATTATACGATCCGTGACAGACCGTTCTAGCAGCACCTTCTTTTTTTCTCCGCTCTTTTGCAGGCTCGGGACAAACCGGGTTTGCCATATCTTTTTGCCATAGCTTTTGTCGCCTCGGTTCTTTGCAGCGGGGTGTGAACGTTTCGTGCGACGGGATCAAGCTTTTTTGCGATTCGGCGTAAGATGAAAAAAGCAGTATAAACCTTTGGAAGGGGAGGGAAGTCCGTATGAAAAATTTACTCCGTGTGCTGTTTGTTGTGGTTTTCCTGGCGATGGTGAGCGTTGCGCCCGTACTGGCCAAGACGAGTTGGAATGCCAACTCCGTGTGGCCCCCCAAAAATCTTCACAGCGTCGGCCTCACCGACTTTGCCGAAAAGGTGAAGAAGGCCACCAATGGCGATCTCGATATCATCGTCAATACGGGCGGAGCGCTGGGTTTCAAGGGGCCCGATCTGCTGAAGGCCGTCCGCGACGGTCTGGTCCCCGTGTCCGACATGCTGATCAGCGGCGTGGCCGGCGACGAGAAGATCTTCCAGATCGTAACCCTCCCCTTTTTCGTCCGGAATTTCGACGAGCTGAAGTTGCTGATCGATATCTCGCACCCGTACTTCGACAAGAGCGCCCAGAAATGGGGCCAGAAGATCCTCTACATCGCCCCCTGGCCGGGAGCGGGTCTCTGGACCAAGAAAAAGGCCACCACCCTGGAAGATCTCAAGGGCCTCAAGACCAGAACCTATGACAAGAACGGCGCGCTCGTGATGGAAGCCGTCGGTGCGACGCCTTTTGCCCTTCCCTTCAGCGAGGTCTATACATCGCTTCAGACAGGGCTGATCGACTCCGTCATGACCTCGACACCCACCGCCGTGGACGGGAAATTCTGGGAAGTGCTCAAATTTTTCGAGCCGCTGAACATCACCATCGCCACCGACATGGTGACGGTCAATCTGAAGGCCTTCCAGAAGCTCCCCAAGGCCCAGCAGGCTGCCCTCGTGAAGATCGGCAAGGAAACGGAAGAGGCGATGTGGGCGAACGTGAAGGCCTGGGACAAGGAACAGGAGGCCATCAGCAACAAGAACGGCATCGAGACTGTCAAGCCATCTGACAAGGTCATCGGCGAACTGGAGAAGATCACGGAAAACATCCGCGCCGAGTGGCTGAAATCGGCGCCCGCGGACGGCAAGAAGATCTACGGCGAATTCATGAAAAAAGTGAAGCGTTAAACGGCTTCCCCTGCGGCAACTTCGAACCGGGATCCCGGACGTGCATTGCGTCTCGTCCGGGGTCCCGGACTGTTTCTTATGTCTGATTGCGTCCGACAGGGGGCCCAGCGTGCGCCGGCGCGCCCTTTAGGGTTGCTCCATGGAGAGACCGAAATGAAAACTTTCATCAACGCAATCGATCGGATTTCCGGTTTCGGCGGCTGGACAGCGGGGATCATGATGGTCATCGCGCTCGCCATCGGCCTTGCGGAAATCGTTACAAGGTCCGTTTTCGGCAAGACCCTGTATATCGCCGACGAGTATTCAGGCTACCTCATGGCCATGCTCACGTTTTTCGGCCTGGCGTATACGCTGCGCGAGCGGGGGCACATCCGGATGATGTTCCTTCCCCATTTCCTGAAAGGCCGGCGCAGGGTCATTTTCAATATGGTCTGCATGCTCGTCGGTCTCGTGTTTTGTGTCGGCCTGGTCTGGTTCACCGGCGAATTCTTCTGGGATTCGGTGGTAAACCAAACGCAGTCCATGCAGATTACGGAAACCTACATGGCGATCCCAGAGGCCTTCCTGCCCATCGGATCGTTTTTCCTGCTGCTCCAGTTCCTGTCCGAGTTTTTAAAGGGTGCTGCGGTGCTGCGGCAGGATACGGCAGGACTCCGGATCCTGGAAGAAACTGACGAATTGGGACGATAACGGACGCATCCTTGCGGCCTCTTGTAATCCGGCGGAGGGAAAAACATGAACATTGATCTGGGCCCTGTTTCCGCGGTGATCCTCGGCTTGCTCATCCTGTTTTTGGGCGGATCGATCTGGATCGGCATCGCGCTGTTCATTGTCGGCATGGGCGGCTTCTTCATTTTCACCGATGTCTCCTTCGGCTCGCTCCTGGCGAATGTCGCCTGGAACAACACAAGCGGCTCCGCCATGATGTCCCTGCCGTTTTTTATCTGGATGGGGGAAATTCTCTTCCGGAGCAAGATCTCGGAGAACCTTTTCCGGGGTCTCTCCCCATGGATGGATTCGATTCCGGGGCGGCTTGTCCACGTGAACATTCTGGCCTGCACGTTCTTTGCCGCCGTCAGCGGATCATCGGCTGCCACGACGGCCACCGTCGGCAAGATCAACGTGCCGGAATTGAAGAAAAGGGGTTACGATCATGATCTTTCCATCGGATCCCTGGCCGGAGCGGGAACGCTGGGGTTCATGATTCCGCCCAGCATGCCGATGCTCGTTTACGGGATCATCGGCGATGTGAGCATCGGCAAGCTCTTCATCGCGGGCTTCATCCCCGGCTTCATGCTGGCCTTCATGTTCAGCGGCTATATCCTGGTGCGCTGCCTGATCTCTCCCGAACTCGCCCCCAGAGGGGACGACCGCTTCACCTGGAAGGACCGGTTGATCGCCGTCCCCGCCATCCTGCCGGTCATCGTCCTCATCCTCTTCGTACTGGGCAGTATTTACATGGGATGGACGACCCCCACGGAGGCAGGGGCACTGGGCGTCGTGGGCGCCTTTTTCTTTGCGCTGATCACGAACAGCCTGACCTGGAAAGTTTTCAAGGACAGCCTTGCCGGGGCCGTCCGTACCAGTTGCATGATCATGTTGATCGTCATGGGCGCCGCATACCTGTCGAATGTGATCGGATATCTTGGAATCACACGGGCGCTGACAAGATATGTGACCATGATGGAACTTTCGCCCTACATGCTCATCGTCATCCTGACGGTTCTCTATCTTATTTTAGGTTGCCTCGTCGATGGATTCTCCATGATCGTCATGACGGCGCCGATCGTGCTGCCGTTGATCGAGGCGGCCAAATTCGACACGGTGTGGTTCGGAATCTACCTGGTTCTGATGATCGAACTCGCCCAGATCACGCCCCCCGTGGGTTTCAACCTGTTCGTCATCAGCGGACTCAACAACGACGACCTTGTAACCATTGCCAGGGCGTCCATG
>JAPLJY010000083.1 GCA_026388345.1 Deltaproteobacteria bacterium
TTTCCCTCCCGAACGATCCTGTCCGCCGTGACGGGATTCTTGATCCGTCCCACGGTGATCACCGGGATTCGGACGACCGCCTTGACGGCCTCGGCCAGGGGGACGAAGACGCACTCCTCGACGTAATAGGGGGGATGGTTCAGGTAACCGGAGACCGCGTTGCAGGCGGAGATATGGAGGGCGTCGGCCCCATTTCGCTCGAGGAGCTGCGCGATGCGGCAGGTCTCGTCAATCTTCAGGCCCCCTTCCACATACTCATCCCCGCTCAACCTGCAGATGATCGGATAATCCGGTCCCACCCGCCGGCGCACGGACCTCAACACCTCGATGCAGAATCGCGATCGTCCCGTCAGATCGCCCCCATAGGCGTCTGTCCGGTGATTTGAAAAGGGGGAGAGAAAGGTGCACAGGAGGTAGCCATGGGCCATATGCAGTTCAACGCCATCGGCGCCGGCCCTTTTGACCCTTTCCGCGGCCGCCGCGAACGCCTCGCCGATCTCCTCCATTTCGGGAATCGTCAGTTCCCGGGGCGTCTGGGCCACGGAGGTTACGGGTATGGGGGAGGGGGCGACGATCGGCATCCCCGTCACGGCCGAAGAGGTCTGACGGCCTGCATGGTTGATCTGGACCACGATCTTTCCCGGGGCCGCATGTACGGCATCGACCAGGCGCCGCAGGGGTTCGACATGATCCTCGCTGCTAATCATGAGCATGTTGGCGCTGGCCTTTCCCTGCGGGAGGATGCCCGTATGCTCGGTGTTCAAATAGCCCACGCCTCCTTTGGCGCGTTCCAGGTAGTAGGCGATCAGCCGGTCCGTCGGAAACCCCTCCGGCGAGGCAAAATTGGTCGCCATGGGGGGCATCACGATGCGGTTGTCCAGTTTCATGGTTCCGATGGAGGCCGGGCTGAAAAGTTTGTCAAGGGCCATGTTCTTTACCTCCCCCAAATATAGTTTTTATCAATGATTCTGATGATATCCACCGGTCGAAATCATTCCGGCGGTCGAACCAGCGGACCACTGATACCAACCGTAGTGAAACATGTCAAGAAATTTATTGGTATTTATGATCGCGAGAAAGTTTCCCTGAAGGGAAAACATGTCATATTCATCAACGAATTTAACAAGATAACAGATTCCGGTGTCGGTCCGGTGGTCGAACCAGCGGACCGGAGATTCCGGCCATGATTGCATATGTCAATATATTCATTTAATTTTATCACCATGAGGCCTTCAGGCGGAAGGGGAAAAAGGGATAAACAGCCCTCCTGATGCCGTTTTTTGCTCCGGTGGATCCCGGAAAAAACAACGTAATCTAACCATTGATAAACATGGAGTAATTATCTTTTGAAAACCTGTCGCTCCAAAAATACTTCTTGACAGTCCGGACGATCCTTTCATATTTCTCAAAAAAATATCAATGGTAACGCCATATCCGCTCCCCCTGCTTTGAAGGGAGATATGAACTGAATTGATGGTGACCCCGCTAAACCGGGAGAACGGTCGAAACATTCTCAAGACAGGCCCGGAAGTCGTCTTTCATTTTTACACAGATCGCAAAAGGAGGTGAAGCTCTTCGCGCAGGGTATTCAGCGGCAAGTATCCACAGGGATCGTTTTACAAATAAAAATGGGATGTTGGAGTCTTGCATTCAGAAAGGAGTGAAATCATGAGACGGGGAATATTGATTGTACTTCTGGTTCTTGGAATGACTTCATTTGCCTGGGGAGCCGAGAAAAAGGTCGTCCGTTTATGGCATACGGAAACGGAAGCGCAGACGATCGCGGCGTTTCAAAGTATCATCGATGAATACGAAAAGACACATCCTGACGTCACCATCAAACAGGAAGGTTTGGCTTGGGGCGATCTGGAGGCCAAGCTGACGGCGGCCCTGGCGGCGGGAGCGCCCCCGGAGGTCAGCCACGGACAGGCGATCACCTGCGCCTCCTTTGCCCAGAAGGGACTGCTCCGGGACCAGGAGGACATCGCCGATTCCGTCGGCAAGGAAAACATCTTCGAGGCGTGCCGGAACCTCTGCCGTCTCGATGGGAAGTACTTCGGAATCACCCATTCGCCCAACACGAATCTTCTCGTCTACCGTAAGGACATCTTCAAAAAAAAGGGGTTGAAGCCTCCCAAGACCTGGGATGAATTCATCAAGGTGGCAGAGGCGATGATGGAGAAGGATGCGAAGGGTCGGGTGACCCGCTACGGCCTTTCCCTGCCGGGGGTTCCCCTGTTCGTCAACATCCTGGTGGCGGAGCTGACCAATGCCAACGGCGGGCGGCTCTTCGATCTGAAGACCGGCCGGCCCACCTTTACGGAAAAACCCGTCATCCAGGTGCTCGACTTCTACAAGAAGCTCAACGACAAGGTCCTGCCGCCCGGGTGGCTGGGACACGGTTACCTGGATACCTTCACCAACCTCGCCACCGGCAAGGCCGCCATGGTTTATCAGGGCCACGGCCGCAGCGCCGGCTATATCGAGAAATACGCACCCAAGGGCATGGGGACGCCCGAGTACTTCGGCGTCATGATCAAACCCCACGGACCGTCCGGGAAGCAGACGGCGGCCCAGATCGATGCCGAGCCGTGGATGATCTTCAAAAATTCCAAGTATCCGGAGGAGGCCGCGGACTTCATCAAGTTCTTCTTCACGGAGGCGCCTTATATCAGATACCTGCATTCCGTTCCGGTTCACCTGCTGCCGACGTTGAAGTCCGTCCGCAACTCCCCGGCCTACCAGGACAACGCGATGTACCGGCGATGGACGGAGTGGGTGGAGATGGATTACTACTACTTCGAGAGGGATCTGGCGAAACCGACCCTGGTCGTGAAGTGGGAAGATCTGAACCTCCCCTTCATGCTGGAGATCTTGGGATCGAACATCCTGGTCGATATGGTGACCGATGCCGTCCGGGGCATGCCTTCGGCGCAGGCGGCGGCCAAGGCCCAGGGCAGGGCGGAAGAGTTGATCACCAAGCTGGGTCATAAGCGCTGGTAGGGCCAGGAATAGGCGATTGAACAATGGATAATCTTTCCAACCCACAGAGGCGGCAGGCAGCCCCTGCCGCCTCTGATTTCCGAAGGGAAGCGAGCGGAACCGGGCCCGGGCAGCGCCTGATGCGGTTTGCGGGCGATTTTTTCAGCGTCAGCAAGGGGGAGCGGAGCGAGCAGGTGGCCGGGTATCTGACCATCATGCCGGCCATGTTTCTGATCCTGGGGTTGACGCTTTATCCGGTGGGATACTCTATCTGGCTGAGCCTCCTGGAGAAACACTCCTTTTTCCCCCAGGAACGCTTCATCGGTCTGGAGAACTACATCTACCTGTGGAGCGATCCCGAGTTCTGGAGCGCTTTCTGGCTGGGGCTGGTATACTCCTTCTGGACGATCGTTTTTCAGGTTATCCTGGGCGTCGCGGCTGCGCTGATTCTGCATGAAACGTTCATCGGTCGGAACCTGATCCGGGGGATCGTGCTGTTTCCCTATATGATCCCGACGATCGTGGCCGTGATCCTCTGGAAGTGGCTGCTCAACGACACCTACGGTGTGGTCAACTACTGGCTTTTGGACTGGGGGATCGTCCAGGAACCCATCAGCTGGCTGGGCGCCGACCACATCATGCTCTCCACGGTCGTGATGAGCATCTGGCAGTTTTTCCCGTTTGTCCTGCTCACCATCCTGGCGCGTCTGCAGACGATCCCGGAGAAGCTCTACGAGGCCGCCAAGGTGGACGGGGCTTCGGCCTTCAGGCGCTTCATCCATATCACCCTCCCGCAGATCCGCGGGATCCTGTTCGTGGTCATCCTGCTGCGCAGCATCTGGATGTTCACGAAATTCGATACGGTCTGGCTGATGGGCGAAGGGGCGGGGGCCGGGCGCTTCATCCGCACGCTGCCGGTTTACGCCTACATGAGGACCCTGACTTACTACCAGGCGGGTCTCGGGGCGGCGCTGGCGGTGATCATGTTCCTCATCCTGGTGGTCTGCACCATCGTCTATTTCCGTATGTTTCGCGAGGAGGCCGATATCGGATGAAACGCCCGCGGTTCAAGCGCATTTCAATGCGCACCCTTCTGTATGTCGGCGCGGCGTTATTGGCCCTCCAGGCGGCCTTTCCCTTCTTATGGATGGTTTCAACGTCCCTGAAACCGCCGGCCGAGGTGTTCGCGACGCCTCCCGCGTTCATCCCCGACGAGGCGACCCTGGAGAATTTTACCCGGCTCTTTACCGCCACCCATTTTCTGACCTACTTCAAGAACAGCATCATCGTTTGCGGGTGGGCCGTGCTTTTGACGATGATCGTCAGTGCGTTCGGCGCCTACAGCCTCACGCGCTTCCGCTATCCGGGAAGGGAGAAGTTTGCGGGGCTGATTTTGACCACCTATATGTTCGCCCCGATCATGGTGGTCATCCCCTTTTTCATCCTGGCGAAAAAAATCGGCATCGAGAACACGCATCTGGCCCTGGTGCTCTCCTTTACCTCCTTCTGCCTGCCCTTTACCCTCTGGATGATGCGGGCCTTTTTCATGACCATCCCCCTTGAGCTTGAGGAGGCGGCCATGGTGGACGGCTGCGGCAGGTTGAGGGCGGTGATCTTCGTGGTGCTTCCCCTGGCCCTGCCGGGGATCATCGCGACGTCGATCTTTACGTTCATCCTCGCCTGGAACGACTACATCTTCACCCGGATTCTGATCGCGTCCGATGAACTCAAGACGCTGCCCGTGGGCGTGCAGGACCTTTTCAATTCGTCGATCATCGATTGGGGCCTGATCATGGCCGCGGGGATGATGATCACGATTCCCGCCCTGGTCTTCTTCGTGGCGGTGCAGCGCTACCTTATCGCGGGCTGGGGTGCGGGAGCGGTCAAAGGGTAACCGCCGTCAGCACATGCCCCGGCCCCTCCTTGCAGCCATCGCGGCGGCATGCGCCGATGTATGCCGCCGAATTGGCGCACCCCTCATGCGGAGCTTTTCCCGAAGCCGCCGATTCGGCCTGCATTCCGACTTTTCGCCCGATCATCGCCTTGCCAAAGACCATCCTGACGGAGAATGGACTGTAATCACATTTGACACGGAAGCGGTCGGCGTGATACGCCTGATCCCGTCTGGGGGTTCAACCACTTAGGACCACCCCTGCGCGGGATCTGTGGAGGTTGGGGACCCGGCGGATACGACCGACCTCCGGAAATGATTCCCATGACCGACCGAAGCCGCACCGATGTCAAAGTCATCTTCGCCCTGACCCTGATCCATTTTGCGGGCGATTTCTATGTCTCCTTCGTCAACCCGCTCCTGCCGGTCTTCGTCGAGAAATTCTCCCTGTCGCTGGCCCAGGTCGGCCTGATCGCCGGGATGATGCGGATGCTCGCCTTCATCGTCCAGCCCGGTGTGGGCTATTTCGCCGACCGCTACCGGTCGCGGATCTTTATCCTCGGCGGACCGCTCCTTTCGATCGTTTTCATTGCCCTGGTCGGCTGGGCCAACTCGTTCTGGGACCTTCTGCTCTTCGTCGCGGTCGGCTCGATCGGGGCATCGATGTTCCACCCCTCCATGGCGGGGATGGTCGCCAACTATGCCGGGCGTCACTTTGGCCTCTCCGTATCGATTTTCAACATGGGAGGGACCTTCGCCTTCGGAGTCGGGCCGCTCTTCATCGCCTGGCTCGTCAGCCGCTGGGGCCTGGAGGCCGTCCCCTGGACGGCGATCCCGGGAATCGTTCTGGTGGTCCTGTTGTTTAAAATGACGCCCCGGCCGCTGGGGGAGGGGCTCCGCGGGCAGGGGTTTTTCGGTGCGATCCGGGAGGCCTTCGGGGGGGCGTGGAAACCGGTGCTCCTGATCTGGGTGGTCATGGTCCTGCGCACCTTCGTCCAGCAGTCCTTCCTGACCTTCACTCCGATCCTCTACTCCAGGGAAGGCCACTCCCTCATTTCGATTGGTCTGGTCATCTCCCTCTTTACGGTGGCGGGGACCGCAAGCGGTCTGCTCTCCGGCCACCTCTCCGACCGGATTGGCTACAAACCGATCTACTATGTCACCTTTGTTCTGGCCACCCCGGCCCTTTTTCTGATGCTTCTGCTCAAGGGGGGATGGGTTTATCCGGGCGCCGCGCTGGCGGGATCCCTGATGTTCGCGACGCTGCCCCTGGGGCTGGTCATGGCCCAGAAGCTGGCGCCGCACGGAAAGTCGATGGTCTCGAGTCTGATGATGGGGCTCGCACAGGGGGTGGGGGGAATGATGACGCCCCTCGTCGGCAGCCTGGCCGATCTCTACTCCATCCGGACGGTCCTCTACGGTCTGGCCCTGGTCCCCTTGCTCAGCATCGGCCTCGTCTGGTTCTTCCCGGAGAAGCGTCTCCGGGAGCAGACCCTCGTCGGTTGAGGACGCCGGACGTCTGCGGGTTTTAAGAGAAATCCCGCGTCAATCGTGATGTTCTCGTAAACAGTATCAAAAGCCGCCAATCGTGTAAGGAGGATTGCGGATGATTGTAGTCCACAACCTGTTTGCCGGCATTCCCCCGGAGATGCCGGAGGAGGTTTTTCAGGAGATCCTGCGGACGGAGACCTTCCGGATCGAGCGGATCGTCTCCCGGGGGCAGGCCTCTCCCCCGGGTTTCTGGTACGATCAGGAGACGGACGAGTGGGTTCTTCTGGTTTCGGGGAGCGCCACGCTTCGCTTCGACGACGGCAGGAAGATCGATCTCAAACCCGGCGATCACCTCTTCATCCCCCGGCATGTCCGGCACCGCGTGGAGCGGACGGAGCCGGAACAGGAGACAGTCTGGCTGGCCGTCCATTACTGAAGGGGAATAGAAGGCTGAAACGCCCATCTGCGGCGTTTCCCTTATCCTTCGCCTCTCAACGTACCTCAAAGTACGCCTCGCGGCTCAGGATTGAGGGTGCCTTGCATCCGGGCATTTTTGAACAGCCTTCAAAAAGAGACTTTTTTAGCGGTCGGTCTCTCAGCCGCCGGCGACGGGAGGGAAGACGGCGATCACGTCGCCCTCGTCGATGACCGTGTCTAGCTGCTGCAGCGACGTGACGCTCCGGCCGTTCTTTAGGATGATGATATAGGGCTTGATCTGCCCGGCGGTGTCGAAGAGGTGCCCGCGCAACCCGGGATGGGCGTTGCAGAGGCTCTCTAACAGGTCTCTGATCTTTTCCCCCGGGGGCAGGATAAGCTCCATCTCCCTTGCGCCGATAACCTCCCCGAACGTGGCAAATGTCCTGAACGTGATCTTCAAAGGGCTCCCTTCATCTTTCCGCAGACGGGACAGGATGGATCCTTCTCGATGGTGAGCGAATCGGCGCTGCCCGCGAGACCGTCCCAGAGGAAAAGCCGGCCGGCCAGCGGCTTACCCTGCCCGGTGAGCAGCTTGATCGCCTCCGACGCCTCGATGGAGCCGATAACGCCGCAGGTCGCCCCGATGATCGGAAACACCTCCCGCGGCGGGCTCGCCGGAAAGAGGCAGCGCAGACAGGGGGTTTCCCCGGGGATCACCGTCGTCGCCTGGCCGAAGAGCCCCCGGACGGCGCCGTGGATGAACGGGATTCCTTTTTCGACTGCGGTCCGGTTCAGCAGATGGCGGGTCGGAAAGTTGTCCATCGCATCGACGATCAGATCGCATCCCCGTGCCATCTCCCCGGCGTTTTCCTCCGCGATCCGGTCGGAGATCCTCTCCAGCACGATCAGGGGGTTCAGGGAGGCGAGCTTCTCGCCGGCGGAGTCGGTTTTCCGCCGTCCGAGGTCTTCGCTCCAGTGGAGGATCTGACGGTTCAGGTTGCTCGCCTCGACGACGTCGCAGTCGATGATCCGCAAATGGCCGACGCCGGCGGCGGCCAGGTAGAGAGAGATCACCGTTCCCAGTCCCCCGGCGCCGGCAACGAGGACGCGCGCCGCCTTGAGCCTTTCCTGCCCCGACTCTCCGATCATCAAAATCTGGCGTGCATATCGTTTTCGTTCATTATCCGTGATCATGATTTGTCTCACGCTCCTATGAAGCCGGTTCGGCATCAAAGCACACATTGCATTTTTCATTTGAACAGTGGTACTCTAATACACCGATGTTCCGCAAAAACGCAAATATTTGATGCCCCCGCAAAAGGCGTTCAGACGTCGCGTAAGGAATGACGGAACGAATCGGAAAGGTTGTCCTGATGTTCCCGGAAGGGGCATGAATTATGCGGACAAAAGGGCTCTGCCATGACTTCATCGATTTGGCGGCCGTCGCAGGTCGGCGCGCCCGGAGGAAAAGAGATCAGCGTTCATAACTTCGAAGAACTTGCCGCGCTGCATGCCGTCGCCAGGATCCTGGCGCAGCCGGGGGAGTTGCGGGAACAGATCGAGCAGGCCCTGCAGGAGATGAGCGACCGGCTGGGGATGCAGCGCGGGATGATCTCCCTCCTCGATCGCGAAACGGGGGAGGCCTGGCTGGATGTCGCACACGGCGTCGATATCCAGGGTCTGGATGTGACCTACCTCCCCGGCGAAGGCATCACGGGCAAGGTCGCGCAGACAGGCCGGCCGATGGCCTTCGCGAACCTCGGGAAGGAGGTCCATTTCCTGGACCGGACCGGCGCCCGCCGTTTTCTGAACCGTTCGGAACTGGCCTTTCTCTGCGTGCCGATCATCTACGACGCCCGCGTCGTCGGGGTGCTCTCGGCGGACAAGGTCGCCCGGCAGGTGGAAAACCTGGACCGGGAACTTGCCATGCTCTCCTCGGTCGCCGAACTCCTCGCCAAGGCGGTCCACAACCGCGCCGTCGAGGAGGAGAACCGGCGCCTCCGCCATATCCTCGGCCGCTCCCGGACGCCGTCGGCGGACATCATCGGCCATTCCGGGGTGATGCAGAATCTCTTCGGGATGATTGCCCAGGTAGCCGATTCCAATACGACGGTCCTGATCCATGGGGAGACGGGGACGGGCAAGGAATTGGTCGCCCGGGCAATTCACAAAAACAGCCCCCGCCTCAAGGGGCCGCTTGTTCAAGTCAACTGCGCCGCCATTCCCGATACCCTGCTCGAAAGCGAGCTCTTCGGCCATGAACGGGGGGCCTTCACCGGCGCCATCCACCAGCGGCGCGGTCGTTTCGAGGAGGCCCATGGAGGAACGATCTTCCTCGACGAGGTGGGAGAGCTCTCCGCCGCGGCGCAATCCAAGCTGCTCCGGGTTCTCCAGGAGAAGCAGTTCCAGCCCCTCGGCTCCTCCCGCGTGGTGCGCGTCGACGTGCGGGTCATCGCCGCGACGAACCGGAACCTGGAGCAGGATCTCGCCTCGGGACGGTTCCGGGCCGACCTCTTCTACCGGCTGAACGTCTTTCCCCTCTTCCTGCCGCCGCTGCGCGAGCGGGGGAGCGACATCATCCTTCTGGCCGACCATTTCGTGCTGAAATATACGAAGGAGATGGGAAAGCCGGTGAAGAAGATCTCACCTGCGGTATCGGACATCCTGCTGGCCTACCATTGGCCGGGAAACGTCCGGGAATTGGAGAACTGCATCGAACGGGCGATTTTGCTCACGCCCGGCGACACGATCGAGCCGGTGCATCTGCCGCCCTCCCTGCAGCTCCGATTGAAAGGCGCGGAGAAGAAGGAGCAGGGAAGGCTCAACGCCGTCGTTGAGGCGCAGGAACGGGAGCTGATCACCAACGCCCTCCGGGAAACCCGGGGGAACCAGACCCGGGCGGCGAAACTCCTCGGGACCACGAAAAGGATCATCCAGTACCGGATCCGGAAGATGGGGATCGATCCCCGCCCCTTCCGTGCGAAAAAAGAAAACGGCCCGCGCCCCGGCGCGAAGGAAGGCTGACATTCCCGGATCGACCGGGATACGAGACCGTCGGTACATTTTTGTTCTTTTTTTAGGCAAGAATACATTTTTGTATCGAGAGCCATGATTTTGCCATCCTTCGCCCAATAAAACGTCCTTCCCCCAATACAAATGATACTCTGTCCCGTATTCACGGCAAGAATTCCAAGCTGAGATCCACGGTCAATTCCCCAATATGGCATGGTTATGGCATCAATACCTTGATGGCCTTGTTCGGGAAAGCATAACCTGGCTCGATGAAAGATGCGAGAAATGCGCAAGTCCGGAGCCGAATTCCCGGCCATGGGAATTTCGCGGCGGTTTTGTTCCCCCCGGCCGGGTGTTTAACCCCCGGGAAGAACCGGATCTTTAATCACGAGCAGATTGACTCTGATAAGATTTCAGGTAGGAAGAGTTCCCCCAAAAAAACGTTTGAATTTCGAGCATCCGTTTTCACAGACTGAATCTGGAAAACCGGGGTTGGCTCAGAATGTGAGGACATACAATAATGGCATCAAGCAGGAAAAGGCAGCCGGCTTGGCATGAATCTCTCTCCGATTTCTTACGCCGGAATCCCGGCCTGAAGAGCATAGACGATCCGAAGAAGCTTGAGTATTACCGCAGCGACCTCAACGCGGATCTCCCCCCGCTGATCAGAGACCTCATGTTGAAGAGCTTGCCGGATCTCATCCTTCAGCCGGTCACAGAGGAACACATTCTTTCGATCTTTGCTTTCGCCCGGGAATACAAAATTCCTTTAACCGTTCGGGGCGCCGGCACCTGGGGCTACGGCGGCGCCGTTCCGGCGTTCGGCGGAATCCTCATCGACCTCGGGTTGATGGACGCAATCTCGGTCCATCCTGAATCCCTCCAGGTAACCCTTGGACCCGGCGCCCGTTTTTTGAGTATCGGGCGGGAGCTGGAGCGCTCCGGATTAACCCTCCTCAGCATGCCATCCGGCAAAGGCGGGACCTTCGCCGGATGGATGTCCACAGGGGGAATGGGCTTCGGCACCTTCCGCCACGGCCCGGTCCGCAAACAGCTGATCTCCCTTCGGGCGATCACGCCCGAGGGAAAGATTCTCACCCTTACGGCCGAGGATCCGGAGATCGAAAAGTTTATCGCCACCGAGGGGCAGATGGGTATCATCGTCGAGGCTACCCTGCGGGTCGGGCGAGAGCCTTCCCGCTGGTATCCTTATCTGATCCCCTTTGCCGCCACCGCAGACGCTTACACCTTCGTTCAGCGCGTCTCCCGTCACCCCGCGCTCCATCCCGATGACCTCGTCGTCTACCATGGAGCCCTGCTTGGCGCCCTCAAGGGCCGGGAGAACAGTAAGATCTCCGTTCCCGACGGGGACTGCGTCATGGCGGTCTTCGAAGACGCCGAGCAGGCCGGTCTGTTTGAAGCCTATCTGCAGGAGCGGGGATTGCCGAAGGGGGATGAGGAATCGGCACGCTACCTCTGGGATGAACGTTTTCTGCCCATGTCCATCAAATCCATCGGTCCTTCCTTGCTGGCCGCGGAGGTGACCCTCCCGATCGACCAGGTGGCCGCGTACCACGCCACCATCGAAGAGTGGGGGAAACGGCTGGGCGTGAAATTCTATTCCACCTCCCACGTGATTCGCGATGGGCAGGCCCTCTTCCTGCCCCTGATCACCTCTGATTACCGGACGACCCTCTTTTATGTCGATCTCATGCTGGTTCCCATGCTCGTCAGGCTGGCGATCCAGGGTTTTAACGGCAAGCCCTACGGTCTGGGGGTCTGGAACACGCCGTTCCTGAACGACCTGTACTCGGAGAAGGAGCGGAAGGAGCTGGTCCGCTACAAGAAAAAAGTGGATCCCGCGGGGATCCTCAACGCCGGCAAGTTCTTCGGTACCCAGGGGAGGCTGGGCCCGCTGCAAAAGATCCTTTTTCGGCCGGGCCTCTTCAACCTGGAGCTGGCCACCATGCAATGGCTTCTCTTCAGGGTTTTCTCCTTCCTTCCGGAGGCGAAGCTCAAACGCCGCGTGCCCATTTCCGCTGAAGGTTTGGGAGGGATTACCAACAGTGTCCTCTCCT
>JAPLJY010000108.1 GCA_026388345.1 Deltaproteobacteria bacterium
AGAACGTCTGCTGCGGCCTGCCCCATCTCGCCCACGGCCTGCGCGAAGAATTCCTCGCCCTGGCCCGGGAGAACATCAGGTTTTTCGAGGACGCCGAGGTCGTCGTCAGCGACTGCGCAAGCTGCGGCGCCACCCTCAAGCACCTAAGCTCTTTTTTTGCGGACGATCCGGCGTGGCGGGACAAGGCTGCGGCCTTCAGCGGCAAGGTGATGGATCTGACGGAATATCTAACGAAGGCCGGCTACACACCGCGGCAGAAGGCGGACGCCGTCTTCACCTATCACGATCCCTGCCATCTGGTGCGGGGCCAGGGGATCACGAAGCCGCCGCGGGAGCTGCTGAAGGCGGCGGGAAGCTTCGTCGAGATGAAGGAGGCGGACATGTGCTGCGGCGGCGCCGGCTCCTTCCACATCGATTATCCCGATGCGGCGGCGCAGATCCTGGAAAAGAAGCGCCGCAACATTGAAAAGACGGGGGCGGCGGTTGTGGTGACCGGCTGCCCCGGCTGCCTGATCCAGCTTGCGAAGGCGGCAAAGGCCTCCGGCGGCCGATTCAAGGCGATACATATCAGCCAAGTCATCTGAAACGCCGCGGAGGGTCTTTTTCGAAGGGCTTGTCAGGTTGCCACGGACGGATCGGGATCACACGCGAGGCGGGAGCGCCCCCCCCTTTTTGCCTGGTACAGGAGATTGTCCACGCGGGTGAGGAACTCGTCGACGCCTTCGCCCGCCCGGTGAGCCGCGACGCCGAAGCTCGCCGTGACCTGTCCGATCCCGGAGAACGTTCCGGCCTGCATCTGTTGCAGGAGATCTTCGGCCAGCTTGACCGCCGGTCGAAGGTTCGTATTGACCAGCAGGATCAAAAATTCCTCGCCGCACCAGCGGGCCAGGAGGTCCGAGGTGCGAATCCTCTTGCGGATCATCTCCGTCAATTCCTTGAGCACGCGGTCCCCGGCTTCGTGTCCGAAACGGTCATTGACCTCCTTGAAGTGATCGACGTCGAGCATGATGAGGGAGAAGGGGCAGGCGGAGCGGTCGCTGCGGCTCATCTCCCGCAGCAGTTCCTCCAGGAAATGCCGGCGGTTGTACACGCCCGTCAGGGGGTCCGTGACGGCGAGATTCCGGAGCTCCTCTTCGAGATGCCTGCGTTCCGTAACCTCCCGGCTCACCCCGACGATCGCCACCGGGCGCTGATGCTCGTTCCGCAAAAAGGACAAGACGTTCTCGATCCAGACGCGGGAGCGGTCCTGCCGGTACTCCTCCACCTCGATTGTCCGCAACCTTTTGGGATCCGCCTTTCCGGTCGCTTCAAGCGCCAGTTCCTCCTCCAGGACCTTCAGGACCACCTCCAGCGACTCCGGAGGAAGCACATCCGAAACGCCCTGCGCCAGGGTCTCTTCCACCGTGGCGCCGTAGATCCGTGCCACGGCAGGACTGACATACGTAAAGCGCAGGGTCGCCAGATCCATGATCCAAAGACAGTCGCCGGAATGCTCCGCGATCAGACGATATTTCTCCTCGCTTTCCCTGAGCACGGCGACCTCGCTTTCCAGTTCCTTCACCCGCCGGCGCAGGGATGCCGTCTTGTCAGCCGTGTCCTTGATGATCTCGTTTCGCCCTTCCATTCCGAAACCTCAATCCCGTTTTTATTGTATGACTCTGATGCCTTTCCCGGTCGAAAAATGCAAGCATTATTTGACGCCTCCGGCCAGTCCTTCCAGACATTGGGAAACGCCACCTGCGGCAGCTCTTGAAGGCGGCCGGCAGCGAAACAATTCATCCGCATGGTGCAAAACCCTTATCTGTGTTGCAGTCCTCTATTCTCCGCAAGTAAGGATCTCCAAGTAAGAGGATCGTTTTCCGATACCCACCACGTTTCAATAACATCCAATCATAATGTTGACTATAATGAATCATTGTGTTATCAAACGACTCATCATGGATACCCTGTTTGCGCCATTATTCAGAAGATTTGTGAAGAAGCAATCCCCGCCTTTTCAAATGCTCATACGGGACGAGGTGGACCGGATATGCCGGAGCCCTGAAATCGGCGAAATAAAGACGGGAGATCTGACAAACATCAGGGTGCACAAATTCAGGTTTCAGAGACGGGAATATCTCCTTGCCTATCAGCCAGGGGAGCAGGAATTGATTTTCCATATGATTGGGACTCATGAAAATTTTTATCGGGATCTGAAAAATTATCTTCGAGAGGGGTGAGGATGATGAATACGGCAGAAAGGGTCTATCAGGACATAATCGCCATGCCGGTCGATGAACGGGCACGGCTGTTTGCCATCATCGCCCGTAAGGGTTTTGAGAAGGATACCTACACCTATGATGAGGTATTTGACGACATTCCGCAGACCTTCACGGTGAGGGAAGCGGCGGAGTACCTGGAGGTGGCCGAAATCACCGTCCGGCGGTGGGCCAAGGAGGGGAAACTGCGTTTCCGCAAAGTGGGCCGCAATTTTGTCTTCCCGGTCGATGAGTTGCGGAAGAAAAAACATAGGCCAACAGGAACCGTCACCGGCTGATCGCGCCAGAGGAGATGCATGTCCATGAAGGCACGGATCATCGAAAGGGTGGGGAGCGAAGGTGATCGATCGCCTCTCCTTACGATCTGCGTGAGGCATATCCGGATATGCGTGGTCTGTCACCCAGGAATCTCAAGTATATGCGGGTGTTCGCTGCGGCATGGCCCGACTTGGAATTTGTGCAATGGGTCGTTGCACAAATTTCCTGGAGGAGCAATATCGCTCCTGGAAAAGTTGGATGATCCTGCTGTGCGGCAGTGGTATGCCCAGAAAACAATCGAGCATGGCTGGTCACAACCGGTCCTTTGTTTCCAGATTGACCGGGATCCATATCCGCAAGGGACAGCTTTCTTTATGAGCTTTTCTTTGTGACGGCGGCTTGTCCTTGACGCATCCGGATTCCCGGTACGCGCCGGATCGGGAAGGTGATGGTTTATTCATTTTTCGTTTGCGTTTTCCGGGGAAGGGGTGTACGAATAGCCGAATTTCCGCCCATACCGCTTTGGTGGCAGGTCGTATTTTGTATCCACGGATGCGAAACCGGCCGGGCGGACTTTGCGGGTCCCATCCGCGGCCCTCGCTTCTTTCCAGACATCCACCACGGTTTTTTGTGTCTCCGGGCGCCCATATCCGTGATCCCGGCCGGCGGCAGCGGGGTTCCGAAAATGGCTCCGTGTCGACGAGGCTCATTTCACTTGCAGGAGGCTTTTTATGCTGCGATTCCAGAATATCATCGGCAATGCCATCAAAGATGCCGTGTCGGATATCTATCTCACCGGCGGACATCCGATGGTGTCGCGGAAGCACGGCGCCATCAAGTTTCACACCGACGTGCGCTGGTCGCATCAGGAAATCGATGACCTTGTCAGAAAGCTGATGACACCCAAACAGCTCAATATGTTTCGACAAAGGAAATCTCTGGATTACGCCATATCCGTGAGCAGCGCCCGTCTTCGAATCAACTTCTTTACCACGGCGCGGGGGATCAGCATGGCCATTCGAATCCTTCCGGGGCATATTCCGACGATCGACGAGCTCAACCTCCATCCCTCTTTGCATGAAATCTCCAAACTCAAGTCCGGCCTGATTCTGACCTGCGGCGCCACCGGTGTCGGCAAAACAACAACCATCGCTTCAATAATCAACGACATCAACAACACCCGCCAGGCGCATATCGTCACTCTCGAAAACCCCATCGAGTACCGATTTTCATCGGGCAAGTCCTTCATCCAGCAGATGGAGCTCGGACCTCACATGCCCTCCTTCGCCCAGGGACTTCTCGACGTGCTGAGGGAAAATCCGGACGTCATCGTCGTGGGCGAACTCCGGGAAGCGGAGACGATGCAGCTCACCCTCAATGCGGCGGAGTCGGGACACCTG
>JAPLJY010000256.1 GCA_026388345.1 Deltaproteobacteria bacterium
GTTGGATGTTCGCATGCCGGGTCTCAACGGCATGGAGGTCCTCAAAAAAATCAAGGCAATAGAAGAAAATCTTCCGGTAGTGCTGGTTACGGCGTATGCGGATACTCACCAAGCCGTGGAAGCGATGAAGGAAGGGGCCTACGATTATCTTGCCAAACCCTTCGACAATAACGAGGTCGTCTGGATTACCAGCCGCGCTCTGGCGGAAGGGAAACTAAGAAGAAACCTCAAATCCATAAATGATCGTTATAAAGGAAACTTCAGTCTTATCGAGAACATGGGACCGAGCGACAAGATTGGCCGGCTTGCGGCCGATGTTCACCGGGTGGCCAAGTCTGACTTTTCTGTGATCATCATGGGCGAAACGGGTTCCGGCAAAGAACTTGTCGCGAGGGCGATTCACGGGGACAGCGCCCGGGCGGAAGCGCCCTTTGTGGCGGTGGATTGCGGGGCCATCCCGGAGAACCTCCTGGAGAGTGAATTGTTTGGTCATGAAAAGGGGTCGTTTACCGGGGCGGACCGTCAAACGGCGGGCAAATTTGAATCGGCCCACGGCGGCGCCCTTTTCATGGATGAGATCGGGAATATGCCTCTCGGCTCCCAGGCGAAGGTTCTCCGGGTCATCCAGGACCGGAAGCTCTATCGGGTAGGCGGAAACAAGCCCGTACCTGTTGATATCCGGCTTATTGTGGCGACCAACCAGGACCTCCAGGAAATGGCGGCTACAGGTACTTTTCGAAAGGATCTCTATTACCGTCTGAGCGAGTTCACAATCAATGTACCCCCCCTCCGGGAGAGAAAAGAGGACATTCCCTATTTAGCCAAGCGTTTTCTGGATCTGGCCAACATCGAGTTGAACAAGATAATCGCCGGCTTTACCGATGCAGCGGTGGAGACGTTGATGTCTTACGATTGGCCGGGGAATGTCCGCCAGCTCCGGTCGGTGATCCGGCGGGCCACCCTGGTAGCCAGGGATGAGATCACCGAAAATGATCTCAGCATCAAGCGGGCTGAGGTGCCCGGACTTGCATTTTCCCCGAAGGTTCACGGTACGCCCTGGAAAAATGCATCGTTGAGTGAAATTGTCCAGCAGAGCGTCCTTGCCGTGGAAAAGGAGGTATTGAAAGAAGTCCTGCGCTTCACCGGGGGAAACAAGGCCAAGGCGGCCAGATTGTTGCGGGTCGATTACAAGACCATGCACACGAAGGCAAAAAAATTCGGCATTCAGCAGAACGGAGAAAACAATGGCGACAAAAAATAAGAGCGATCGTAAAGAAACAGATGCAGACCGGGGCGACATCGGGGGCGGTATTTTGGGCAGTTTGACAGGCTTTATAAATAACTTAGGAGATTTTGCCGAGGCGGGCGAGCGACTTTCCAAGCGGCAGACAACAACCCGGGATGCCGGGGGAAAAGGGCGCGCCGGGGAAACGGGCGGGGGCGGGAACAGTTTTAGTCGTATCCTCAGCGGTTTGACCGACATCGCCGAAAAGCTGAACGAGATTTCGGAGAAAGGGGAAACGGTCACCAAAAAGGGAGAGTTTACATTCCCCTCCAAGGAAGGCGGCATCAAGGGCGTTTATGGTTTCAGCCTGAAAACAGGCCTCGGCGGGAAGGATGACGCCATCAAGGTGGAGCCCTTCGGCAATATCCGCAAGGACAAGAAAACCGGCGAGGCGGTGGTTCAGGAGATCCATGAACCCCTGATCGATGTCTTCGAAGACGAAAAAGCCACCACGCTGATCGCGGAAATGCCCGGCGTGGGACCGGATGATATAAAAATCGATGTCCGGGATGATGTCCTGACGATCTCGGCCAACAAGGGGGCGAAGAAGTACCAAAAAGAGGTCCTCCTCAGCCATTCCCCCGCCAAGGACAAGATCAAGGTGACCAGCAACAACGGCATCGTGACCATCCGCTGTGCAAAGGCGTGATAAATGATGGAGAAGGAAGAGGCATCATGAAAGAGACTGAAAATCCGTTCATCAAGCTGAAGGTGACGGAAGCATTGACCAAGGACGTCGGCCGCGCGCTGGCCCGGATGGGGCCGGAAGACCTCGAACGGCTTAAGGCTGCCGTCGGAGACACGGTGGAGGTCGAGGGAAAACGCAAGGCCCTCTGCAAGGTCATGCCCGCCTATCAGGAAATCCGCGGTCAGTCGCGGGTCCAACTCGACGGCCTGACCCGGGAGAACGCCGGCGTCGGCCTCGATGAAACGGTGAAGATCAGCAAGATGAAGTGCCGTCCGGCGGAACGGATCGTCCTGACGCCGACCAACGTCACCCCGGCGGAACGGGATCTGCAATACATCGGAAGCCTTTTGGACGGCCTGCCGGTCCTGGAGGGGGCCAAGATCCAGGCAGCCCTGTTCGGCAGCCGCGCCGCCTTCTTCAAGGTCGAAGCCGTGACGCCCAAGGGTCCGGTGATCATCAACCCGGCCACCATCCTGGTCATCGGCAAGTCCCAGGGTGAAGAAGGGGGCGGCCGAACCCTCGCCTATGAAGACATCGGCGGCCTGAAATCCCAGCTCCAACGCATACGGGAAATGATCGAGCTGCCTCTGCGCTATCCCGAGGTCTTTGAACGCCTGGGGATCGACGCGCCCAAGGGCGTGCTCCTCTACGGCCCTCCCGGCTGCGGGAAGACCCTCATCGCCCGCGCCATCGCCCACGAGACGGAGGCCAATTTCTTTTCCATCAGCGGGCCGGAGATCATCCACAAGTTCTACGGCGAAAGCGAGGCCCACCTCCGGAAAATATTTGAAGAGGCGACCAAAAAGGGACCGAGCATCCTGTTCCTGGACGAGATCGACGCCATCGCCCCCCGTAGGGAAAACGTTGTCGGGGATGTGGAAAAGCGGGTCGTCGCCCAGCTCCTTGCCCTCATGGACGGCCTGAACAAAAGACAGAACGTCATCGTCATCGCCGCCACCAACATCCCCAACGCCCTTGACCCGGCCCTGCGGCGTCCGGGGCGGTTCGACCGGGAGATCGTCATTCCGATCCCGGA
This sequence comes from Deltaproteobacteria bacterium, assembly GCA_026388345.1. The sequence goes on from JAPLJY010000256.1 coordinate 3,010, forward strand.
CCGGCGCGGCCGCATGGAGATCCTGGAGATTCACAGCCGGGGGATGCCTCTGGCGGAAGACGTCCGGATGGAGCATCTGGCGGAGATCACCCACGGCTTCGTCGGGGCGGATCTGGAGGCCCTCTGCCGGGAGGCGGCCATGAGTTGCCTGCGCCAGATCATGGGGGATATCGATTTCGCCCAGGCCGGGATTCCCTATGAGACCCTTGCGAAGCTCGAAGTGCGGATGGAGGATTTTCTCTCCGCCCTGCGAGAGATCGAGCCTTCCGCCATCCGGGAGGTGTTTGTCGAATCCCCCAATATCCACTGGGACGACGTGGGAGGAATGTCTTCTCTGAAAGCGCGCCTGATCGAAGCCGTGGAGTGGCCACTCAAGTATCCCCACTTTTTTGAAAAGGCCGGCGTGACGCCTCCCAAGGGGATTCTTCTCGTCGGCCCCCCGGGTTGCGGGAAGACCTTGATTGCCAAGGCGATCGCCACGGAGAGTCATGTGAATTTCATCTCCGTCAAGGGGCCGGCCTTGATGTCGAAGTGGGTTGGGGAGTCGGAGAAAGGGGTGCGGGAGATCTTTCACAAGGCAAAGCAGGCGGCCCCCTGCATCATCTTCTTCGATGAAATAGACGCCCTCGTTCCGACCCGGAGCTCCGGGTCGTCGGATTCCCATGTTTCAGAGCGGATCCTGAGCCAGTTCCTGGCCGAGTTCGACGGCATTGATGAACTCCGGGGGGTCCTCGTCCTGGGGGCGACCAACCGCATGGATATGCTGGATGCAGCGGTCCTCCGTCCGGGCCGCTTCGACGATATCGTGGAGATGATGATGCCCACCCCGGAAGACCGGGAGGCGATTTTTACCGTCCATCTCCGCCAAAAGCCTATGGCAAAAGGGGTAAAATCAGCCGCTTTGGCTGAGAAGACGGAAGGCTTCAGCGGGGCCGACATTGCCTCCGTCGTGCGGAAAGCGGCCATGACGGCGGTACGCCGCGCTGTTTCGTCCATGGAAAAGGCCGGGGCTGGGGAACCGGACATCCTCATCAGTAGCCAGGATGTCGAAGACGCCGTTGCGGAAGTGCTCAGGGGGATGGGATGAGTACGGGAATCTATCTTTTCTGCCTGACTCCGGCCGAGCCTCTTCCAAAGATCGCCGGAACAGGGATCGACGGGGAACACCTCATTTTTATTGAGGTCATCGGGGATGTCGCCGCCGTCCTTGCAGAGGTGAATATCGAGGACTTCACCGGCACCGAAGCCCAGCAGAAAATGGAAGACCTGAAATGGGTGGCCCCCCGGGCGCTGCGCCATGAAAAGGTCGTCCTGTCCGCAATGGAGCAGGGGCCGGTGCTCCCCGTCCGTTTCGGCACGGTCTTTTCTTCAATAGAAGCCGCGGCGGAACCACTGCGGCAGCGTCAGGATGTCCTGCTGAAGTTTTTCCAGGATACAATCGATAAAAAAGAATGGACTCTCAAGGGATACGTGGATCGGTCCCAGGCCCGGGCGCGAATGATGGCGGTCCGTCTGGCGGCGGAAAAGGAACAATTGGCAGGGCTTTCTCCCGGTAAGCGCTATTTTTTAGAGCAGAAAATCAAGGGAGCCGTGGATAAGGATGTGGCAGCCTGGCTGAAAGAGATGGGGCGAGACATCTTAAGCGTCGCGAAGAAGATCTCCGTGGGGTTCAGTGAATGCCGTCTCCAGTCGCAGGATGTCACCGGCAGGGACGAGGAGATGTTTTTCCACGGCGCCCTGCTCGTTCCCGACGGGTCCGCGACGGTCCTGCAAGGCATAACGAACGAATGGAACACGCGCCATGAAGCTCAGGGGCTTCAAATTGAGCTTTCCGGCCCCTGGCCGCCCTATCATTTCGCCCCGGCTCTTTAGGAAGAGGGATCATGGCTTATCTGGTATATGGTGTCGTGAAAGAGCCGGCGGTTGTCGGCTCGTCCATGGCGGGGATGAAGGGCCAGGCAGTGTCCTTTGTTGCCGGTCACGGACTGTGTGCGGCCGTATCGGAGCTAGACGTTGAAGAGAGCGCGCCGCCCGTTTCGGAACTCATGGTTTATAGCAAGGTTGTGGAGGATCTCCATCGCCTGCAGGCGGTTGTCCCCATGAGATACGGCTGTTTCCTCAATGGAATTAAGGCAATTCGGAACGCCCTGAAGGAGAGGCAGCGTCAGTATGATACCCTGCTTGCACAATTGGAAGGCCATGTCGAAATGGGTATCCGGATACTTCTTCCCGAAAAGGAGTGGCGTCCCCGGCAGGAGGAGACGATGAAGGGGCGAGACGCTCTTTCTACTGTGGGAACAACGGCGCAGCCGAAGGATGAACAGTCGGTTGACGGTCGCGCCTATCTTGCCATCCGGAAGGCTCATTACCAAATGCAAAATGAGACGCTGCAGGATCGCCAGGCGCTTATCGATCGCTATATCCGGGCCTTTTCCGGTCTTTACGCCAAACACCGGACAGAAACGGATACGAAAAACGGCGCCGTCATTTTATCCCTCTATTTCCTGACACCGGAAAGCAAGGTCAACCGTTTCCGGGAGACCTTCGGGCGGGTAGCGGAAAACGGAGACGCCAAGGCCATGCTCAGCGGCCCCTGGCCGCCCTATAATTTTGTCACCACCGATCTCGCAGCGGCTAAGTAAAAGGAGAGACCCAAGATGGGAGACAAAACCCTGAAAGCAACAGACCATGACCTTTCGGCACGGTACGAACGGCTCTACACCATGCTCCTGGATGCGATTCCCTCGTCCGTCCTCCTGATCGATCAAAATATGTGCACTGTCTCGGCGAATCGCAATTTTCTCGAAAAGGGACAGCGCACCCTCGCCAATACCATCGGCTACCGGCTGGAAGAGGTATTTCCCACCGTCATCCTCGACCAGATGGATATTACCAAGCGCATCCGCCAGGTCATCGAAAATAATCAACCGGTTAAGGGAGAGCGGATGACCTACCGCGCCCCTGGGGTGCCCATCCGCATTTATTACTACAGCATCCTGCCCTTCACCTGGCAGAGACAGGTGGAAGGAGCCATCCTCCTTATGGAAGATGTGACAGAGCAGGTGCGCCTGAGCGAAGAGGTCCGGCAGGTGGAGCGGCACCTGGGAAGTGTCGTGGAGAGCGCCAGCGATCTCGTCCTGTCCACGGACAAAAAGGGTAGGATTCTGACGTGGAATGCGGCGGCGGAGAGGCTGTCCGGCTATCCCGCCGCGGAGGCGAGGGAACACGATTTTATCGATTTCTGCACCGATGAGGACCGCAAGGATATCCGGGAGATTTTTTCCCGCATTGATACACGTAAGTACGCCCGCCAGATGAAGGAATTCTCCTTGCGGACCAAGCAGGAGACCTTCATTCCCGTTTCCTGGGTCTTTTCGCCCCTGAAGGACAGTTCCAATCAGACGGCGGGCGTCGTGGCCGTGGGCAGGGATTTGACGGAGAGAAGGAAATTTGAGACGGAACTCCATCAATCCCAGAAATTTGCCGCCCTTGGGGTCATGGCGGGCGGCATTGCTCATGAAATCCGAAACCCCTTGGCCATCTGCTCTTCCAGCGCCCAGTTTCTTATGGAAGAGGACGGCACGCCGGAGTTTCGCCGGGAGTGCGCGGAAAAGATCCACCAGGGCATCCAGCGGACCTCGGCCATCATCGAGAATCTCCTCAAATATTCCCATCCTGCCACGACGACCCGGACAACCCTGGTCAATCTCGCGTCCCTGATCAGGGAAACCCTGACCCTGGTCACCTATCACGCCAAGATCCACAAGATTGAAATGACTCCATCCTTTCCCAAAGAGCCCATCATGGTGCAAGGGGTCGCCACCCTGCTCCAGCAGGTCTTCATGAATCTTTTTTTAAACGCGATCAACGCCATGCCCAACGGCGGGCACCTGGGAATTGACGTGAAGATGGATCATCAAGAGGTCCGGGTGCAAGTTACGGACACCGGTTGCGGCATCTCCCCCCGGGAAATCGGAAAGATCTTCGATCCTTTCTATACGACTTCCATCGTGGGACAAGGGACCGGCCTCGGCCTGTCTCTCTGTTATTCCATCGTAAAGCAGCACCGGGGGACCATTGAAGCGGAAAGTGTGGAAGGCCGGGGCAGTGTCTTTACCGTAAAATTGCCCGCCCGTTTTGGCGGAGGAGAATCATGAACGAAAAACAGGCCCCGATTCTCGTTGTGGACGATGAGCCGGAGATGTGCTGGATTCTGGAGAATATTATCCGCAGAACGGGCTTTTCCTGTATGACGGCCTTGAGCGCCGGGGAAGCCATAGCCCTGACAAAAAGCAATAAATTCGGCATGGCCTTTTTAGACGCCAAACTTCCGGACATTGACGGTCTCGAGTTGGCCCGGAAGCTCCGTAAAACAAATGCCAGCCTGCCGATCGTCATCGTTTCCGGCTATTTCTACCAGGATGATCCGACCATTGAAGGGGTCCTCCGGGAGGGGCTGATCGCCGCCTTCGTCGGCAAGCCCTTCGATCATGATGAGATCGTGAGCGTCATCACCCGCTTCGCCTGACGGTAGGGAAGGCCTTCCCGCTATTGTGGAATGGATTCCATAGTTACGATTCCATAACCACCGCCAAATGAGCGCAGACCTCCTCAATTTTTATACTATTGACGCATTCGTAAAAAGCCTGAAAACCCCCTGCTCTGTCATTCCCGTGAAAACGGGAATCCAGTCTTTCCGGGTAGTTTCATACTCTCTGGATTCCCGCCTGCGCGGGAATGACGACTTTTTGCGAACCAAGCCTGTCACGGCAGATCCTGTTCCCGGAGGGCTGGCATAGCTATTGCTCTATAGGAGTCAGGCATGCCTGGTGAAGGTTTTCGGAAAGATCATTATAACAAAAGGAAGAGGAGGAATTAGCGATGGCAAAGGTACAAAAATCAACGGATTCTTCGAGTTTGGCGGAAGTTGTCGACCGGATCCTCGACAAGGGTATCGTGATCGATGCGTGGGTGAAGGTATCTCTGGTCGGTATCGAGCTGCTTTCCATCGAAGCGAGAGTCGTGATTGCATCGGTTGAGACCTATCTCAAGTACGCCGAGGCGATTGGTTTGACAGCCAGTGCGGCTGCTCCGGCATAAGACTAATTGAAGGATGCCCATGGGGCGGGGGCTTTTGATGCGCCCGCTTTCATGGGTGTGCCGGTTTCAGAAGAAGGTGAGGGGAAATCACTATGGGTAATTTGACCGATGATATGACCCGTTTACGCGGGGAGGTAGACGCCTTGCGGAGTGATCGAGGGGCGCTGATGCAGGATCTGGCGCGCGGGGCCAAGGATCTGGCCTCTTCGGTTTCAGCCATGCAGTCTGGCTTTGCCGCCGCCCACGCCACGATGGCCAAGAAAACCGGGAGAGCGCGGGCCACGTATGTATCAAGGATCAAGAGGCAGGTCGGCCGAATGAGAAAAGAGAACGTCGCCGACCTTGCGGGGGCATCTCAGGTTTGGTTCGGTAAAGCAAAATAAACAATCAAATACAAAAAGGAGGAAATTAAGATGGCTAAAGTACAGAAATCAACGGATTCTTCGAGTTTGGCGGAAGTTGTCGACCGGATCCTCGACAAAGGAATCGTGATCGATGCCTGGGTGAAAGTATCTCTGGTCGGCATTGAGCTGCTTTCCATCGAAGCGAGAGTGGTGATTGCTTCGGTTGAGACCTACCTCAAGTACGCTGAGGCGATTGGCCTGACGGCCAGTGCCGCAGCTCCGGCCTGAGAGTAAGGTAATGACGCCTGTGGGGCGGGGGCTTTTTTAGCCTCCGCCTTGCACAGGTTTTTTTCGCGTTCGGAGAAGGTGAAGGAGAATCATCATGGGCAATTTGACCGATGACATGACGCGCTTGCGTGGAGAAATAGAGACCCTGCGGGGTGCGCGAGAGGCGCTGCTGCAGGAGATGGCGCGGGATACCAGGGAGCTGACCACCGCGGTTTCGGCCACGCAGGCTTATTTCGCCGCCGCCCACACCGTGATGGCGAAAAAGACCAGTGAGGAGCGGGAGGCCTTTGTGGCCGCCATGATCGATGAGGTCAACTCCCTGCTGGGTGAATTTTCCAGAGACCGGAATGATAAGGCCCGGAAGGGAAGACATGACCGGGAAGTCTTTCTCTCAGAAATGAGAAGACAGGTTATGGACCTGCGCAAAGAGACGGCGGACGACCTGATGGGGGCCCGGCTTGCCTGGCGCGGCGAGAGTCCCGGAAAGTCCCGGCCCGTTCCGATGAAGAAGAAACAGGTCGTCGTAAAACCCATATTGCCCCCGGTGGAAGCAGCACCGAAGAAGACGGCGGCAGCGCCTGAGATCAAGACAGAAAAGCTACCGGTCACATTCAAGGAACCACTGAAAAAAGAACCGGTGGTCGTAAAACCCATACCGCCCCCGGTGGAAGCAGCACGGAAGAAGACGATCGTCGCGGCGCCTGAGATCAAGGCGGAAAAGCCTCCGGTCAAATTCATGGAACCGCTGAAAAAAGAAGAAAAAAAGAAGGCGGTTGCAGCGCCTGAAGCCCCGGCGGTCGAAACCCCCAAGGTCAAGGCCCCGCCGTTGGTCAGCGCCTCCAAGCCGCCGTTTCTGAAGAGCAAAGAGAAGAGCTGGCTGGATGAAAAACCAGCCAAAGCCGGGATCAGGGCGAAACGGGGCAGGAAATAGCGAAATACCCGGCCCGGATTGCAGCACCCGGGTAGTTCCTGTGAATGGGCGACAAACAATGTACCCTGCTGCTTGTCATCGTCCGGCTTGACCGGACGATCCAGTGTTTTTTGGATTCCCCGATTGCCCCTATCTGTCATTCCTCCGGAGGCCGGAATCCAGAATCGGACTGGATGCCGGATCAAGTCCGGCATGACAATTGATATGTTTAATTGCCGGAGTAATAATTGAGGGGTTGACATGAAGAACGCGCGTTTAAGCCCTAACCCGGTGGTATTTGAGGAACTGACTTGCGCCTTTTGCGGTGGCCGGGGCAGAGATCCTTTCGATATCATGTCTTCCCTTTCCACATGTTGTGTTTGTGGGGGAAGCGGCAAAGTATTGGTCAAGGCGCCGGCTGTCGCCTGCGCTCATTGCCGGGGAACAGGGGCCGTTAAAACCCTTACATGTACCACCTGCGGCGGCAGGGGCTTCGTCCCCCAAACCCTGTCGCCAACTGTATCATGTCCTCTATGTAAAGGTTCGGGCGATGACGCCTCGGCCCCGGCAATGGCTTGTCTGAAATGCCGCGGGACCGGATGGATGATGGAACAATTCAGGAAGGAGAACAGAGTTCATGAATAAGAATGCCGTAAGAATCGTCAGCACATCAACCGTGCGCGAATCGGCCGGGGAAGACAGCGTTCAACCCGAACCCAGCGACAGCTTTATTTCTTCTCCCTATGTGGAGCAGGTCACGGAGCGGGCCCTGGCCTACCTGGTGGCCGGTTATCCCGTCCATTTTTCCGGCGTGGCAGGAACGGGAAAGACGACCATGGCCTTTCACGTGGCGTCCAAACTGGGACGGCCCGTCACCCTGGTCCACGGGGACGATGAATTCGGCAGTTCCGATCTGGTGGGCAGGGACTCCGGATACCGGAAAAACAAAGTTGTCGACAATTATATCCACTCGGTCCTGAAGACGGAGGAAGAGATGAAAAGCCTCTGGGTGGACAACCGGTTGACCACGGCCTGTGAGCGCGGGGAGGTCCTCATTTATGACGAGTTCAACCGCTCCCGGCCGGAGGCCAACAACGCGCTCCTCAGCGTCCTATCCGAGGGGATTCTGAACCTGCCGAAACTGCGCCGCTCCGGGGAAGGATACATGGCCGTGCATCCCGAGTTCCGGGCGATCTTTACCTCCAACCCGGAAGAATACGCGGGAGTCCACAAGACCCAGGACGCCCTGATAGACCGCCTGATTACCATACACTTAGAACACTATGATCGGGATACGGAAATC
>JAPLJY010000080.1 GCA_026388345.1 Deltaproteobacteria bacterium
GGAAGATTATGGTCCGATGGGGGTCACCTATGACCGGAAGGAGGGGACCGCCCCTTCGTGGGACAATCTCCTCGTGGCGAAATCATCGCTTACGGATCATTTGATGTGGCAGCTCCGTCTTTCCCGGTTCAGCGAGGATGAGTACCGGATCGGCGAACAGATCATCGGCAACCTGGATCATAACGGCTATCTGGTCGCCACGCCGGATGAGATTGCCGTCCAGGAGAAGGTGGCGTCCGACTTTGTCGAAGAGGTGTTGAAAAAAGTTCAGGAATTCGATCCCGTCGGGATTGCCGCCCGCGATCTGCGAGAGTGCCTGCTCATCCAGGCGAAGATGACAGGGAGTGCGCGCTCCCTTGTGGAACGGATCATCCTCGATCATCTCCGGGACCTGGAAATCAGGAACTATGCCCATATTGCCCGGAAATTGAAGGCGCCCATCGAAGATATTCTGGCGGCGGTCGTGATCATCATCCATATGGACCCCCACCCGGGAAGCGTCTACAACGAGGAACGCATCCAGGCGATCGTTCCCGATGTCTATGTCTTCAAGAGCGGTGATGATTACAAGATCGTCCTCAACGACGACGGTCTTCCCAGACTCCGGATCAGCAATTTTTACCGCGAAATCATGGGCGGGATGACAGACGGGGCGAAGAGGGAAAACGGAAAGAGATACATCAAGGAACGGGTGCAGTCGGCGACCTGGCTCATCAAGAGCATTCAGCAGCGTCAAAAGACGATCTACAGGGTTTCCGAGAGCATCGTCCAGTTTCAGAAGGATTATTTCGACCGGGGGATCGGTTCTCTGAAACCGCTGATCCTGCGGGATATCGCCGATGACGTGGAGATGCACGAATCCACGATCAGCCGGGTGGTGACGAACAAATATATGCATACTCCGCGGGGTCTCTTCGAACTGAAGTACTTTTTCGGCAGCGGCATCCACAAGACCGGCAGCGACAACGTCTCCTCCAAGAGCGTGCAGGATGATATCCGGAAGATCATCGGCGAGGAAGATCCGCACAAACCCTTCAGCGATCAGGAAATCGTCAGACGTCTTGGGGTCTCGGGGATAACCATTGCGAGGCGGACGATCGCAAAATACAGGGATATGATGGGAGTTCTACCCTCATCGAGACGAAAAAAATATTTTTAAAAAACATTGACAAGGCGAATCGATATCCGTATAGTCCGCCGCTTTGCCGATCCGGCGCACCGCCCGGCTTAAACATCGTCGGGAGGGTGAAATTAGAAACGGGAGGAACCGATCATGAAGATTTCCGTGACATTCAGGAATGCGGAAGGGGAAAACTGGCAGAAGGAATATGTGGAGGAGAGACTGGAAAAACTGAAGAAATATATCGATAATCCGGTGGATGCCCGGGTCATCCTCTCGGTCGAAAAATTCCGCAATACGGCGGAGATCAACCTGATGGCCAACGGGTTGAACATCAACAGCAAGGAAGAAGAAAAGGATATGCACCTGGCCATCGACAACGCCATCGAAAAGATCGAACGGCAGCTCAAGAAAAGAAAGGAACGGGTCCGCGGTTTCAAGACCAATCCTTCCCGAAGCGGAGAATTCGGCGGAGATTCCGTGGCCGAAGAGGGCGAGGACTCGACCGATGCCAAAGTGGTTGAGACGCGCAAAATGGTATTGAAACCGATGTCCATCGATGACGCAGTCCTGGAAATGGAAACCACGAAGAACCGATTTGTGATCTATCGCGATTCTTCTACCGAAGATGTCAATGTGATCTATCGGCGCGAGGATGGAAAATTTGCACTGTTGGAGATCGGCCGGTGAGGTTTGAGGATGCATGCATGAAAATTACGGAGATGCTCCGGAGGGAGTTTGTTCTTGAGGAGATGAAGGCCCGGAACAAACACGACGCCCTTGCGGAACTGGCTGGTGTGTTTGCGAAGGGAAAGATCAAAGTAAATCCCGATGCGATGCTCCATGTTCTCCTGGAAAGGGAAAGGTTGGGGAGCACCGGTATCGGGGACGGGATCGCCATTCCCCACGGCAAAGTCCATGGACTCGATGAGATGGTGGTCTCCTTCGGCAGGAGCCGGGAGGGGATCGAGTTCGAGGCGATGGACGGAAGGCCCGTGCATCTCTTTTTTCTGCTGATGGCGCCGGAGAATTCGGCGGGCCAGCATCTCAAGGCCCTGGCAAAGATTTCCCGAATGCTGAAGGATCCGAACTTCCGGAAAAATCTTCTAAACGCTAAGATGCATGAGGATCTTTTCCGGAGCATCGCCGAAAAAGACGACGAGTGTTGAGCGGAGTTTGGAGAGGGGAAGGTTCTCATGCGACCCGTTACCGTGAAGGAGGTCCTGGCGTGCGGGGCAAGGCTGGGGATCACGCAAGTCGCGGGACCGGCCGGCAGTTCCAGGCCCGTGAAGCATGTGTTCCGGTATCCCGTTGAGGCAAACGGCCGGATCCCGAAAGCAACACCTCCTCATGCCATCCTGCTCTTTCCGCCGGCTGTGGCGGAGAGGAATTTCTGCAACGTACAAAGCGGGCGCCTTTCCCATGTAACCTTCCGGAACATCTCCTGTGTCGCCATATCGGATCAGGAAATACCCTATGATTTGCAGAAGTATTCCGAATGGACGGGGACGCCCGTATTCGCATCACGCTACGACCATTCTCTGATCCACAGCCGTCTGATCGGGCTGCTCCGTGAGATGGGCGAACAAAGGGTTATGGTCCACGGCGTGCTCGTCCGGGTTTTGGGCCGGGGGGTCCTGCTTATGGGCGAAAGCGGAATCGGCAAGACCGCCTCCGGTCTCTCTCTCATGCATTCGGGCAACCGCTGGGTGGCGGACGATGCCGTTATCCTGGAAGGAAGAGGGGATGCCCTTTACGGCCGGGGCCATGAGAGAACGCGGGGTTGGATTGCCGTGCGGGGAAGGGGAATTCTGCGGGCGGAAGAGCTGCTGGGAGGGGAAAGACTTCTCGGACAAACCCGCGTGGACGTGATCATCCGTCTCATCCGTGCATCCGGAAGGGACGAAGATGCCGGAAGGGATGTGTTTCGGGAGTTTGCGGGCGTTTCAATCCCCTGCAAGGATGTCGCGGCGGATGTTGATTCCCGGCGGACGGCCGATCGTTTGCTCCATTGCGTCCGCGATCGGCTGACGGCGTAGCGTTCTGATCGGGAAGAAACCGGGGGGTATATTCCCGGATGCGCACGGTTGCGAAAGAGGGTGTGCGGATCCGGTCGAGGAGGGACGGGATGAAGCAGTTGCGCGTGGTGATCATCACGGGGCTGTCCGGTTCCGGCAAGAGCACCGCCCTGCGGGCGCTGGAGGACATCGGTTTTTTCTGTGTCGACAACCTGCCGGTGGTTCTCCTGCCGAAGTTTCTGGAGATTCAGTCCGACCCGGCCAAAGAGATCGCAAAGGTTGCGATGGTCATGGATCTCAGGGAGCGGGGATTACTGGAAAAATACCCGCGGATCTTCACCCGGCTCAAGGAAAAAGGCTATAAGATCGAGATCCTCTTTTTCGATGCCGCCGACGAGGCGATCCTGCAACGTTTCAGCGAGACGAGGAGGTCGCATCCCCTCGCGCCGCGCGGTTCCCTCATGGACGGCATCCGCCTGGAGAGGGCAAAACTTGCCTCGTTGAAGCAGATGGCCGATAAGGTCGTCGACACCACCTCCTGCAACGTCCATCAGCTCAAGGATATCGTTCAGCAACATTTCCTTGGATCGACTTCGGGGAGACGTCTTGTGATCCATGTGACCTCGTTCGGATACCGCTACGGGCTGCCGGCCGACGCCGACATGGTCATGGACGTCCGTTTCCTGCCCAATCCCCATTTCGTGGAGGAGTTGCGCCGCTTCAACGGCCATGACAGCCGGGTGCGCGATTATGTGCTGGAATCGGAAGACAGCCGGACCTTTGTCGCGAAATTGTTCGATCTGATGGCGTTTCTGATCCCCCTCTACGAGAAGGAGGGCAAGTCCCGTTTCAACATTGCCCTCGGCTGCACCGGCGGCCATCACCGCTCCGTCGTCATGGCCAATCTCCTGGGCGCCTACTTTGAAGACAAAGGCTATTTTGTGAATATATCCCACCGCGACATCGGGAAATCTTAATAACTGACCTCCAGCTTCTTCGCTACATTGTCGGCGATCCAGTGGGGATCCCACCATTCCCGGGGATCGACAAACTGGCCGCGGACCGCCACGCCGAAGTGGAGGTGATCCCCGCCGGCAAGACCCGTCGCACCGGACAGGCCGATGACCTCTCCCCGCTTTACGGTCTGGTCCGGCTTGACCTGGATGCCGCTCATGTGGGCATAGAGGGTCGAGAGGCCCATCCCGTGGTCGATGACGACGGCGTTTCCATAGATTCCAAGAGGTCCGGTGAAACGGACGATGCCGTTGTTGGCGGCCTCGATCGGGGCATGGACGAGGGATGCGAGATCGACGCCGATGTGGAGGCTTTCACCCACCGGCTTTCCGCCATAGAAATAGGTCCGGCTATCGCCGAAGAGGGCCATGGGGGCGGCGTTTTTCATTCGGAGAAAGGTGTCCTGCCAGAGCGGCCGGGGTTCCGATTTCAGACAGGCGGACTGAATCGTTTTGAGATTGTCGGCGCGAAGCATGGTGTTCACATAGATAAAGGTTTCGATGGGCGTTTTCCCCCGCAGATCAGGGATCGACGCCTGGAATTCGGGCATCTTCTGCCCGAGAAAGCTGTCCGTAAGGACCATCTTGTCGCTGCGGAACTTCCGCTTCTGGATCAGGGCGGGGATGCCGCTTGCGGTCTCGTTTCCGGCCTGATCCCGCGCCAGGATGCGGATCTGCGGGACCCCGGAGGTCGCCTCCAGCGGAAGGGCGAAGTAGGCCGCATAACCGGGTTTTCCGGCCAGCGTGACCGGATAGGCGGGATAGAAGAGGTTGCCGACCTGGACGCCCGTCCGAAGGGCCGCCTCCGACAGGCGATAGGCGACGACGCAGGTTCCTCCGGGATTGATGTGGTTCTGCGTATTGAGCTGGAAGATCTGGGGCGGCAGGGAATCGATCGTGACCGGGCGCGTCACCGTGATCTGGTTCTTCCAAAGGGAGTGATCGACGGCGGTGAGGGTCAGGATGGCCGGTCCGTCGTGGAGTTTCAGGGCAGCGGCGTCCACGGTGACCGAAATCGCCTTGCGACTGACGCCCGCCTCCGGGTAGTCGATGGTGGAGAGAACACGGGGTTGGTTGTCCTGGGTGATCACGATTTCCGTATGGCCAAGACCCCGGCCGGAATCGGAAAAGGTGACAGTCAGGTCCTTCCGAAGGCCGATGACGGCAGAATCTGCGCCGATCTCCACGACAGGTTTGCCTCTCTCCCCGATGTTGAAAAAAAACCACCCGCCTCCTCCCGCGAGCAGCAGGACGAGACAACCGACGATATACCAGAATCTCTTTTGCATGGCCTGCCTTCCTCCTCGATGAACTGGATGCGGTATAGCCACTTTGCGGATGCATTGCAAGGCGAAAAACCATCACCGGCGGGGAGCCATGAATTCCTTGATCTTGTGAGGCATCCTTGCTATAAGTTATCATCACTTGTGAGGGGACCCCTGAAATGCTGAAGGACAGAAAAGTCGTTCTGGGCGTAACCGGCGGCATTGCCGCCTACAAGGCAGCGGAGCTGGTCCGGGAGCTGGTCCGGCGCGGGGCGAAGGTCCGGGTTGTCATGACCGACCATGCCTGCAAGTTCGTCACGCCGCTTACCTTCGAGACCCTGTCGGGAAATCCGGTCGCAACGGACCTGTTTTGGGTACCGGGGGAGTTCGAAATCGGCCACATCGCGCTTGCCGAATTCGCCGAACTGGTCGTCATCGCACCCGCGACGGCAAACATCATCGGCAAGATGGCCGCGGGTCTCGCCGACGACCTCCTGACCACGGTCCTGCTGGCCACGGAGGCGCCCGTTCTCATCTGTCCGGCGATGAACGCAAAGATGTATGCAAATAAAATTGTTCAGGACAACCTTACCGGGCTGGTTTCCCGCGGCCATGCCGTTCTGGAGCCGGGATACGGCGAACTGGCCTGCCGGGCCGAAGGGCGGGGACGGCTTGCCGAGCCGCTGGAGATCGCGGAGGAGATCGAGTCGATTCTGACGGTGAAGGATCTCCAGGACGAACGGATCCTTGTGACGGCCGGACCGACGCAGGAGCCCTTCGATCCGGTACGGTTCATCAGCAACTACTCCTCCGGAAAGATGGGGTACGCGCTGGCCGTGACGGCAAGGCGGCGGGGAGCGACCGTGACGCTGGTCAGCGGTCCCACTGCGCTGGCCGTTCCGCAGGGCGTCACGTTCGTTCCGGTCGGGACGGCCGTCGAGATGCGGGACGCCGTTCTGGACCGCCTGGAGGAGACCACGGTGGTGATCAAGGCCGCCGCGGTGGCCGATTACCGGCCCGAGTTCTGCGAACCGGAGAAGATCAAGAAGGGGGAAGGCCCCCTGACCATCCACCTGGAGCGGACCCCGGACATCCTCTCCGAGATCGCCCGCCGGAAGGGCGACCGTATCGTGGTCGGGTTCGCGATGGAATCGGAACACCTGATCGAACATGCCCGGACAAAGCTCATCGAAAAGGGGATGGATTTCATCGTGGCCAACGACGTCACCGAACCCGGGGCCGGCTTCCAAGGCGATACGAACGTGATCCACATTTTGGACCGGGAGGGGGTGGAATCGTTTCCGCTGATGGACAAGCGGGATGTGGCCGGCGTCATCCTCGACCGGGTGAAGAAGATCCGGGAAAGCAGAGGGATTCGGGATGGACGCTGAGGCGCAACCCCGGGAAGAACTCCTCGGGCTGGTTCGGTCGCTCACGGAGAGACTGCGCGTGGACGGGGAGTTGGGGAAACCCATCTCCTATCTCTCCTCGGGAAGGTTGGATATTGCGGCGACTGATGCTCCGGAGCCGACACCGGCGGCCTCGATCGGCGGGAATCCCTCCGGTCTGGAAGCGGTCCGGACGGAATTAGGAGACTGCCGGCGCTGTCCCCTCGGCGACCTCCGTCACAGGCTCGTTTTCGGCGAGGGGAATCCCCATGCGGAGCTGGTCTTTGTCGGTGAGGCGCCCGGGGCGGATGAGGACGCCCAGGGAAGGCCGTTTGTCGGCCGCGCGGGGCAGTTGCTCACGAAGATCATCGTTGCGATGGGGCTGAAACGCGAGGAGGTCTACATCTGCAACATCATCAAGTGCCGCCCGCCGGGGAACCGGAATCCACAGCCGGAGGAGATCTCCGCCTGTGAACCGTTTCTGATCCGGCAGCTCGAGGCGATCCGTCCCCGGGTAATCTGCGCCCTCGGAAGCTTTGCGGCGCATACCCTGCTGAAATCGGAGGCGCCCATCACCGTCCTGCGCGGGCGGTTCCACAGCTATCAGGGGATACCCCTGATGCCGACCTATCACCCGGCCTACCTGCTGCGGAATCCCGGGGCGAAAAAACAGGTCTGGGAGGATGTCCGGACGATCATGAAGGTGCTCCGGGAAGGGACATGACATGGATGAATCTCTTTTGGTCCGTTCCCCGATGCTTGCCTCGCTCATGTCATTCCCGAGAAAGCGGGAATCCAGGAAAAGAAACTGGATTCCGTGTCAAGCACGGAATGACATCCAATACCCCGCTGCTGGCAGCCGGGTAGTTTATGGAAGGAAGGTCCTGTGAAATGAAGAGAAACCTGTCGCGAAGAATCGTTCGCACGGCCGCGGTGACGGCCGCACTGCTCATCGGCGTCCTGCTGTCCGGGCAGAATCTGCCGGCGGCGGACAAGGCTCCGGTCTTCGACGTGATCACGGTCAGCGCCGCCATCACGCCGCCCATCGCCGAATACATCGTCCAGAGCATCGGCGAGGCCGCCAAGAGCGGCGCGGAAGGTCTGATCCTCCGTCTGGATACCCCGGGCGGCCTGGATCTGGCCATGCGGGACATCGCCAAGGGGATCCTGAACGCACCCGTACCCGTCATCGTCTACGTCGCCCCCTCCGGGGCGAGGGCGGCCTCTGCCGGGGTGATCATTACCGTGGCGGCCCACATCGCGGCGATGGCGCCGGGGACGAACATCGGCGCGGCCCATCCCGTTGCCCTGGGGATCGGCGGCGGCATGGACAAGACGATGAGCCGGAAGGTGGAAAACGACGCCGTTGCCTACGTCCGGGGAATCGCCAACAAAAGGGCGCGGAATGAAGACTGGGTCGAGAAGGCCGTCCGGAAGAGCGAATCGATCACCGCCGAAGAGGCCCTCCGTCTGAAGGTGATCGACTTTGTTGCGACGGATCTGAACCGGCTCATCGAACAGTTGGATGGCCGGGAGATCTCGCTGGCGGCGGGGAAGAAGGTCCTGAAGACGAAGGGCGCCATTCTCAATGAAAAGATCATGGGCACGCGGCAGAAGGTCCTCGCCGCGCTCAGCGATCCGAACATCGCTTATATTCTTCTGCTGATCGGCCTTGCCGGCCTCTACTTCGAGTTTTCCAATCCGGGGAGCGTCCTCCCCGGCGTGATCGGGGGGATCTCCCTGATCATGGCCTTCTTCGCGATGCAGACGCTTCCGGTGAACTACGCGGGGATCGCGCTGATCCTCTTTGCCATCATCCTGTTCATTGCCGAGCTCAAGGTGGTCAGCCACGGAATCCTCGCCGTCGGGGGCGTCATCTCGCTCGTCATCGGGTCGCTGATGCTATTCCAAAGCCCCGATCCCTCCCTCCAGATCTCCTGGGGCGTCCTCATCCCGGCGGTGTCGATCACCTCGCTTTTCTTCATCGCCGTGATTGCAATCGCCGTCAAGGCGCAACTCCGGCCGCGGCAGGGAGGCCAAGAGGGGATGGAGGGCGAAGAGGGCTTGGCAATAACCGATATCCACGAGGCGGGAAAGGTCCTGATTCACGGGGAGCACTGGAATGCGGAGAGCGATGTTCCCGTTACCAAGGGGTCCAAAATACGGGTGATCCGTGTGGAGCATCTGAAAGTCAGGATAGAACCCATCGAAAAATAAAAGGAGGTCAGTCATGTCAGGTATGTACCCAGTCATCGTCATAGTTGTTCTGGTCGTCATGTTCCTCGCGTCGGCCATCCGGATCCTCAACGAATACGAACGGGCCGTCATCTTCCGCCTGGGGAGGGTCATCGCCACGAAAGGCCCCGGGCTCATCATCCTGATCCCCATCGTCGATAAGATGGTCCGAATCGACATGCGGACGATCACGATGGATATCCCTCCGCAGGACGTCATCACGCGGGACAACGTTTCGATCAAGGTTAACGCCGTGGTCTATTTCCGGGTCATGGACGCAAACGCCGCCGTGATCGATGTGGAGAATTACCTCTACGCCACATCGCAGCTCTCCCAGACGACACTCCGGAGCGTCTGCGGCCAGATGGAATTGGACGAAATTCTGTCCGAGCGGGAGAAGATCAACCTGCAGCTCCAGGAGATCCTGGACCGGAGCACCGAGCCTTGGGGGATCAAGGTCTCCCACGTCGAGGTCAAACAGATCGACCTGCCCGAGGAGATGAAACGGGCCATTGCCAAGCAGGCGGAAGCGGAGAGAGAGCGGCGGGCAAAGGTGATCAATGCGGAAGGCGAATTCCAGGCCGCCCAGAAACTGATCGAGGCGGCGGCCCTGATGGAGACGCAGCCGATGTCGCTGCAGCTCCGCTATCTCCAGACCTTGAACCAGATCGCGGCGGAGAACAATTCGACGATAGCCTTCCCCATCCCGCTCGATCTGTTCAAACCGTTCCTGAAATTGGCGGAGAAGATGTAAATCGGGTCGGACGGGTTCGGGCAGCCGGCAACGCAACGGGTAAAAAAACCACACAGCGAGGTGGTCGTATCGTTATGGAGACGCGCAACAAGAGGAGCATCCTGACGGGCGGTATGATCATGATCGGTCTCGGGATCCTGATCATCCTGAGCGAGATGGGCGTCTGGGCCTTTGCCCAGAGCTGGCCGGTTCTTCTGATCATCATTGCCGTAGGGACCCTGATCCAGCGGGGCCGGGACCTCGGCGGCTGGATCATCGGGTGCGTCGGCTTGATTTTCCTCATCTCGAAGAATTTCGAGGTAAAGATCTACGCCATCGCCACCTTTCTTCTTCCTGTCCTCCTGATTATGGTAGGGGTGAATGTCCTCGTAAAATATTTCAGGAAAAAGACGGAAGATAGCGATAATGACGGATAATCATGTTGCTGCACCAGGACGGGTCGGGGATTGTCCGGATGAGCGGCTGCTGGTCGTCTGCGATTTCGACGGCACGGTCTGCCGGGTGGATATGTGCAACGAGATCCTGGACCATTTCGCCGGCGACTGGGAGGCGATCGACCGCGCCTACGCGGCGGGGGAGGTCGGTTCCCGGGCGGCTTACGGCAGGATCGCACCCCTGATCCGGACGAACCGGCCGCAGGTGCTGGACTTCATCCTGCAGCACGAACGGCTCGATCCCCTCTTTCCGGAATTCCTAAGCTTCTGCCGGGGGCGGAAGATCGACCTCAAGATCGTCTCCGACGGTCTTGACGCCTATATCGAGGCAATCCTCGAGAAACACGGTCTCGACATTGAATTCTTCTCCAACCGCCTTGTCTTTCGGGAGGACGACCGGATCGAGTTTGACTTTCCCCCGGCGAGCGAGGAGTGCGGCCGCTGCGGGACCTGCAAGCGTTCCCTCCTCGACCGCTTCCGGTCGGACTATGACCGCATCATCTACGTCGGCGACGGACATTCCGACTTCTGCGCCGCCCGGACGGCCGATCAGATCTTCGCCAAGGATATCCTCTACGAAAAATTAAAGGACAACAGTACGCCATGTATTCGCTACGATGATTTCGGCGATATCCGCCGCTGCCTGGAGAAGAGCCTCGCTGACGGTTTTGCGAAACCGGTATGAAAATTGGAGGATGTCACGCAGAAGCAATTTACAGCATTTCTCGAGCGTGAAGGAAGCGGGTATGTGTCGCTTCAATAAAGAGGGGAGTCAAAGTGCGTATTAGTAAAGAACAAAATCAAAATTGCAGGAGGCGAATCATGAAGGTTGTCGGCTTTATTGGGAGTCCGAGGAAAAAGGGAAATACAACAACAATCGTGAATGAGGTCCTTCGCGGAGCACGGGAGGCCGGTGCTGAGACAAAGGTCTTTAACCTTAATCAGCTTGGCATCCGCGGCTGCCAGGCATGTTACAAATGCCAGACCCCGGAGGGAAAGTGTGTCCAGAAAGATGACATGTCGCCGCTTTATGATGAGATATACAGCGCTGATGCCGTTGTCATTGGCACCCCTATCTATATGTTCCAAGTGACCGGACAGACAAAAACCTTTATCGACCGGCTATTCGCCTTCCTTTATCTCAAGGTCGGCCAGCCGGGAAACTTCCGAAACAAGCTCAAAGGAAAGAAGACTGTTACCGTCTTTTCTCAGGGACAGCCGGATACATCTATGTTCGCTTCCAATTTCGATCTTAACGAAGGCGTTCTCAGCTTTCTCGGCTTTAAGGTTCAGGAGCGCATCGTGGCCGGAGGCATGATGAGTGAGGATGATGCAAGGGGAAACACGGCGATCCTGGAAAAGGCCTATGCAGCAGGCGTCGGCCTGACGAAATAAGTATGATACACAGCGACTAATCAAGGAGGAAGAAATGATCTACGAATTACGTATCTATGATGCCATTACCGGCAAACTCCCGGCCCTCAACGAACGCTTTGCCAAGATTACGTTGGGATATTTCGAGAAATACGGAATGAAGGTGGTCGGCTTCTGGACGGACGAGGTTGGCGCCACTAACCGTCTCACTTACATTCTCGCCTTCGACGACATGGCGCAGCGCGACAAAGCGTGGGCCGGTTTCAGGGCCGACCCGGAGCGGGTAAAGGCGTTCGCAGAGACGGAGAAGGACGGAGCCATCGTCGCCCGCGTCACAAACACGATCATGCGCCCGACCGCCTACTCGCCGATGCAGTAGCTCTTCATACCGGCACGTTTGCAAGGAGTCTATATGCGACCGCATCGGTAAAGATAAGTCTGTGACTTACGTAATCATTGATGTTGTTTCCTCAGAAAAAGAGATATAAACGGGGCGTATGCCTAAAATAGACAAGCTTTCCCGCATCATATTGTCCGTAGCCGCGCTGTTTCTTGTCTGGACCGCCAATGCCCACGCTGCAAGCCTTTATGAACGGTCCCTGGTAAAGTTCCAGGCTGGAATCGAGCATGTTTCACCAGCTGATTTTA
The DNA here is from genome assembly GCA_026388345.1 of Deltaproteobacteria bacterium. The sequence goes on from JAPLJY010000080.1 coordinate 12,250, forward strand.
CGTTCGTCGTACTCGGCGACAGCAGGGGTAACGACGGCATATTTAAAAAAGCGCTGGCTTTGGCCAAGGCCTATAACCCGCTCTTTATCCTTCATGGTGGCGATTATTCCGACAATGGGAGCGATAAGGAGACCGATCATTTCCTCGACCTGGTCGATGGAAGCGTCCCCGATGTGCCCCTCTTTGTGGTGATGGGCAACCATGAGAATCGGAAGGTGTTTGCGGAGAAAATCGGTCCGTCCAATTTTTCACTCGACAGTGCCAGGCTGAAACTGAGAGTGATCGCCGTTGACAACGCAAACTATGCCCTGAAAATCCCGGAACTGAGCTATCTTGGCAGCCAACTGGCCGCAAAGAGGGGAAATTCCTTTGTTGCCATGCATGTCCCGCCGAAAACAAAGGGCTGGAGCTGGCATACTTTCAGCGATGGGGCGGCAGAGCTTGAAAATGCTCTCGCTGAAAATGGGGTCAAGGTGGCTTTTTATTTCCATGTCCATCTCTACGCCCGGGATGAAATCAAGGGTGTTCCCTCCATCATTACCGCCGGGGCAGGTGCGCCCCTGGTCAGACTCGGCTTTCCCGGGGAACCGGTCTACCATATCGTGTTGGTGAGGGTGAATAACGGCACGGTGACGACGGAGATGGTGAAGGTGGATGAGTAGACAGGATTCGTAATCAACCGCAGCGATAGATGAGCAATATGATTTAACCCATGCCGACATTCTTTATGGCGGATGCAATCATCATCGGAGCGGGTTACGCCGGAATGAGCGCCGCAGCCCTGCTGGCTTGCGCGGGCCGGAAAGTCATCGTCCTTGAAGCATCAGACGCCATAGGCGGCAGGGCCTTCTCATACACGGACGAGGCAGGCTATGTCTGGGAATACGGTGCCCATTCCCACAGGCTTTCGCACAAGGGCATCGCAAACGATGTCTTCAGAAGGCTCGGCGAAACAATCGATTTCCTGCCCGAAGCCAAAGACGCAAAGCTGATCTTCAAGGGCAGGCTCTGGGAGAGACCCGAAGGCCCTGCAGGGTTCTTGAAAACGCCCATGCTCTCATTCGGCGCAAGGCTGGCGCTTCTCGCTCTGCTGATAAGGATCAAGAAGGCCGATCCTTGCAGGTGGTATGATAAAACCCTGCATGATTTTTATAAAGCATCGTTTCGGAATCCCGAGGTCGAGGCATTCCTGCCGTTCCTCGGCATGACCATCATGTGCTCGTCGCCTGATAAAGCCAGTGCAGGCGAGGTCATTGAATTCCTGCAGCGGTTCTTTAAGGCCGGGGTCGGCGTCGGTGAGCCCAGAGGCGGTTCCGCCCAGATATTCTCAAAGCTTACAAAGCACATCGACAGAAACGGCGAAATACATCTCAATGAAAAGGCCGAAAAGATCATGACGGAAAACGCCGGGGTGACGGGCGTTAAAACAGGCAGGGCAACGTACAGAGCCAAAAACATCATTTTTGCCGCGAGGCTGCCCCTTGTACCGGACCTGATTGGCAACCGGCAACTGCCAGAGGCCACACTCGATTACGCAAAGAATATCGAGAACAGCTCCGCCCTGACCATCGACTTCATTACAGACAGGCCCGTTACAAAAATACGCTCCGGCATACTCGGCGTTGATATCCCCATATGGGCGCGCTTCCAGTCGAACGCCGATGATTCCTTCACGCCTCCCGGCAAATATCTTTCGACTTGGAGTATCATGCTCCCCTGGCACTTTGACGGCGATCGGAAGACCGTCGAGGAGACGGAAAAGAGGATGAAAGACACCATCTCGACCATTTTTCCGGATTTTATGCCCGGGGTCATCCAGGAAAGAAGGATCGTTGTGCCTGTCATGAACGGCAATGTGCTGACGCCGGCCCAGTCAAAGCCCCACAGACCTGATATCGAATGTTCCACCATCAAAGGACTTTATTTGATCGGCGACACAGTCCGGGGCGATGGCTGCTCCGGCGACATCAGCTTTTCCTCAGCCATGAAAGCGGCAGACAAGATACTGGGGGTCCAGAGAGGCGGGACCATGAATATTCATGTCAATACATCCAGTCATAACGCATCGTGAAAAGGAGGCGTGCAAGAGAAGTTTGTCTGAGTTTTGCTCAAATATGCCTCCTTTATGAGTGACTCGACCAAAAGGTAAACCTATTTCTCTAAATGACGGACACCGCTCCACCTTCCTTTCCCAAACGCATCGCCAGACTCTGCTTTTCGATGCATAATACCCGATGCATAATACCCCTTGACAAGCAAAAACAGCCTCCCTATACTTTACAACCGAAAGTAATATTTCATCAAACGAGACGCGTAAAGGCATCAAAAACATGATCCGGGATGCTCGCTTCACTCACGAGGCTGCAGCTCCACGTTTGTAGTTGGCATCGCGGGCATGGGGGGGGGGGGGGGGGGTGGAATGAGGCCCGAATCTCGGCTCTTTGAACCATTACTCCTTTATTTCCCGTCCGCGATTATTACCCGGAAGCGTCGTGATGATCCACTCCACAACCCAGGCCGCTCGGAGATGGGGCCTTTGAAATCCGACAGGTAGCTTAGTTTCCCCGATCAGCGGCAAACGTATGTGATTGATCTCATTGATGTTAACAGTTGCGGCTACAACATTGACGAATTTTCACCCCAACAGAAAGCCATACATCCCATGACATCCGAATTCTTGGACCCTTCCCGCTATCAGGAGCTCCTTGAAACCCTGGCCGGTCAAGTGCACCGGGATCTGGTGCGCCAGTACCCCGATGAGCTGTGGCAAATACGTCGCCAGGGTCTGCCTTTTGAAGCCCTGACCAATGTGCAGAAGACTCTTACACTGGCCGCGGCCCGGGAGAATCTGGAAGCCCTGCTGGGAGCCGGTGTCCACATCGAGCTGCCCCGCACCCCTGAAAGGGATCTCCTGCAGGTGCGCCTGGATATCGAGACCTTGCTAAAACAGGGCGAACCCATCTTCGCTTACGACTTGGTGAGACGGGCCCGACTGGACTTTCCGGAAGATGTTCCCCTGCGCCAGCTCCAGGCCCTATCCCTGATCCGCACCGGCGCTCTGGGAGAGGCCCTGACGGTGCTGACCCAGCTTCTGCGGGAAGGCCATCGGGACCAGGGAACCCTTGCGCCTCTGGCTCGGGCCTACCGGGACTATGGCGAACGAGCGAAGGATCCGGGGATGCTCCGGAAGTGTTTTCTGCGCGCCTTCCAACTTTACGACGAGGCCTATCGCAGCAGCCGGGGCGTATGGAGTGGCATCCACGCGGCATGGCTGGCCCTGGAATTGGGCTTTGCCGATACCGCCTCTGAGCTGGCGACCCTGGTAGAACTGGGTGCCCAGGACCTGCTGCAACGGGCACGGGCGGATGGCACAGATCCTTTCTGGTATTTGGCTATCCTTGGCATCACGGCCATGCTTCAGCGCCGCTTCAACGAGGGGTTCGGCTACTGCCAAGAAATGGCTGAGATAGGGCGAGGGCGGATCGGCGACGTTGCAGAGGTCCGCTATTTGAACCAGAGCATCCTCGAACTGCTCCATCAGGACGTCACCACCCTGGAATCCGTCCTTCCCGCCCCCAAGGTGCTCGTGTTCGCGGGCCACATGATTGACTATCCAGACCGCAAGTCGCCGCGTTTCCCGCCCTCCCTCGCCGAACCCGTTGCCCGAATCATCCGGGAACGTCTTTCCAGCCTTCATGTTGAGGCGGGCTTCGCCACTGCCGCCTGTGGAGCTCCCATCCTCTTCCACGAGGCGGTGCAAGCCCTCGGTGGTGAAAGCCACGTAGTCCTGCCCTATGGCCGGGATGAGTTCCTGGTTGATAGTGTGGCCATCCGTGAGGACATGGATTGGACCAGCCGCTTTGACCACGTGCTTGAAAAGGCCCGGAGGGTGGTCCTGGCCAGCCCCCAGCGCCTGGATGAGGGCAGCGTGGTCTTCTCCTATGCCAATCAGCTCCTCCTCGGGCTGGGCTTGATCCGGGCCCACCAGCTGCGCTGCGAACTGAAGACTCTCGTCGTTTGGGACGGCCAGCCCAGTGAGGCCGCGGGCAGCATTTCCAGGATCCTGGCCCAGTGGAAGGAGCTCGGCCACTCGCCGGAAATCATCGATCTCCGTGAACTGGAGTCCGGGATCATCGATAACCCGAAGCATCGCCGCCGCGCAAGGAGTGTGCCAGCACTCCGCGACGGACTCAAGTCCCGGGTCATGGTCATGCTCTTCGCAGACGTCGTGCATTTCAGTCAGCTCCAGGAACGCCAAGTGCCCCCCTTCGTTGCCCATTTCCTTGGGGCGATTGGAGCCCTGGAAGCGGAGCTCAAGGTCCGTCCAGCTATGAAGAACACTTGGGGCGACGGCCTCTTCATGGTCTTCCGGAAAGCCCAGGATGCGATCTGCTTTAGCAGGGCGCTGGTGGAACGAGTCGGCCACACGGATTGGGCCAGCCTTGGCCTGCCCCCGGATCTGAATCTTCGCGTCGCCCTCCATACGGGCCCGGTATACGTCGGACGGGACCCTGTCACGGGGCACCGGACCTGCTTTGGCACCCATGTCAACAACGCCGCCCGAATCGAGCCCATCACGCCGCCAGGCAAGATCTACGTCAGCCAAGCCTTCGCCGCCCTCGCCGCAGCCATGGACCTGAAGGACTGCCCCTGTGAGTACGTCGGAGAGATGCCCCTCGCCAAGAACTTCGGCCGCTTTCCGATGTACGTGCTCCAGACGATGGAAGATCCGGTGGATCTTGGTGATCCCTCCGACCAGGATGGGGGCGGATGGCGATCTTGAAAATTTTTATGGGGACTTTTTCATTGACAGTTTCCTGAAGTCAATGAGGTGAAAAATTTTATCGATGTAGTAGATTTCGAATGCAAATCGTGATAATAAAACTCGCAACATAATGGCAGTTGACAGAGTTCTATCCCGTGTAACCACGCTGGAGGGGAATATGGAATGGCTGACAGAACCCCGTTTCTAATAGGAGCGGGGTTTTTTATTGCAGATCAGCATGTCGGAAGAGGTTTTATACCTATCCGGAAGAAGGAGGGGATGAGAATGGGAATGAGAAGTGTACATAGGAACATTAGTTGTTTTCTCGTTTTCAGTATGTTTTTTTTGCTGTTCGCCACGACGACCTCCGCGAAAGTGGTAACCTATATGAAAGAATATAACTATCAGGCGGGCGAAGCGGACAGTAAATTGTCCGCCAGAACCATTGCCCTCGAGCAAGTCAAAAGACTGCTCCTTGAGGAATTGGGGACATACATTGTCAGCGAGACGACGGTGAAAAATTTCGAATTGACCAAAGACCAAATCTCATCCTTCACCACAGGTATTGTGATGACAGTCATTATCGAAGAGAAATGGGATGGGAAAACCTATTTCCTCAAGGCCAAGATAGCAGCAGACACCGACGAATTGGTAAGGTTAATCGATCAGTTGCGTCGGGATCATGAGCAAAGCATGAACTGGGAAGAGATGAGGAAA
>JAPLJY010000068.1 GCA_026388345.1 Deltaproteobacteria bacterium
AGCGGCATGAGCCCCAAGGGGTACTTTGATGAGGAGAGCGCCGAAGAACTGATCGCGGCGACGCGCCACTTCAAGGCCGTTCCTCCCGGGAGCGTGAAGATCCATTACGACTCCACCGGATTTTTCACCGCCGTTTTTGAAAAGGAGACCGAGGTTCTCGACGCGCTGAAGGGATACATGGCGGATATGCCCGCCTACAATCCGCGGTTTTTCAGGGTGGCGCCGCCTGCAGAGCCGAAATATTCTCCGATGGAGATTGTCTCGATCGTCCCGGTCAATCCGAAGGCGGGCTACGACTTCGACAACGTGCTGGCGCGGCTGGTGGACAATTCGGAGCACATGGAATTTCGTCCGGGTTACGGTCCGGAGGTCTATACGGGGCTGGTGAAGGTGGACGGATTCCTGATGGGGGTGATCGGGAACCGGCACGGTCTGCTGCCGAACTATCCGGAATACACCAACGAATACATTGGGGTGGGCGGCAAGCTCTACCGGCAGGGGCTCATCAAGATGAACGAGTTCGTGACGCAGTGCGGCCGGGACCGCGTCCCGATCCTCTGGCTCCAGGATACGTCGGGAATCGACGTCGGGGATACGGCGGAGAAGGCGGAATTGCTGGGACTGGGACAGTCACTCATCTATTCGATCGAACAAACGAACCTGCCGATGATGCTGGTTGTTCTCCGGAAGGGGACGGCGGCGGCACACTACGTGATGGGGGGTCCGACGGCCAACAACAACAACGCCTTCACGCTGGGGACGCCGGCGACGGAGATCAACGTGATGCACGGGGAGACGGCGGCGGCGGCCAGTTATGCAAGGCGTCTGGTGAAGGAGAAGGATGCGGGCAAGCCGCTGGGGCCGGTGATCGACAAGATGAACGAGATGGTGAGGCACTACGAGGAGACGTCGAAGCCGATCTACTGCGCGAAGAAGGGTTTTGTCGACGAGGTGGTCCGCTTCGGGGAGATCCGCCGCTACATGGTGGCCTTTGCCGGCGGCATCTACCAGAACCCGCGGTCGATCTGCCCCCACCATCACATGCTGCTGCCGAGGCTGATCCGGTCGCAGGTCGTCAAGGGGCTGGAACGGCCGGTGTGAGGCGCCGCTGATACCGGACTTTGGGCAACGAAGACCATAGGGGGATTTGAATCTTGAAAGAGAAGAATGAAGAGTTGAAGGCAAAGGGAGACCTTGCGCGCCTGGGGGGTGGACAGAAGCAGATCGACAAGCAGCACGAACGCGGGAAGCTCAGCGCGAGGGAGCGGATCGATCAGCTGGTGGACCCGGGCAGTTTCATGGAGATCGAGATGTTCGTCACCCATCAGACCAGCAAATTCGGCATGGATAAGGAGAAGTTTTACGGAGACGGGGTGGTCACCGGTTCGGGCAGGATCGCCGGGCGGCTGGTCTATCTCTATTCACAGGATTTTACGGTCATGGGGGGATCGCTGGGGAAGGCGCACGCGAGCAAGATCTGCCATGTAATGGATCTGGCGATCAAGGTCGGCGCCCCGATCATCGGGCTGAGCGATTCCGGCGGCGCCCGGATTCAGGAGGGGCTGGGCCAGTACGGCTCCATCTTCTACCGCAATACGCTGGCATCCGGGATTGTTCCGCAGTTTTCGCTGATCCTGGGTCCCTGCGCCGGCGGGGCTGTTTATTCGCCGGCCCTGTGCGATTTTGTATTCATGGTGGATGGGATCAGCAAAATGCACATAACAGGACCAAACGTGATCAAGGCAGTGACCGGGGAAGAGGTGACGGCGGAGGAGCTTGGGGGCGCCAAGGTCCACAGCCAGAAGAGCGGCGTCGCGCATCTTGTGGCCGAGAGCGAGCAGGCATGTTTCGAGCAGGCGAAAAAACTGTTGAGCTTTCTGCCCTCCAACTACCGGGAGGCGCCCCCCGCGGTTTCCTCCCCCGACGATCCGAACCGGCTGACGGATGAGATCGAGGGGATCATTCCGGACAGTCCGCAACGGGCGTACGATATGAAGCGGATCATCCGCCAGGTGGCGGACCACAATGACTTTTTCGAAATCCAGGAGGATTTCGCCAAGAACATCATTATCGGCTTCATCCGCCTCAACGGTGCGAGCATCGGGGTGATCGCCAACCAGCCGATGGTCAGCGCCGGGAGCCTGGATATCGACGCCTCGGACAAGTCGGCGCGCTTCATCCGGTTTTGCGACGCCTTCAACATTCCGATCCTGAATCTGGTGGACTGCCCCGGTTATCTGCCGGGGAAGCAGCAGGAATACGGCGGGATCATCCGCCACGGTGCCAAGACCCTATACGCGTATTGCGAGGCTGTTGTGCCGCGGGTTTCGGTGATTGTCCGGAAGATCTATGGAGGCGCGATGTCGGGGATGGCCGTGTCGAAGCTGGTGGGGACGGATTTTACGATCGCCCTGACGACGGCGGAAATCGCAATCATGGGCCCCGAAGGGGCGGCGAACATCATCTTCAAGGATGAGATCGCCCGGGCGGAGGATCCCAAGGCGATGAGGGTCCAGAAAGTGAATGAATACCGGCAGAAGTTTGCGAATCCCTATGTGGCTGCCGAAGAGGGGTGGATCGATGCCATTATCGAACCGAAGGTGCTGCGCTCCTATCTGATCGGGGCGTTTGAGCAGTTGAAGGGAAAGGTTGAACTGCGGCCGGGCAAGAAACACGGGACGATCCCGCTGTGATGCGAGACAACCCGAAATAAACCAAAGGAGAAGATCCATGATCAAGAAGGTTGAGCATATCGGCGTGGCGGTTGAGAACATTGAGAAGTCGATTCATATTTTTAAGGATCTCCTGGGGATTCCGCTGGAGAAGGTGTACGAATCGGATGTGATCAAGACGAAGATCGCCTTTTTCCCGGTGGACGGCTGCACCATCGAGCTGATCGAGCCGATGGAT
>JAPLJY010000041.1 GCA_026388345.1 Deltaproteobacteria bacterium
AACTCCTGTACAAGAAACACTGACGAGGAAAGCGAACATCCGCCGCTCACCTCCTGCTCTCAAATGGCCCTCCATTCAAGAACAGTAAAAGCGGACAACTCATTTGCTACAAAACCGGACAAGTCTATTTACTCTTGACAGGGTTTTCGGTTTGAAATTGAAGTTAGAATTGCCAGCTAAAATACTCAACCGACTTTCCGAACCACCAAGCTCAATTTTGGCGAAATTCCCGTGGCAAGGCATTGCGCTCATAACTGCACCATACGGGAAACGGATACCTCCGCGTTTACAGGACATTAAAAAAGGGCGAGGTTGCCCCCGCCCTTCAGAAACTTCTTCACACCGTTCTATGGTGTAATGATACCCGCAGCCGTCACCGTATAAACAATGGGTGGGTTGGAGGCTGCGTGCGTGGAGGTGATCGCAATAGTGGCTTGAGTCCCTGCTGCCGTGGTGGTCACATCCTTTGTGGCCTGAAATGGCGGCGTGAGGTTGGCGATGCTGGCGACGGTTCCCGCGGGGTAGTCGGCGAAATAGGCCTGCGCCGCCGTGTAAGCGTTCTTGGAATCGGCCTTGGCCGATGTGTTGTAGCCCCTCTGCTTGAAGGAAGTGAACTGCGGGATGGCGATGGCCGCCAGGATGCCGATGATCGCGATAACAATCATGAGCTCGATCAACGTAAACCCCTTCTTGTTCCTCTTGGAAAATACATGAATCATTGCCTTTCTCCTTTCAGTTTTTGTTGAGTGATTCCATATTTTAAACGCGTTTGCCTGATCCGTCGTTTGACGTTCCACTGTCACTATCCTTAACATGGTATCCAAATCTTTTCCTTTTTTGCTTTACCCTCCCGCAATACTCATGCCACCTTCTGTTGAAAAAATCCGTAGAGGATATTCCAGATTATTCCTCATGATTAAAGTAAATTAGGCCTGACCAGTTTCTTCAGCGTCCTCACCCGACAACCTCACACCATCCATGCAGGCGTCATTTTCACGGCTTTTACCGTGATTATTCAATGTCCGTATGCTTTCCCTTTACCGGTTTTCGGACTTGTTGGTCCTGTGAAAATAAAAAAACCAGTGTTATCATACTATAGCGAACGGTTTAATAAAATGAGATGTCCGTGAGATTAAACCGTTAGTAGTTACTTTGGCCTGGATCGCCGACAACGACAAATGGGGCCCAGAATAACGGATGGGCATAACTGGCCGCGATCTTGCCGGTGGTTTCATCTTTCAGGGTCTCCTTGTCGATCAGGTTCAAAATCGATTTTCGTAAGGCCTGGGCGCGAGATAAGGCTTTGTTTTCTTCCTGCGACTGGAAAATTCCGGTTACCAGTTTTCGCGCTGAGGTCGTTTCCACGGACCACATGGTAACCAAAAGCGCTCTGGTCCCAGCATAAAAGAAGGCCTTCCCGAGACCGGAAACCGCTTCCACCCCCTTTCCCTCCGAGGCACCGGTATTACATGCCGAAAGGACCACCCAGTCCGCATTAAGTTTCATCTTCAGGATCTCGTCCGTGGTCAAAAGACCATCCCCCTTTTCTCCCGTTACTGTGGGTGAGGAGAGCGCAAGTGCGGGCTGATCCAGACCATCCAGATCTCCGGGAACCAGCGCGTGGGTTGCAAAGGCGATCACCCTTCTGTCGGACAGATTCATGGTCTCGAGGCGATGTTGCGAAAAATCCTTACCCAGAAAGATGGTGCCGTTTGCATCAGTTCCGAGTACCTTGGCAATGCTCCTGATCTCTTCCGCCGTATCGGGAAGACGATCCAATTTATTGAGTTGAGCTGAGATAATCTTCCCATCGTCGAGATTGCCTTTCTCGGTAATCCGCACGCCCCGGACCTGTATCTTGCCCCCCCGGCCGGCAAGCTGGATATTTTCCGAGGTTGTCTCCTTATTCATCGGCGCGTTTGATTTTGAACTTCCATCCATCGCCAATTGTTCCGGGTTAAAGATCGGATCGCCGAAACCGGCAAAGGCCTTTCTTTTAGGATCGCTCTCCGGCAATGAACGGAGGGTAACAAGGGCATTGACAGAGGGAAGCATGGTTACGGAAACTTTTCTGATCAGCCAGGGGATCTCCCGGTAATTGGCAAACAATTCGCCCTTCTTGTCCGCAAGATGAACCGACTCGGTGGGGAGAAGAGACAGAGGCAAGTTCCCTAAAGGTCCGTTAACAGTGATGAGGAGATCTTTGGCATCTATCCAGGCTGGCTCGACAGGCTTCAATAGTCTGTCATAGAGATGATAGGCCTGGATCAAATCGAATTCAGGAATGTCGCCCAGAGTATTGGGATTGGGGTCCAGCGCCTTGCGCAGATGCGAGACCATTTGAGTTAGGTCTTTCTTGCCGAGTGGTGTTACGGAGAAACGGTTTTCTCCTTTTTTCGGCACCGCCCAGATATAGGTCTTATCATCCGCCGTAAAAATCGAAATCAATGATTCGTTCTGTTGGAGACTCTCCCTAACTTTATCTATGGTCACCGGCTGAGGACTGGTGAAGTTGGCATACTTGGGGAAACGCCTGTTGATATCATCGAGAATGAGGTTCCTTGCACGAGTCAGGTTTTCGATCGTTGTCTTTAGGGTATTCAATGCCTTGGGGTCCTGTTGATCCGGCGGTGCCATCATGGCGTCGGACAGATTTTCCTGGAGCGCTTGAATCTGTTTGTGCATGTCCTGTTCTTGTCGGACAAGATCAGATAATTCAGGATCATACGCCGCCGCCGCCCGGGCGCTACTCTCACCGAGGGCGGTCTGGAACGACTGCCCACCCAGATAACCGGCAATCCGAAAAGCCTCGTCTGAAGCGCGAACGCCGAGTTCTTTTTCCAAGGGCGTCCCGTAGATCCGGCCCAGGAAATCGATATAGGTTTCCAGTATGGCGCGATGGAGTTGATTCGATACATCTTCTTTACCGCCCTGTCCCATCAGCACGGGCAAGGCAGAAGAGAAATCCTCAAAGGCCTGCCGGTTATTGCCCTCCATAGCGTTTGCCATACCTCGCAATCCTAATGCCCAAACGGTCTCAGGATGTTTTTTCCCGAGATTTTTTTGATTCCATTCATAACCGTTGGAAATGATCCGCATGGCCTCATCGATGCGAGCTGTTTTCAAAAGAGTGAGCATCAGGTTGCGGTTCCGGGTGAACATCTTTTCATAAAGATAGGCATTCTCTTTCATTCCCTCTCGGACAAGGTCGAACTGCTTCATCGCCTCGGGGAAATCCCCTTTCTGACGCAGAACATTCCCCAGGAACATCTGGGCAGAGCACATTTCGATGGAATCAGAGGGCAAGCCGGAAGAATCCAGAATCCTTATAGCGGCTCGGGCAAGCTGTTCGGCGTCACTGATGCGTCGTTGAGCAAGCATCACACTGGCCAAACCCCGAACTGCCCTTGCCGTCAAGTCAGATTCTACGCCCCCAAACCCCAGGGCTTCCTTCACGGCCTGGCGCGCTTCCATCTCAGCTTCCATGAGACGATGCTGGCGGGTGAGATTCAAGGAGAGTTGCCTTCGCGTATTTATGGTATTACGTGGCCTCCGTTCTTTTACTGACTGAGAATGACTGAGGTCGAGCGTCTTACGAAGATATTGTTCCGCTTCTCCATATCTGCCTTGCGCCTCGAGAACGGAATACCTGATCCCGGCCATATGAACTTCTCTGGCATTGGCGTTCAGAACACTTTTTTCGGTTTGTTTCTTTTTATTTTGTTTCAACGTTTTTTGAACATACAAGTCATAGCCCTCACGGCTGAACCTTTCCGCTGTCTCCATATCCCCTATCTTTATATAGACATCTGTCAATTGTGCATATGTGTTCATTGCATCTTTAAGATCGAGGGATCTCTCAAACAGGTCAACAGCTTTTTGAAAGTTACCGGCGGATTTCTCTGCTTGAGCAAGATGTACTAATAATTCCGGATCATCTTCACCAGTTTTCTGGGAGTATATCAAGGCATTGCGAAGATCATCGAGGGCCTGTTTCATATAGCCGAGTTGTCGTGCAGCGTTTCCTCTTTCCTGATAAAAATCGGCCATGGCTGCATTAGTTGCTTCTTCGGGAGGCAATGCAGACACCTGAGACTTTAATTGTTTGGTAACATTGGCGTCGAATTGCCCAGGTTGATCGAGAACTGCCAGGATGTCATTGATGCGGCGTGATGGTTTTGCAATAGGTGTTTCGTCCATCGAAACTGAAATCTTTTTTGCCTCCTCAAGAGACATCTTCGGGGCGCATCCCGGAATGACGAGGAGGATTGCAATGAACAAACAGGAGCATTTCAAAAGTAGGAAAGTTTTCCTCATTGTAACCATCTCAGCGGTGAGGGCATACTACTTTTTTTTGGATTCTGACAACATTGATATTTCATGTCAAGAAAAGATATGGCGCTTGTCGGGAGCACGTAAGCTGTCCGGTATTGTAGCACACGATCTGTCCGGTTTGTTATGGTCACCTTGGAGGTGACTGATGAGACGGACAGAGAAGCTACTGGAGCTCCTGAAGATGCGATTTGAAGAGGATTCAATCCTACTCGGACTCAACAAGTTTCTCCCTCTTCTTCCCGATGGCGGGGATCAGGGGGAAGACCAAAAAGACCAAGGCGATCAGAAGCGCCCCGAGGGCCAGCGGACGCTTGACAAAGATGTCCAGCCCCCCGTGGGAGATGATCAGGGACTGGCGCAGGGCCGTCTCCAGCAGAGGGCCCAGGATAAAGGCCAGGATCAGAGGCCCTCCGTCATACTGGTATTTCTTCATCAGGTAGCCGATCCCGCCGAAGGCCAGCATCACCACCATGTCGACCACCCTGAAATTCACGCTGTAGGAGCCGATCAGGCAGAACAGGATGATCAGGGGAAACAGGATCCGGTAGGGGACCTTCAGGATCTTCACCCAGATCCCGATCAGGGGGAGGTTCAGGACCAGCAGCATCACGTTCCCGATGATCATGCTGATCATCACCCCCCAGAAGAAGTCGGGCTGGTTCTGGATGAGCATCGGGCCGGGCGTCGTCCCGTGGATCATCAGGGCCGCCAGGAACAGGGCCATCACCACGTTCGACGGGATCCCCAGCGTGAGCAGGGGGACCATGGAGCCGAAGGTCGCCGCATTGTTGGCCGCCTCGGGACCGGCCACCCCCTCGATGGCCCCCTTGCCGAACCCCTCCGGGTGCTTCGAGATCCTCTTTTCGACGGCGTAGGAGACAAAGGAGGAGATCACGGCCGTCCCCCCGGGGATGACCCCGATGAAAAACCCGAGGATGGAGCCCCGGGTGATCGGCGCCCACGATCTTTTCCAGTCCTCCCGGTTCGGCAGGAGCCCCTTGATCTTCGTTTCATAGACATCCCTTTGCTCCTCCTGCTCCAGGTTGAAAAGGACCTCGGAGATGCCGAAAAGCCCCATGACCACCGGGACCATGTCAAAACCGTCCAGGAGGGGCTTGATTCCGTAGGTGAGACGGGGGGTCCCGCTGATCGGGTCCATCCCGACGCACCCCAGCACGAGGCCCAGCCCTACCATCAGCAGGGCCTTGACCATGGACCCCGACCCCAGGAACGTGGAGAGGGTGAGCCCCAGGACCATCAGACCGAAAAACTCCGGCGGTCCGAAATCGAAGGCCAGACGGGAGAGAGACGGGGCCATCAGGGAGATCATCGCCACACCGAAAAAACCGGCGATGAACGAGCCGAAGGCCGAGATCCCCAGGGCCCGGCCCGCCTTTCCCTGGCGGGCCATCTGATAACCGTCGAAGCAGGTCACCACGGAGGCCGCCTCGCCGGGGATATTGACCAGGATCGAGGTGGTCGATCCGCCGTACATCGCCCCGTAATAGATTCCGGACAGCATGATGATCGCCGAGACCGGGCTCATCGTAAAGGTGGCCGGCATGAGGATCGCCACGGCGCCTGACGTCCCGATCCCGGGCAGGACCCCGATCAGCGTCCCGATCAGTACGCCGATAAAACAATACATCAGATTCATGGGCTGGAAGGCGGTGACGACCCCTATCTGCAGCCCGGCAAAAAAATCCATATCTTTCCCCCCGCTCACAACACAAACATACGGCCGGCCGTCAAGGTCAGGCCAGGATGAAACTCAGGACTCCCGGGGGAAACTGGAGTTCCAGAAAGACCCCGAAGACCAGGTAGCAGATCGCGATGGTCACCGCCGATAAAAGCAGGGCGTTCCGCCAGCTTTGGGGCTCCAGCCCCTTGAACAGAAAAACGAGGAGCAGAAAGGTGCTCAGGATGAACCCCAGTACCTGAAAAACCGCCACGTAGAGGAAGAGGGCCGCCATGAGCTTCGCCCCGCGGAACCATCGGACCCCCCGCCAGAGCGCTTTGTGTTCCTGCCCGGGGATCGTAAAGGTCTCGATAAAAAAAAGGGCGCTGAGGATCACGATGATCACGCCCATCCAGAAGATCATGAACCCCGGTTTGGGCGCCCGCCCAGTGCCCAGTTTCAGCAGAAACCCCTCGTACGTGATGTAGAGGCCAAAGACCGCCCAGAGCAAGGCCTGGATTCTATTGCTTTTTCTCATCAATCCCCCGAAGGCGGCGTTTGGCCTTCGGCAATCGGCCATCCGCTCAAAAGAGCGGTTTCATGGCCGATCCCGGAAAGCCGATTGCCGGGTGCTGCGTTATTCCGGCTGTATCCCCGCCTTGTCGGCCACCTTTTTGAAGTAGTCGGCCTGATTCTTGATCCAGGTCCGGGCCTCTTCCGGCGTCCCGTGGAAAGGCTCAAGACCGTTCTGGGTGTTGAATTTCTTGAACTCCTCCGTATCCGTGGCCTTTTTGAAGGCATCCACCAGCAGGGCCTTCACGTCCTTGGGGAGACCCTTGGGGGCCGCCACACCCATCCAGCGGCTCACCACGACGTCGTATCCCAATTCCCTGGCGGTGGGGGCGTCGGGATACTGCCGCAACCGCTTGGTGCTCAGGGCGACAATCGCCCGGATCTTCTTGGCCTCATTCAAGGTGATCGCCTCGGAAACGCCGGGGGCGACCACATCCACGTGCCGCCCGACCGCCGCGACCAGGGCCGGCGCCGCCCCCTTGAACGGGACGTAGCTCAACTGAATCCCGGCGGCGGCGGCAAAGGCGGCCACCGCGAGATGCTGCGGTGAACCGTGGCCGGCCGTACCGACGGTCAGCTTCCCGGGGTTCGCCTTGGCAGCGGCGATGAAGTCTGCCACTGTCTTATAGGGGCTGTCCACACCCACGACGATGATCATGGGGTCTTCCCCGGCCACGCAGAAGGGATCGAGCTGGTCCGGCGTCGGATAATCCTTCATCACGGCGGGGGCAATGGTGTTGGTGGTCGTCAGGAGCATCAGCGTATAGCCGTCGGGCTGGGCATTGAGGACATCCCGCATTCCCATGAGCCCCGTCGCGCCGGTGATGTTTTCCACATACATCCTTCCGTCCAGGTGCTGGTTGACCAGGCGGGCCAACGTCCGCGCCATGATGTCGCTGCCCCCGCCCGCGGCCCAGGCGCAAACCAATTTGATCTTGCGCTCCGGATATTTTGCCCAGGCCGACTGGACCCCCAGGGCCATGATCAACGCCAAAACGAAAAGGGTAAGCATTCTTTTTTTCATCGTAAATCCTCCGAATGAATGTTGGTTTTCCCCCGCATGGGGGGCCGGCAATGGATATCTTTGGCGACAGCCGCTCGCCATGGGGAAGCCTCTGCAAAGAACCGTCTGAAACCTGACAGGGAATGGATCAGAACCGGTTTCGTCGTTCAGCGAGAATAGGGAATGCGGTCCTGACTGTCAAGGAGATTTAAGACAGAGGATTTAAGACAGCGGAAATCAGTTCCCGGACCAGCTTTCCGGTCGGCCCGGGAAAGTTTTTTGCCAGCAGATTGAGCCTCCGCCTGTCCGGAAGTGCGAGATCCAGTTCATCCCGAAAGGGGATCGCCTTGCGCAGATAGATCGTATCGAGCAGGGCCTTCTCCGCAAAGGGCGGAGCCGGCGCCGTCGTCTCCACCGTGCCGATCGAATGGGCGCTGCAACGGGTCGATTGGCGCATCCTCTTTGGGATGGTTGAAGAAGTTTTGAGCTCTTCGATCACCCCGATAGAGGCTTCAAAAAGGATCCTTCCACTGATCCGTACAAACTGATTAAGCCTGCTTTTTGAGGGGCGCCCCTTCAAGAAAGCGTGCCTGCAGTCTGCGCATCCCCTTCAGCCACCGGTCGTAATCGGCCGTTTTACGCTGCATGTATGTTTTCACCTCAGGGTGCGGCAAGATCAGGAATTCCTCCCGTTCGAAGCCCTCAATCACGGCGTCGGCAAGTTGCTCCGGAGACATCAGTCCGTCAACAGCCGCCACACCTCCGCCGTTTTTGGTCATCTCCGTGCTGACGCCCTGGGGACAAAGAGCGAAGACTTTGATTCCCTGTTCAGCGTAAGTGATGTCTATATTTTCGGCCAGGCCCACAGCCGCGTGCTTGGTGACGGAATAGGGGGCGGAACCGATCTGGCTGAGCAGCCCTGCCGCTGAAGCGGTAATCATGAAGACGCCGCCGCCGCGCTTGATCATGCCGGGGATAACGGCCCTCGCCGCATAGACATGCGACAGAACATTGATTTCCCAGATCCGGCGCCATTCCTTATCGGCAACTTCCACCCCTCCGATTACCAATATCCCGGCATTCGAGCAGAAAAAATCAACGGTTCCGAACGTCTCTTCCGCAAAACGGACCAGACGGACAATATCCTCTTCTTTGCGTACATCGCAGATCACGGCCCTGCCTTGAACCTCTTCGGCTACCGCCTTTGCTCCCGCTTCATTGACATCGGCCACAACAATTGCCCGCGCGCCTTCACGGGCAAAGCACCGGCACAAGGCGCGGCCTATTCCCAAGGCACCGCCCGTAACGATAATCACCTTTCCTCTTACTTCCATGGATGGTTCCTCTAAAGCAACTTGATATTCAAAATATAATTCATTTTATCATCAGTAATCTGTCAAAACTGAAGATGTCTCCAGCTCTGCCTTGGCTGTGTCCGACTTTCGCCTTCGTGCCCGTTCAGTCTTTCCATACCCGCCTTCTCTCCCCCGCCCGCGAGACATTACCCCCGATTTCGGACATGGTGCCCCTCATGCGAGCGCCAGCCGAGCGGGTCCGTCAAGGGAGGCACCTCCCGGTTCAAAATCTTCGCAATGAGGGCGCTGCCGCCGAGGTATTGCCACTCATCCCTGAGATTTTCGAACGTAACCGTTCCCTGCCGCAGATCCACCCGGAGAATCTTCATCGCGCTATTCCCTCCGACGTTCATGGATACTGATCGTCATTTTTTCAGCCCCGGCCTCTCGTTCACCAGGCCGTCCCCGAAGGTCGGCTCCCGATCGAGGTCCTTTGCGTCGTTGAATTCCGGGTCGATGCCGGCAAGGTATCGGGCCAGCCTCTTCCGGGTTTCGTAATCATATTCGATTCCGAGCGCGATGGTTTCCATGATCGGCGACCCGCCCCCATGGACGCCGGCGATCTCGTACCAGGCCGTCATGGGCGACGCCCCCACGTTCTCAACCAGCTTCCAGATCTTGAGCGAATCCTCCGGTGAGAGGTTCGGGTTTCTCACGATGAAGCGCATGAGCTGCTCCCGGAGGGGGGCGTATTCGAAATCCTCTCCGAAGGGCATCGTCACGCCGATGCCGCCGGCGACCTCGGTCAGCGTGTTGTACTCGTTGTAGATCAGCTCCCCTGTGAGCCTCCGGCCGACGTTGGCGTAGATGGTGTTGGGAAAGAAGACCCCGGAGGCGGTCTTTTCCCCGAAGATCGCGGCGGCAACCCCGGCGGCATACGCGAGCTCGGCGGTTCCGGCGAAATCGGTCAATTTTTCACGTACATGAGGTACCTTCTGGATTCCGTTGGCCTCTGCCGCCAGGGCCGTGACCCCGCACAGGATATCAGAGAGACCCGGCTTGCAGCCGCTGTAGCTGTGCCGATGCGAATCGGCAAACAACAACGCGACCCTTCTGCCGAACTCCCACTCCCCACACATGAAGACCCTCTCCCGCGGCACAAAAACCTTGTCGAAAACGATGACCGAATCGGAAACCCCGTAGCGACAGAAGGGAGGGCAATCGGGATCGTCCTTTTCCCGAAGCCAGACCGGCCGGGTGATCAGCGTCATGCCTTCCCAGTCGCCCGGCAACGCGAATGCCACGGCGAAATCCCGGTCGTCCGCCATCAAGGCGCGGGTCGGCAGCACGATGATCTCATCGGCGTAAGCGGCCTGGGTAATGGACATCTTGAATCCGCTCACCACGATTCCGTCTTTGCGCTCTTCGACGACGTGCACATAGGCATCCGGATCGGCCTGCTGACTCGGACGCTTCATCCGGTCGCCCTTGCTGTCCGTCTGGGCGCAGCACCCGTCCAGGCCGTTCTGGTGGTAGATCTTCATGTAATCCATGAAGCGCTTGTGGTAGTCGGTGCCCTTTGCCATGTCGATCTCCTTGGTGCAGATCGCCAGGGCATTGATCGCATCGTGCCCCATGCAGCGCTGGATGCAGCCGCCGACACGGCGTGCCGCCAGGCGAATCAGTTTCTGTTTCTGGAGCAGGTCGTAGGGGTTCTGCGGGAGGTGCGCCCAGCGGCTGATTTCCTCTCCTGTGATCGAGGATATTGCCGTGGCCAGACCCTTCCACTTCGGATCCTGGGCCAGTTCATAGGTCAGCTCCAGCACGTTGATTCCCGGAATCAATCGGGGATCGTCCCTACGGACCATCTTGCCGCCGATACACACGTTGGGCTTCATGCTGAAGATTTTTTCGCGATATTGCTCTTTGGTTCTCATTGGCTTTCCTCCTGTGATGTTGTGTATATGTCGGCCTTGCAGAATGGTTTCCGGCTACGTGACGGTGTGCCCGCCATCCACATAAATCTCGGCCCCCGTGAGAAATGCGGGGCAGGTCGCCAGGTAGAGCACGGTCGAGCGGAGTTCATCGAGGGCACCCACCCGGTTGATGGGGATCATCCGCTTTACCATGCCTTTGGCCGTGTCGGTTTCGAAAAACGCCCGGTTGAGTTCGGTCAGAAAATAGCCCGGGCACAGGGCGTTGACCTGGATGTTGTCGCGAACCAGTTCCAGGGCCATCACCCGCGTCAACTGGATCACAGCTGCCTTGCTCGCACAGTAGCCGGCCATGTTCCGGGCCGCAATCTTGCCGAGGATCGAAGCGACGTTGATGATCTTTCCTCTCTTGCGCCCGGCCATGTGCGCGGCCACCGCCCGCGAAAGGACAAAGACGCCCCGGAAATCGACGTTCATCACGTCGTCCATGTCATCGTCGGACATCTTCAGGACCGGTTTTTCGCTCCCGTTGATGCCGGCGCTGTTCACCAGGATGTCGATCCCGCCGAACTCGTCGATCACCTCCCGGACGACCCGGTCCACAACATCGGTCCGGCGGACATCCATCGCCTTTCCGACCGCCCTGACCCCGAACCTTCCGGCAATATCCTCGGCGGCGCACCTGCACCCTTCCTGATTCCGGGCGACAATGGCCACATCGGCCCCCGCCTCGGCGCAGGTCTCGGCAAACAGACGGCCAATGCCCTTGTATCCCCCGCTGATCAGGGCCGTTTTCCCCTGAAGGGAGAACAGCCTTGCGAACAGATCAGTACCCATGCCTTTCTCCTTTTCGTTATACAAACGCTCCTGCAGGCAGGTGTTTCTCCGAACGATCTATCGTGACTTCACCTGCCCCATCTTGGTCTACTCTGCGCATAACGTTTCCGCACTGTAAATCAGTTCTCGCTGATAAGCGCCATCCCTTTTTTGAATGCATGGATATTCAGATCTAACCGGTTACGCTAAATGTACGGCGAATTCCTTGTGGATCTTTATCCTCAATGGATCGGAAAATGACCATTTGCTACCTGATATCGTAACCAAGTTCATTTGTGCTGCACGTTTTGTGATTCGTGTTATCTTAATGAACTTCGTTGAAACAAAAAGAAAATATAAAAGCATCATGATGCTTCCAGGAATAAGAAGAGCAAAAGTATTCGTAAAAAATCCCACAGCCATTATTGCTAAAATGCAATACATTGCATATATATAAGCCGTCTTCAATTCATAGACTACGAACTCACCGACCTCTTCAACCTTGTAATAAGGCTTGAACATAACTTTTTTCTCCTTTTTTATTTTACCTGACACCTCAATGAACTGAGCCACTGGCACCAGCAGTGTCATTCAATCCTTCACGGTCTCCGAACTTCACAGAATCTCCGACACGCACAGAGCGCGCTTGGAATTATTGTTTTTACCAAGCAACCAACCTGTTGGCAGGCTTTATTTGTTCGTAGATTCAGTGATTCCACCGTTTTTGCGGTTTTTTGTGTTGTCTGTGGCTTTGGGCAGCAGGAAACCGATCATCACCATCACGACATTCGCTGCTCCGAGCAGCACCAAAGTCTTCGAGGCGTTGTGACCCAGGTGCTGGTAGAGTTCGCCCACAATGCTGGGCGCAGTGCTGCCAAGACACCACGCCCAGCCCATCAGGATCGCCGATACGATGCTCATGTTTTTCGGCGGGGCGAGCCGTTGGCCGAACGCCACGCCCAGCGGGTTCACCGTCCCCAGGAATGCCCCGCCCACAATGCAAAGCAAGACGAATGCCGGCACCGGCAGCGTCAGGCGTACAATCGCATGGTAGCTTATTGCCGACAGAATCATCATCGCAATCAACGTCCGACGCCGGCCGATGCGGTCTGCCAGGTGGCCCATCGGCACCATGAACAGCGTTGCGCCGAAGACGAGCAGACCGAAAGCCCCGCCCTGCCCGATCCAGGCCGGATAACCTTTCTCTTGGGCAAATTCCGGCATGAGGAAGAAAAGCCCGGTCATCACACCGCTTGAGATCGCAAGAATCAGGAACAACACCAGGATCTGCCCCGCCACCGGGCGAAGGGCATGGAGCGAGCCGATGACGGATATCCTCTCGGAGTACGGCACCTCGGCCGGCCGGCACCGCAGCCAGACAAACGCCCAGAGGATCGCCGCGGGAATGAAAAGGATTTCGGTATGATGGCTGAGGTTGTTGTAAGCGGTGCGAAACACGATCTGGCTAAGACCGAAGCCGATGCTGCCCACGGCGATGAACACGGCGACGAACATCGAGCCGCGCCGGGCGGAGAAGCTGCCCGCCAGCCCCGCTCCCGAGGGGTGGAACATGTCCTGTCCGAGCCGGCCGGCCGCAAGGATCATGAACACGACAAGGTAAAAGCCGCTCAATCCGAACAATGTCGGCA
>JAPLJY010000135.1 GCA_026388345.1 Deltaproteobacteria bacterium
AGGATGAAACGCAGGACGGCCGCCTCCTCCCGATTCGCAAGCAGGGCGCCGATATCCCGCCCCTTTGCAGCGATAACCGCCCGCAGATCGGGGAAGAAAGCATATTTCTTCAAATCCGCCGCAAAAACGGCTCTTTCAACCTCGTCAGCGAAACTGCCCGCATCGAGGCCCCGGTACCATTCCCGGAACATCCGGCTCGCCGCCCCGGACGCGGGGACGAATTTCATGAGCCGGCGCGTCCGGCGGGCCTCTTCATAGGCCACCAGGAGGTTCTGCTGCTCCGTCTCAGGAATTACGACGATCCCGGCCCCCGTCCGGCAAGGCCGGTTCAGACGGACCGGCGGGACGCCACGCCGGAAGATCTTGAGCTGTCTCTCCACCTCCTCGACGTTCAACCCGTGCGCGGTGATCTGTTTCCGGTCCTCCGCGGACCACATACCCCCTGCCGTGTTCCCCGTCATTTCTTTTTATCCTTCTTCCCTTTTCGGATCTTTTCGGACGGGAGCGCCTTCCGGTCCCGCAACACGCGGGCGATATCCTTCTGCCGTCTTGACACCTGCTGTTTTGCCATCGGCTCCTCACACGAGAGTTTTGAAAATCTACCCTCTTTGTCATTCCCGCGAAAGCGGGAATCTATGAAGCCACTAAGATGACCGGATTCCTGCTTCCGCAGGAATGACAATTTACCAAGTTTCGGCAGAAATTCAAAGGTCTCTCCTCACACGGTTTTCATCGACCGGGCAAGATGGCGGCCGCAGCCGTAACTCCCCCGGAGCAAAGAATCATCACTCGATCAGAACCAAGCCGTAGTAATTGGCGTCATCCGAGTAATCCTTCACCACCTCAATGGGGTAGCCGTTGGCCCGGACCGTGGCATACACGTCGATGCCGCAGGCCTCCATAGAGGGGCGCGCCTGCTCGGTGTGGCTGCATCGCTTGGCATTACATTTCGCGCACAATCGGCATGGCCCGCTTCCCAGACCAAAGGCCTTGTAAAAGCCGGCCAGGAATATGCGGCGTTCCAGGTCGCAGACGATAGCGGTGGAGCTGCCGATCTCCTTGCAGTGGATCAGGATGGCGTATTGGTAACTGGCGATCACCTCCCGCGTCTCCAGGTGGGTGGGCGTATGCGGCGGGCAGCAGAGGCTCGTGTTATAGCCGCCGCAGCCGTATCGGCATTTGAGTCTGACCCAGGGCGCAGTGACGATACTGGCCGCTTCGATCAGCTTGGCTTCCAGCGCCCCCAGTTCGCGGGCGTGACGGATGAAGGTCTTAAGGATTGCTTTGGGGATCATGGTTATTACTTTCCGTTACAGATCCTCACTTCAATTTTGGTGCGTTACGGCATACACCCGCCTAACACACACTCTTCCAAACCATTCTACCGTTTCTCGGCAAATTTATCCTTCGTATTAGAGGAAGTCAATTCCCGTTATTTCTTTCTTTTTGATGTCAGCCTTTGCTGCGTCCGCCACCCGTCTCACTTTTGCTCCACCCTTTAGAAAACGTATCTACGAGTCAACAGGTATGGCAAGTAAAATATTTTGAAGATGTGCGTTTGATATGATTGATCTAACGCTCTCGGTCAGCGTACGAGCAATGTGAGCCCCCGTCCGCTGCTTTCATGGTCCGGCACACCCGGTTACCTCATCCAATTGGAAGCAATCTGAAACAGGAAGCCCGCGGTCAGACATGCAAGCCCTGCCTTCATCCGTCGATACTTTCCTGCCTCCCAGCCGGAGAATTCGGTTGTCTCCATGACTTGAAGCTCGCTGACTAACTGCCTACTTTTGTATTTCTTACCTCGGTACTGACTGACAACTTCCGACGCGACCAGATAGGCACCGGCAATATCGAGAAGCAGCCCCGCTGAATTGATTAGAGCGCCCCGATTGGTGATGATCCAAGTGATGATACAGGTGTCCATTATGTCATGCAATCTGCCACCGAACAATAATTAGATTGGCCCGCAAATGCCTTTTTCACATTCTGATTATCACGATTTGCATTTGAAATCTAATACCAAATGGAATCATTCATCCTAACGCTTTCAGGAAGAACTCCGTAAACAACATAAAATCCGGCTCTTTGCTGAAAAACGGGGTTTAGGTAATCTGTCCATCGTATCCTTAAATAAGCTTCTTAATTTATCCCGCCATAAATCCCTCTCTCCACCGTCCTGATCTTTCCCTGTTTATCGGCACGATTAACGACACCCCAGATCTGGCGGGAAGCAGGCCAAGCGATGATTCTCAAGCGGGGGCGTGATGCGTGTTAGGCCTTGTACGTGTGATGCAAGCCATGATCCTCTCTTGCCTGCATCGCGTCGGCCATCTCGGGAATCGCCGCCGCGCCAAGCCGGTACTGGAAGGGCCACATGGCCTGGAGATGAAAAAAAGCCACGCGGTCGCCGTCGCACACTGCCCTTGTCCGCCTGGCCTCCGTAACGCGCCAACTCGCCATACAGCCACGTATCTACGGTGATATCCGACACTCTATCCTCCTCCAATCAGCGGAAAGATACCGATTTCATCGCCAGGTTCCAGACGCCAATCCTCAGGCCGGGCGCGGGCATTGACGTAGATCATCTTCACTTCTTCAGCAGGCAAGCTTAGATGATGGATCAAGTCCGCTACGGTAGCTCCCTCAGCCAAGTCAATTTCAAAAGGAAGCCCGATCGCCCCGCCGGGAGCGAAGTGACGCAAGGTAGCAAAGAGTTTCACGCGGACACGCATGGTCGCCTCATGGGCATCGGACAATGTCCTGCGCCCACAAGCAGTCGGCGCAAGAAGGATTCCAGCCCCAGCACCCTTCGTTTCGCTCGCGCAGGTCGCAGCTTTCGCGCAAGTCGCAGTTGGGGCAAGAGGGAAAATGAAACCCCCGCACTTCGCCGCGAAAGCGCACATAGTCCTCAGTCATCCAGATTTCCGACAGGGACTGTTGGTTGACATTTCCAAAAAGGTAGCGGCTCACCTGC
>JAPLJY010000188.1 GCA_026388345.1 Deltaproteobacteria bacterium
TTCCATAATCCGGACCTGGACCGGGGAGGTATGGGTTCGCAGGACGATGTTGTCTTCGACGTAGAAGGTGTCCTGCATGTCCCGCGCCGGATGGTCCTTGGGGATGTTCAGCGCCTCGAAATTATAATAATCCAGCTCGATCTCCGGCCCTTCCACCGCCGAGAAGCCAAGACCGGCGAAGATTCGGCAGATCTCTTCCCGGATCTGTGTGACCGGATGGAGACGACCGTGCCGGACGGCCCTCCCGGGAAGCGTGACGTCAATCCTCTCGCGAAGGGTGATCTGCTCCTTCCTGGAGGATGCCAGTCCATCGAGAACCTCATCGATTCTGGCGGAAAGGGCTTCCTTGACCTCGTTGCAGTCTTTGCCGAATTGAGGCCTGTCCCCGGGCGTCACATTCGCGATGTTGCGGAGCAATCCGGTCAGCAGGCCCTTTCGACCGAGATAACGGGTGCGGATGGCCTGGAGTTCCTCTTCCGATCCGGCCTTCCGGAGCTCGGCCTCCGCCTGTTCCCGAAGGAGCTCAAGCTCTCCCGTCATGCCCGCTGCTCACCCTTTGCAATGGTCGCGATCTCCGAGAATCCGCGGGGATCATGAACGGCCAGATCCGCGAGGACCCTCCGGTCGATCTCGACACCCGCCTTGTGGATCCCGTAAATCAGACGGCTGTAAGATATTTCATTCATCCGCGCAGCCGCATTGATCCTTGCGATCCACAGCCGCCGGAACTCCCGTTTTCTGACCCTTCTGTCCCGATAGGCATAAACCATCGCGTGGCTCACGGCCTCCGTAGCCGTTCTAAGCAACTTGCTCCTGGACAGAAAAAATCCCTTGGCCGCCTTCAGGATCTTTCTTCTTTTCTTCTGAGCCGTCAGGCTCCTCTTTACCCTCGGCATTTCTTATCTCCTCATCTTGAAATAAATCATCTTCCCGATACTACCCTGCGACCGGTTACAGATACGGAATCAGTTTCCGGAGCGCCTTTTCGTTGGTCTGGTCGAGAATGGCCGATTTTCTAAGGTTTCTCTTTCGCTTCGTCGTCTTCGGCGTCAGGATATGGCTGGTATTGGCCCTGCTCCTCTTGATCTTTCCCGTTCCCGTGACGGAAAATCGCTTCGCCGCACCCCGATGTGTCTTCATCTTTGGCATCACATCACCCCTATTCTAAGATACTGGGCCCGCTCTGCGGCCCAGGCATGATAATCGAACACTGATTCCACCGGAAATCCGGTCCCGCTGATCCAATCATTTCTTTGGTCATTTCTTCGGCGAGAGGATCATGACCATGTTTCTCCCCTCCAATTTCGGCTGTTGATCAATCACACAGCCGTCACCCAGGGTATTCTTGATATTCTCCATGATCTTCCTTCCGATGTCGGTATAGGCGATCTCGCGTCCTCGGAACATCATGGAGATCTTCACCTTGTTGTGCTGCTCCAGAAACTTCACAACATGCTTGATCTTGACCTCCAGGTCATGCGCCTCCGTCTTCGGGCGGATACGGATCTCCTTGACCTGGATGACGGTCTGGCTTTTTTTGGAGACTTGCACCTTCTTACTCTGCTGGTATCTGAATTTACCGTAATCCATGATCCTGCAGACCGGCGGCGCGGCGGTAGGGGATACCTCCACCAGATCCAGCCCCGCCTTGGCCGCCTCCGTCAGGGCATCCGCCAGGGAAATGACCCCCAACTGCTTCCCTTCCATATCGATTACGCGAACCGACGCGGCCCTGATCTCACGGTTGATCCTCAAATCCTTAGCGATGGGTCACCTCCAAACATCAAAGAAACTATCGAAATTGTGCACATTGTTCACGCACAAGGTCGATGAACGCCTCCACGTCGATGGAACCGAGGTTCTTTCCATCCCGCTGCCGTGGAGAAACCTGACCGGAGGCCGCTTCCCGATCGCCGATCACGAGCATGAAGGGCGTTTTCTGCATCTGAGCCTCGCGGATTTTGTAGCCCAATTTCTCGTTCCGGAAATCGCCCTCCACACGGATACCCGCATCAAGAAGGCGCTTCCTGACCTCCTCGCCCCAGGGGATTTGCTTGTCTGTCACGGTCACCACAACCGCCTGGACGGGGGAAAGCCAGAGCGGAAACGCCCCGGTGTACTGTTCGATCAAAACGCCCACGAACCGTTCGATGGCGCCCAGGATCACGCGGTGGAGCATAACCGGTCGGTGTCTCTCGCCATCTTCGCCGACGTAGTGCAGATCGAACCGTTCCGGCAGCGTAAAATCGCACTGGATGGTCGCGCATTGCCACTTCCGCTTCAGGGCATCCTTCAGCTTGAAATCGATCTTCGGTCCATAGAAGGCGCCATCTCCTTCGTTGACCTCGTAGGCCATGCCGTTATCTTTGAGGGCGTCTCTCAGGGCGCTTGTGGCAAGCTCCCAGTCCTGATCGGAGCCGATGGAATTCTCCGGCCTCGTGCTGAGTTCCACCTCGTACTCGAAGCCGAAAATCCCCATTGCATAACCGACGAAATCGGCAATCGCCCGGATCTCGGCGTTGAGCTGCCCCGGCGTGCAGAGGATATGGGCGTCATCCTGCGTAAACTGGCGCACCCGCATGAGGCCGTGAAGCACCCCCGCCTTTTCATGGCGGTGAACCGTCCCCAGCTCGAAATAGCGCAGCGGCAGGTCGCGGTAGGAGCGGATCTTCGACTTGTAGATCAGCATGTGGGAGAGGCAGTTCATCGGCTTGATGCCGTAGGCCTGCTCATCCACTTCGGTAAAGTACATGTTCTCCCGGTAATGGTCGAAGTGCCCCGACCGCTTCCAGAGATCCGCCTTGAGGATCTGGGGGCCGATGACGAGGTCGTATCCCCGCTTGAGGTGTTCCTTCCTCTCCCAGTCCTCGATGATCGTGCGCAACAACGCGCCTTTGGGGTGCCAGATGACCAACCCCGCGCCCGCCTCATCGTTGAGCTGGAAGAGGTCCAACTCCCGGCCGAGACGGCGGTGGTCCCGCTTCTTCGCCTCTTCCAGGAGCCGCAGATGTTCATCGAGGGCCTCCTGCGTCGCAAAGCCGGTCCCGTAGATGCGTTGGAGCATCTTGTTACGCTCGTCCCCCCGCCAGTAGGCGCCGGCCACGCTGAGGAGCTTGAAGGCCCGGATCATACCGGTGGACGGAACATGAGGCCCGCGGCAGAGATCAACATAGCCGCCCTGGATATAGAGGCTGACCGTCTCCACGTCGGAGGGCAGATCGTTGATCAACTCGACCTTGTAATTTTCCCCCTTCTTCTGAAAGAGCGCGACCGCCTCTGCACGGCTCATTTCGTTGCGTTCGAAAGGGATATCCGCCGCGGCGATCTCCCGCATCCGTGCCTCGATCCTTTCGAGATCCTGCGGGGTAAAGGTTTCAGCGTACTCGAAATCGTAATAGAACCCGTCTTCAATGGAAGGGCCGATGCTCACCTGAACGCCGGCGAATGTCTCCTGGACCGCCTGGGCCATGACATGGGACATGCTGTGCCGAAGGATCGAGAGGCCCTCCGGCGATGCGGCGTCGATCGGCTCGACGGCGGCGTCTCCGGTCAGAGGCCGACTGAGGTCGACCAACGCGCCGTTCACCTTCGCCGCCGCCATGGAACGGAATTTTTCCCCGTCCAGGCCTGCAAGGATCCCCTTCACCGTGGCACCAGCCGGATGCAACCCCTCTTTTCCATCCGGCAGGATTATCTTGATCTGATCTGCCATCTCCCGATTCCTATGAAGAAAGGGCATCAGCACTATGCGATGATGCCCCCATCAAGAACTGCCGCACGCGGCAGACGCTTCTACCGATCCGACGCAACTTCCTGCCCTGTCTCTTGAGAAATCAGAGCGATTTTAAAATGGTAGGCACGCAGGGATTTGAACCCTGGACATCCACCGCGTCAGGATGGCGCTCTCCCCCTGAGCTACGTGCCTACAGATGACTCTCCCTTCGGAGAGGGCGATTTAACTAACAAGAAAATACAGTGATGTCAAGGCAAATATCATTTTTTTGTATCGTGATTGATGAGCTCCATCCCCCTTGCCATGTAATTCAAGCCGGAGACAATGGTAAAAAAGGCGGTGACCCAGTAGAGGGCCAGGGACCATCTCCCATCCACGCCGGAGGGCAGACACCGGAAGGACAGGGCCAGCAGGACCGTGATCAACTGCAGGGCTGTCGTAACCTTGCTGATGAAAGTCGGGCGGATTTCCACCGAAATCGACATGATGGAAAGAACGGAGATCCCGAGCAGAATGATGAAGTCCCGGCTGATGACAATCACCGCGAGCCAACTCGGAATGATATGCAGGATCGACAGGGTCACAAAGGAACTGGCCAGAAGCGCCTTGTCGGCAATCGGATCCAGATAGGCCCCGAGCACGGTCTGCTGGTGCAGAACCCTGGCCAGAAATCCATCGAGGGCGTCGGAAAGGCCGGCAACGACAAACACGATCAGTGCCTTGAGAAAAGAACCCTGAATCAGCAGGATGACGATGACGGGTACGAGGATGATTCTCAGCAGCGTGATGAGATTGGGGATATTCATGCTTCAAAGTCCCTGCCGAAATCAGATTTCTCGATCCCTTGCCTTATTCCACTCTACCCATTCATCGCGGTCTTCCTTCTCCGTGAAATCCCGCGGTTTCTCCGGCACCCCATCCGCACCGACCTTCACCTGCTGCATCGTCTTGATGATGACCGTCCATTCTTCCATGGTCACCTTGTGCGGGCCGGGAATCGGTTTCGGCCCCGAAACCCGGGTGGGCGGCCCGCCCGGTTTCGGTGTTTCCTCGGCCTTTCCCCCACCGGTGACATGAACCGTCCCGTCATAAACACGGACCAGGGCCGAGCGGTCAGGCTCGATATTCATCCGGTAGACGGTCCCCCGGACCCCGGCAACCGCCTGATCACAGGAGACCGCAAAGTTCCCCTTCGTTCCCAAGGTTTTCGCGACGCTGGCCCATGCCTTCCCGAGCTTGACATGGACGTTCACGTCCCGGGGGGCTGAGGGGCTCCCGGCCTCCATTCGGATCACCCTGAACTCGGAATTGCCGGCAAAACGCAGGCGGCTGTTGTCGGTCAGGACGAGTTCCATCTGCGCCCCTTCCCTGGTGCGCACCTGATCGCCCTCCTCCAGGACATCCTGGAGCTTCAGGGGGGTCCAGGGCCCCTTCCCCGGCTCAAGAATTTCGGCGGAGCCTTTCAGATAACTGACCGTGGCCGAACCCTTCCCGATATCCAGGGTTGAAGCCCGTTTCGCTTCCGCCGAAGAGAAGCTGAAAAAGAAGAAAAAAACCAACAGAAACAGCGTCTTTTTTTTCATGGATCTCCTCCTCCCGAATCGGTCTTTAGCAGCCTGTTGAAAAAGTCTCTGATCCAGGCCGCTCAAAAACGTCTGGATGCAAGGCCCCCGAAATCCTGAGCCGCGAGGCGTACTTTCTGGTACGTTGAACGGCGAAGGATGAGGGAAACGCAGCAGACGGGCGTTTCAGCCTGTCAGGAACCGATCGCGTCCGGTCCGTCCGGCAGGGTCTCCAGAGCGCGGTTCAGGACCTCCTGAATCGCCGGCTCATAGACCTGACTGGATTTCAACTCCAGACTTTTACGTGAGAAACCATAGTTGCGATGGACCGCGCGATAGCGGACACGCCAGAGGCTTTCTCCCGTCCTTGCGCTCTTCAGTTCAAACTCCGCATCAACAGCAACCGTCGAGTATATGAGGGTGACGGGCGTCAGGCCTTCCTTCAGCGTGGTGTAGAGAACGGCATCCACATTCAGCATCTCACCGAGCAGCTGTGGAGACAGATCCCCCTCCCCCCCACCTGCGGGGACGGTCGCCAGCCGTTCATCGATCCATTGCGGCGGAATCTTCGGATAACCCTTGAAATAGAGCTCCTCGATCAACTTCACCCGCAACACGGAAGCGGTGCCGGCATCGGCTTTCAGGTTCCGGACGGGCAGGACGGCAACGAGCCTCGTCCCCTTTTTGCCGTAATCGGGTACAAGCATGTGAGGAATCTTCCCGGCGCAGCCCGCCAGGAAAACCAACGCCATCAAAAGCAAAACAAGACGAAAACTTTTCGACATCGCGTTAAACCCCTCACACGCCCTTTTTCAACTTTTCGATCTCTTCGCGGATGACACGCTCGGCGATATCGGGAATGACCTCGCGGGCAATCTTTTCCGCAATCTCCACGGCCCGTTTCATGATCTCGTCATGAAGCCCCGTATCGACGAGCGCCATCCGGGGTCTTCTCTCGACGACATCCACGAGATCATAGATCTTTTCGGGTCCGACCTTCATTTCCAAAACATTTTTCTCGCGGAACCCGGAATCGAGGGGATCCACGAGGTCATGGATTCTGTCTTCCGGCTTCAGCACGCGCCCCTCGATCATCATGACCCGGTCCCTGTCTTTCCTGGACAAATCTTCTGCCACGGCCGCACCGTCCTCCCCGCCCTGCCCCGTCAAAACGGCGGTTGCTCCACGGGATTCTTTCACATCCGAGGGTTTCCAGCTTGACGGCGACCGTTATCACACCTCTGCGGACAGTTCAAGGAAATAGTAGGAGCCGGTAGATCCGCCGTCGAGAAACCCCCGTCTCCTGCGCAATCCGGTCCGCCATATCCCGCAGGGACAGTTCTTCTCCCGATTCCCGCCGCAGTTGCCCGCAACGCCGGATGAGTTCGGCATCGGAGCACTCCGGAATCTCTCCGGTCCGGCCGGCCACAATCAGGGTCACCTCCCCCTTGACCGCCCCGTTCCCCATCCCGGCGGTCACCTCCGCTGCCGACCCCCGCAGGAACTCCTCATAAACCTTGGTCATCTCCCGGGACACGACCACTTCCCGGTCGCCCAACAGCGCCGCGATATCGTTGAGGGACGCAAGCAACCGGTGGGGCGATTCGTAAAAGATGAGCGTCCTTTCCTCTTCCCGCAGAGAGGTCAGCAGCTGCCTGCGCCGTATCGATTTCGACGGTAGGAATCCGAGGAACATAAAACTGTCCATCGGCAGGCCGGACACGCTGATTGCAGCGATCAGCGCCGACGCCCCGGGGACCGGCGCCACCCGAATCCCCCGCAAGACCGCTTCCCGGACCAGGATGTAACCTGGATCGGAGATCCCCGGTGTTCCCGCATCCGAGACGTAGGCCACGTCCTCCCCCTTTTGCAGCCTCGCGATGAGAAGCCCGCTTTTTTTCGCCTCATTCTGTTCATAGAGGCTGGTCAGGGGCGTGGAAATCCCATACTTATCCAGCAGAATCCGTGTTCGCCGGGTATCCTCGGCCGCGATCAGGCGGACCTCCTTCATAATCCGGATCGCCCGGAGGGTGATATCCTCCAGGTTTCCGATCGGCGTTGCTACCACATAAAGCGTCCCCGCCATTTCGGGTCCGTCCTCTTCCGGCCGGCCGGATGGCTTTCCGCTAATCGGCGGATCCTCGCGGACCTCCTTTTTCCGTTGGCTGCCCCTTTGTTGATAAAGGTTTTTTCTCATAAACAAGCTGAATTCCCGCGAAAATGGGTTGCAGGAACGATAATTTGATTGACAGACAAAATCGCTCTGTGGTTTATAGCAGTTTCGCGGGGGAAATGCCAGAAAAACAAAGTCCCGCGGACAGCGGCGTTTAAGGGATGCAAGCATTTTAGCGATTCATTTTCTCATGAGGGATAGGCAAAATGAAGCGGATTCTCATCACCGGCGGCGCCGGTTTTCTCGGATCGCACCTCTGCGAGAGGCTGCTCGCCGAAGGGGAGGACATCCTCTGCCTCGACAATTTTTTCACCGGCAGCAAGGACAACATCCGCCATCTCCTTGGGAATCACCATTTTGAATGCATCCGTCACGACATCACCAACCCCATCTACCTCGAAGTCGATCAGATCTACAACCTTGCCTGCCCGGCATCCCCCGTTCATTACCAGTCCAACCCGATCAAAACGATCAAAACCAGCGTCATGGGCGCGATCAACACCCTGGGGCTGGCCAAGCGGGTGAAGGCCCGGATCCTCCAGGCCTCCACCTCCGAGGTCTACGGCGATCCGGAGATCCATCCCCAACCGGAAGGGTACTGGGGCCGCGTCAACCCGATCGGGATCCGAAGCTGCTACGACGAGGGGAAGCGGGCGGCCGAATGCCTGATGATGGATTACCATCGCCAGAATCATGTGGATGTGAAGATCGTCCGGATTTTCAATACCTACGGCCCGCGGATGGCGGTTCATGACGGACGCGTCGTCAGCAACTTCATCGTACAGGCCCTCAAAGGGGAAGAGATCACCGTCTACGGCGACGGATCCCAGACCCGCTCCTTCTGTTATGTAGACGATCTGATTGAGGGTCTGATCCGGATGATGAATTCCCCGGAAGGGTTCACCGGCCCCATCAACATCGGCAACCCCCAGGAATTCACCATCATGCAACTGGCGGAAACCCTGATCCGGATGACGGGTTCCTCCTCACGGATCATCTTCAACCCCCTCCCCCAGGAAGGGGTTGGAAAAGGCCATCGCCTATTTCCGGAAGGTGATCGAAAATGATTTCACAGCGGCTTAAGGTGGATAAACTTAAAGGCAGACATATTGTCAGGAGACTCCGGGTTTTAAGACTTCTGCCTGAACAGCGGAACAAATACATTCATTCATGAGGATGCCATGACTTTTGAAAAGACGATTCTCTGTATCGGGGCCGGTTATGTCGGCGGCCCCACGATGGCGATGATCGCCTCCAAATGCCCCCGCTGCCGGGTCACGGTGGTGGACATCAACCCTGAACGGATCGCGGCCTGGAACTCCGGCGATCTCCCCATCTACGAACCCGGACTGGATGAGCTCGTCAGGGCGACGCGCGGCCGGAATCTCTTCTTCAGCACGGACATCGAGAGAGGGATTCGGGAGAATGATATCATCTTCGTCAGTGTGAACACACCGACCAAGTCCTTCGGCCTGGGCGCCGGGATGGCCGCCGATCTCCAGTACTGGGAAAAAACCGCCCGCCAGATTCTCGAATTTTCGGAATCCTCCAAGATCGTCATCGAAAAGAGCACCCTCCCCGTGAAAACCGCCCTCGCGATGGAAAAAATCCTGAACGGCCGGGAGAATGGCATCTGCTTCGATGTCCTTTCCAATCCCGAGTTTCTTGCGGAGGGTACGGCCGTCCGCGATCTCGAGCAGCCGGACCGCATCCTCATCGGCTCGCGGGAAACGGACAACGGCCTGAAGGCCAGGCAGACGCTGGCGGATATCTACGCGGAGTGGATTCCGCGGGAGCGGATCATCACCTCCAACATCTGGAGCAGCGAGCTCTCCAAGCTGGTCTCCAACGCCTTCCTCGCCCAGAGGATCTCCTCGATCAACGCCATCTCCGCCCTCTGCGAAAAGACGGAGGCGGATGTCGCCGAGGTCTCCCGCGCCGTCGGCATGGACAGCCGCATCGGTCCCAAGTTCCTCAACGCCAGCATCGGCTTCGGCGGTTCCTGCTTCAGGAAGGATATCTTGAACCTCGTCTACCTCTGTCGGCATTACGGTCTCGATGAGGTTGCCGATTACTGGGAGAGCGTGGTTACGATCAACGATTACCAGCAGGAGCGCTTCATCCGGAACATGCTGGGGGCGATGTTCAATACCCTGGCCGGAAAGGGGATCTGCCTTTGGGGATTCGCCTTCAAGGCGAACACGGGCGACACCCGGGAAAGCCCCGCGATCTTCATCGCCCGGAGGCTTCTGGAGGAACGCGCCGAGCTCGTGATCTCCGATCCGAAGGCCCTGAAAAACGCCCGCAGCGACCTGGCGGGAATTGCGGGTCAGGTCCGTTACGTCGAGGACCCCACCCGCGCTGCGGAAGGCTGCCACGCCATCGCGCTCCTGACCGAGTGGGACCTTTACCGGCATCTCGATTTCCGGAAAATTTTTGACGGCATGGCCAAGCCCGCCTTCATCTTTGACGGCCGGAACATCCTGGACCATCAGCGCTGCTTTGATATCGGATTCAATGTCTATCCGGTGGGGAAACCGCCTCTGAGGCATTTTTAACAGGGTGTTGAAATACCCTGTTAGGCAGGCTGTTCAAAAATGCTTAGATGCAAGGCGCGCAAAAACCGAAGAGCGAGGCGTATATAGGAATACGTCGAGCGATGAGGTTTGTAGCACAACGCAGCAGATAAGCGTTTTTCAACAGCCTGTCAGGCCAATTCGAATGCGTTCCGGATCAGTTCTATTCCGTGACCTGCAGGCAGCAGTTTCACCGCCACGACATCGAACCTTGCCGGGCGGTCGCACAAACGCTTTTCTTCGAGATAATGCATGGCGATCCGGGAAATCTTTTTCTGCTTCTCATGGCCGACGGCCAGTTGCGGGTCGCCGTACGCCTCGGAGCGCCGACTCTTGACCTCGACGAAGACCAGCGTCTCCCCCTCCTCGGCCACGATATCGATCTCTCCGAAAAGACACCGGTAATTGCGTTCAATGATCCGGTAACCGGCCTCCGCGAGATGGGCCGCAGCCAGCTCTTCACCCTTTTTCCCCGTGCTGATCCGCTTAAACGACATGACGGCTGTCCGGTAGGATTCAGATGTCCAGTTTTTCCATGGCCGGCGGACCATCGATTTCGGCAACCCGGAAAGAGCGGCGGTGAATCTTGGAACGGCCGAACTTCAGAATCGCCTCGCGATGCTCCCGCGTGCCGTATCCCTTGTTGCGGACAAAATTGTACTGGGGAAACTGGCGGTGGTACATCTCCATCAGCCGGTCCCGCGACACCTTCGCCACGATGGACGCCGACGCCACAGAGATGCTCCGGGAATCGCCGCGGATGATGGTTTCCTGGGGTATGGCGAGATCAATACGGTTCAAACCGTCGATCAGGAGGTAATCGGGAGAAGGGGAAAGTTCGAGAACCGCCTCCTTCATGGCGGTGAGCGTTGCCTGCAGGATATTCACGGCGTCGATCACGGGCGCCTCGGTGATGCCGATGCCGATGGAAACCGCATCCCGCTCAATGACCCCGTAGAGCCTTTCCCTCTGTCGGGGAGAGAGCTTCTTGGAGTCGGTGATCTCGGGATGTTCATATCCCGGCGGCAGGATCACGGCGGCGGCAATGACGGGGCCAGCCAGCGGGCCGCGACCCGCCTCGTCGATCCCGGCGATCATCCGATAACCGCATCCGCGGGCCTTGCCTTCAAAGCTGTTCATCCCCCGGCCCACCCTCGCCCCGCCGCCTCCTGCCTGCGGCGGGTCTTCACCGGAAGGTATGCTACAACTTTCCGGCCTCTTTGATCCTCGCCTGCTTCCCTCGGAGGCTCCGCAGATAATACAACCGGGAACGTCTGACCTTGCCCCGGGTGACCACCTCGATCCGGTCGATGGAGGGGGAATGGAGCGG
>JAPLJY010000154.1 GCA_026388345.1 Deltaproteobacteria bacterium
GTGCTGGCGATCGCGAAAAAGCTGCGGGATATCATGAATGGCAAGGAAGGTTACCGAGCCTTTCTGACCCGGGATGACGACTATTATGTATCTTTCAAGAAAAGGCTCATGATTGCGAGGGAATACGGGGCGGATCTGTTCGTGAGCATCCATGCGGATGCGGCCAGAAACCGGGAGGCCAGCGGCAGTTCGGTCTACTGCCTCTCCACCGGGGCGGCGAGCAGCGAGGCGGCGAAGATTCTCGCCAGGAATGAAAACCTGGCCGACGTCGTCGGCGGGGTTCCCAACGGAGAGGGAAGCGACGCCTCCGATCCAATCATTCTCGACATGTTCCAGACCCATACCATAAACCAGTCCAGGAACTTCGGCGGGGTGCTCCTCAGAGAGCTGGGTGCGACGAACCGTCTGAAATTCGCGACCGTTCAGGAGGCGCCTTTCCTTGTGCTCAAGCTCCCGGAGGTTCCGTCGATTCTGGTCGAAACCGCTTATATCTCCAATGCGAAAGAGGAAAAGCTTTTGCGGAGTGACCGCTTTCAGACGCAGATCGCGGAAGGGGTGGCCCGCTCCGTCGTCGAATTCCTGCCGCCCATCCCGCCGGCAAACGTAACCGTTTTCGCCGGAAAGAAAGAAGAAGCAAAGTCACGAGATTCTTCCGTCGGGGCAGGAAAGGGGAAGACAAAGCGGACCATTGCCGGGAAGCGAGACACCGTTTCGGAGTCCGCCAGGACCTATCGGGTGAAAAGGGGTGATACGCTTGCCGCGATCGCTTCAAGGCACGGTACGACGATCCGTGTGCTCATGGAACTCAATCACCTCAAGCGCCCGGACCTTCTTTACATCGGTCGGAAACTGGTTCTTCCGAAGAGTCCATCTCTGTGAGAGGAAGGGGAGGGGAGATGAACCAACGGCGCCCATGGATTCTTCTGCCAATCATCCTGTTGGTTCTGGTGGCCGGGATCGCCCGGGAAACACGGGCGGAAGGGATTTTCGACCGGGAGCGCTTTCTGATCAGAGAGGGGCTGATTCCGGATTTCCGGGATGAAGGGAAGAAAGTGTTTCTGTCCCGCGAAGGGTTATCGCCGGA
Organism: Deltaproteobacteria bacterium; assembly: GCA_026388345.1. Next base: position 1,085 of record JAPLJY010000154.1, read on the forward strand.
ACCGGCCCAGTACAAGGAGGCAGCCGACATGAAGTCAGGTGATGGCCGGGGGGAGAGGTTGTATAACGTCCGCCTCGGTTATTTTCACCTGTTTCTTACCCGTTATGCATCGGGTGAAGGGAAAGGCCGGGAGATCTTCCGCCTCCCGGAGGGGCGCAACACCTTCCTGGGTACGGTACAATCCCTGCCCGGCACGCTGCGGTCCGACCCCGCGCGGGCCATGGAGTCGGTCGGGACGATCTTCGAGCCGCAGGTGAACCTGCAGATCGAGTTCTGAAGTCTTGAACTGAAACCTATCCGCCGCTGCACCCGGAATGTTTCCCATAGGGCCCCATATCCTAAGGGAGAAGGCGGTTAGCAACAGAGGCGCCCGCCGGAAGAACCGGCGGGCGCCTCTGTTACGGTCCATAACCTAAGGCATTGAATCATGATCCGCCGGAGGGACAGGATTCATTCAATCCCGGGTCATT
>JAPLJY010000098.1 GCA_026388345.1 Deltaproteobacteria bacterium
CCATGACCGCGTCTTTCTGGACAAGATCGTAACGGTCATCGCCGAGCTCTCCAATCGGAACATTACGATCTACAAAGGGAATTACTCCTACTTCCTGGACGAGAAGGAGAGACGCCGCGAGGCTCTGAAAAAGGAGATGGAACTCCAGCGGGCCGAGATCAAGCGGATCCGGGAGTTCGTGGAACGGTTCCGGTACAAGGCGACGAAGGCGAGCCAGGTCCAGAGCCGCCTGAAACAGTTGGAAAAGTTCAACCTCCTCCAGGAAGAGGGGGGAGGGAAAACCGTGAAGATCCGTTTCCCGGAAAGTCCCCGGAGCGGCAAAGAGGTTGCCTCCATCCGCCGCCTTGCCAAGGTCTACGGAGATCTCACGGTTTTCCACGACCTGAACTTCACGCTCTACCGGGGAGAGAAGGCGGCCGTTGTCGGGGTGAACGGTGCGGGAAAATCGACCCTCTCCCGGATACTGAGCGGCGCCGAAGCCCCGTCCGCCGGTGAGGTCAGCTACGGCCTCAACGTGAAGATGGCCTTCTTCTCCCAGGAAAGCGCGCTGAATCTGGACTACCGGCGGACCATCTGGGACGAGGTCAGCGCGGCGGGGACGCGCAGCAGCGACCAGGAGAGGCGAAACCTACTGGGCGCCTTTCTCTTCTCGGGAGACGACGTCTACAAGGAGATCGCCGTTCTCTCCGGCGGGGAGAAATCCCGCCTCGCCCTCCTCAAGATCCTTCTGACGGACACAAACCTCCTGATCCTCGACGAACCGACGAACCACCTCGATCTGAAGACGCGGGAGATCTTCCAGAACGCCCTCCTCGGCTACCAGGGAACGATCCTGATCGTCTCCCACGACCGCTACTTCCTGGACTGTCTGGTCGGCCGCGTCTTCGAGCTCCGGGACGGCGTCTGCCACGAATACCGGGGCAATTATTCCTACTTCATCGAAAAGCGGCGGGAAGAGCAGAATCCCGTACCCTCCCTCCCGGCAAACCGGCCGGCGATCAATCCTGCCGATGAACCGGTACAGCCCGGTGCGCCGACGCATGCCGCCGCAGCGATGGCGGCCGAAACGGACCGAAAGCCCCGCGAGGAACGAAGCCGCAAGACGAAGGAGGAAAAACGGCAGGAGGCCGAGGAACGCAACCGGATCTCGCGGGCGACGTCGGCCCTGAAGCGCGATCTGACCGCGACCGAAGAACGGATCGCCCTGCTGGAGGCAAAGAAGAAGGAAGCCGAAGGGGTCCTCTGCGAACCGGACATCTACCGCGATCCGGACCGGATCCGGCAGCTCAACCAGGAACTGACGTCCGTTTCCACGGAGTTGGAAGATCTCTACTATGGCTGGAACGACCAGAGCCTGAGGCTGGAGGCGATGGAAGACTCCCTGCGGGGCCAAACCACCTGACGCCTGAAAAAAAGGCGGGCCGCATCCCGGCGGCCCGCCTTTATCGTTTATCGCTGAAACCTTGTCTCCATTACGCCCCGTCCAGGCCCGAACTCTCCGCCTTCTGATACCAGGCGGCCGGATCGATGAAAAACTCCTCCGTATCCTTGAGGGAGACAAAGTGTTCATGTTCGATATCGGCCAGAAGCCCGAAGAACGCCTTTTCCTTCGGATCGTCCGATTTGTCCCGGAGCTCCGCGTAGAACTGCGCCCCCTTGGCCTCAAATTCGATCGCTTTGCGGACGGCCTTCAGATCGTCGTCATCCCCGGCCGTTTTCTTCCCCGCCTTCGCGGCCTTCCCGAACACGGACCTGACCGCGGTGTCCTTCACCTTTAGAGGAAGGGTCTCCGGCCACTTCTTGTCCTTCTTCCAATTGTCGGCCAGTTGTTTCAGCCGCTCGTGATGTTCCAGCTCCTCGGCGGCGATCTGTGTGAACATCGCCTTGCCGACGGGATTCGCCGTCCGTTCGGCGTTCTTCAGGTAGAAATGGTGTTCATTCATCTCATTCTTCAACGCGATTTCCAGTGCATTCAAACGCTCTTCCATCGATATCTCCTTTGTCTCGAAAATACGTCCCCGACAGAGGGGTCCGCTCATCCCTGTCAATCTTATCTGTCCGCCTCCCGCAAGGGCGTCCCGATGCGGTTCTTCCCGTAAGCCGGCCCGCGGAATGCTTCCGGCTACTCCACCTTCCTGAACATCTTGCCTTTGGCCCCGCAGACCGGGCAGACCCCGGGGGCCTCTTTTTCCGCCGTATAGCCGCAGACGGGGCAGACGTAATAGGGATAAACCTCCCCGGTGCTTCCGAGCCCTGCGAGCAACTTTTCATAGAGTGCGGCGTGGACCTTTTCCACCTCGTTGGCAAACTGGAACGACCGCTCGGCCTCCTTGTTCCCCTCCGCCTTAGCAGATTCTATCATTGCGGGGTACATCGCCTTGAATTCATGGGTCTCGCCAGCCACCGCCTCCTCGATGTTCTCGCGGGTGCCGTGAACCGCCTTGAGCGCCCGCAGATGGTTATGGGCATGGATCGTTTCCGCATCCGCCGCGGCCCGGAACAGCCGTGCGGCCTGGGGGTAACCCTCCTGATCGGCCTTGGCGGCAAAGGCCAGGTACTTGCGGTTGGCCTGGGATTCGCCGGCAAAGGCCTCCTTCAATGCATCTTCTGTCTTGGACATATAAAATTTCTCCTTTCGTCCTAAATCGTCACGCGTATGTTCCCGGAAAATTCGGTTTTCGCTTTTCCTTCTGCGCTCGGATCCCCTCGCGGGCATCGAGGCTGGCAAAGACCGGAAGTCCGATCTCCAGTTCCTTCTGGAAGGCGGCGGTGTAGCCCATCTCCATGCTTTCCCGGAAGCAGCGGATGATCCCCTGGATCGCGAGCGGCCCGTTGCCGGCGATCCTCTCCGCCATCTCCATCGCCGCCGCCATCAGACCGCCGACGGGAACGACTCGATTGAGAAATCCCCACTCGCAGAGGGTCTGCGCCTTAAAATTCCCGGCGGTGAGCAGGATCTCCATCGCCCGGCAGGGGGTCAGGATGCGGGGGAGATAGACGTTCGATCCCCCCGTCGGCATGATGCCGAGGCTCGCCTCCCGCATCTGGAAGACGGCGTCCTCCGAAGCCAAACGCAGATCCGCCCCCATGATCATCTCGAACCCCCCGGTGAGGCAGTAACCGTTCACGGCAGCGATCACCGGCTTCTTCACGATGTTCGGCTTCAGCATCGCCTCCGCCACATGCGGTCCCACCTGGGCGAGCCATCGTTCCGCGTCGGTTTCGGGTTCCCTCATCTTGGTCAGGATGGGAATGGCCGTCCGGAGATCCATCCCGGAACAGAAAATGTCCGGCAGACAGGAATAGAGGATGACGACGCGGATCGCGTCATCCCGGTTGATGTCCTTCCAGGCCTCATGAAGATCCATCAGGATCTGAGGGTCCAGCGCATTTCTTTCCTTCGGCCGGTTCAGTCCAACCCTCGCGACATGCCCTTCCTTTTCGTAGTTCAACCCCATAGACGCCTCCTTACAAGAATCGGTCCCCCGGAGAAAAGACCTCGCTTTCCCGGAAATGCGGATATTCCTTGATGACGGATCGTGAATTCATAAAGAATCCATTGGTCATGACAACCGAGTATCGAACTTCCCTCACAATCTTTGATAGCATTATTAGCAAATTCCGGTTTCGACCTCAAGCTGAATATATCGGCCGGTGAGAAGATCGAGAAAATCAGGCATGACCGGATCATGCCCTCGTTGAGAAATTCCTCGGCCGCTGCCATTTCCACTCCCCTGTAAAAGAGAATCCGATATTTTTGCTGTATGTAGCCGCAGCATATTCATGTTGACAGAAACAGCCATTGCCGTTATAAGAGCCGCAAGAAATTTGTATTCCTTGCTGGCAAGGCCCGCTCCCGATTTCAGACCACCACGCGTTAACAAGCAAATAATTGATTTCATTATGATATCACGTTTTCAAACCGGGCATGGGGATGGACGAAGAGAGAGCCGATCGCAGTTTTACCGTGGATGCACAACGCATTCATTCCCTCGGGGAAGGCGGCCTTCTGCCGTCTCGATTGTTCCGCCATAGAAAGCTACTCCAGTCCGTCCCTCATGCCCCCGTCATCAAACAAAAAGAACTGATCCAAACCCTCCATTACCTCCATTTTTCAAACGCCCCTGTGCTGGTCCTGCTCACGGACCCGAAACATGAAGAAGATTTTCTCATACAAAGCCATCTTGAATCCTGCACGGCGGAAGAGATCCTATGCCGATGGCCGCAGGAAGCCATCCCCGTTCCGGACGACTTTCAGATCAAGGATCTGATTGTCGATGACGGCCTCTCTTTGGTCCTGCTTCCGATCCGCGTCATCGACCGTTACGAAGAAGGATTTTCGGCCGCAATCCCCAAAGAGGGCCGTCTCTTGGGAAAACGACAAGTCCGCACGCATGTGTGCCGGGGTATTGACGTCGAACTGATCCAGAACGGATTTGTCGCCCGGGGCGAACTCATCGATTTCAGTTCGATGGCCTTCCGCGTGCGCGTGCACCCCGGTACAAACAACTCCTTCATCTGGATGAACACCGATAGCCCATGCGCGATTTCTCTCTATGCAAACGAGAAAATACTCTTCTCCGGACCCTGCCGTTGCATCCGTCAAAATGGGGGCCTATACGAGAGAGAACTCGTCATTTCACCCATCGGAAAAGAAATACGACGTTTTCAGAAAAGGAAAACGCGAACCCACCGTCTGCGGATCACGCCGCCGCTTTTCGCCAATTTCGTGCATCCTCTGATTCAAAAACGGATTCAGAGAGACATCCATAATCTGTCGTTCGCCGGTTTTTCTGTGGAAGAACCGGCGGAAGAAGGGATTCTGATGCCGGGGATGATCATTCCCGGTCTCGAAATACAGGATGCCGGGGGTTTGAAAATGACCTGTGACGCCCAGGTGATCTATCGGCAAAAGATGGGGAAGGGACGGGTCGGTTGCGGCCTGGCCATCCTGGATATGGATTTCCACTCGTATCGTCACCTCAGTCACATCATGGTCCACGCTGGAAACCCCCAAGCCTGTTTTTCCAGCGAACTGGATATGGATGCCCTTTGGAAATTCTTCTTTGATACGGGTTTCATCTATCCCAAGAAATATCATATGCTTCAATACTGTCGTGAGGAATTCAAGGAGACCTATCGCAAACTCTACCGGGAGGAGCAGAAGATAGAAGCCCATTTCACCTACCAGGAGAATGGCCAGATATACGGACACGTATCCATCTTTCGGGCATACCAACGGGCGTGGATGGTGCACCACCTCGCGGCAAGACCGCTAAAGGGTAAGCATACCGGACTTAACGTACTGAAAAACGTCCTCCGGTTTTTCGACGGTTTGTACCGTTATCCTTCGATACGAATGGATCACATGCTCTTCTATTTTCGTCCGGAAAACCATTTTCCCAATCTTTTTTTCGGGGGTTTTGCCCGGGATCTCGGAAATCCGCGCGCATGTTCCCTGGACCTCTTCGCCTACATGAGCCATCCGACCGACGGACCGCAGAATCCATTCCCGCAAGGCTGGCGGCTCACGGATTTTGAGACCGGCCACCTTCCGGAACTGGAACGTTCCTACAGGAACGCTTCCGGCGGCTTGCTTCTGGATGTTCTTCGCCTCGGGAAAACGGACGATGGGAACGAAACCCTGGAAGAGGTCTATCGCCGCCAAGGTTTTCTCCGGCAATGGCAAACCTATGCGCTGCTCAAAGAACAGTCACTGAAGGCCGTCCTTGTTGTCAACCATTCATCGGCCGGCTTGAACCTGTCCGAATTCCTTAACAACATCAAGGTTATCGTGACCGATCCGGCCGGTCTCCCGTGGGAAGTCCTGAGCACCGCATTGGCCCGTCTGACACCCGAATTCCAGACCGAAATCGTACCGCTCTTGATCTATCCTGCACATTATCCATCCGAACAGGGTTTGAAGGTGGACAAACATTACCTCCTTTGGATCCTGGATACGCAATATGGAAAGGAATATTTGGATTACATGGAGAAAAAAACAACGATAACCCTTCGATTCCTGGTCAAACATCTTCTGAGAAAAATGGTACCGAGAGGATAAAGGAAGAAATTGAATGAGTAAGCGAACAATTCATATAGAAGTACAGCCATTGCAAGTAAGATTGAAAACAACATTCCGTCATGCCGCGGCAACCAGAGATGCCGGAGAGAGCCTCTGGGTCCAGGCAAAAAGAAACGGAAACAAAGGGTTTGGTGAGGGTTGTCCGAGAACGTATGTGGCCGGTGATGACCTTGAGTCGAGCGTAAAATGGGTAAAGGATAATTTTTCTACCGGAAAGGTGGCATTCGAAGCGCTGGACGATCTGAAACAATGGGTCGAGAATAACGGCGCGGTAATCGACAAATACCCATCGGCATGGTGTGCCACAGAAATGGCGCTGCTCGATCTTTTTTCCCGCGAGAAGGATTGTAGCGTTGAGACGTTGCTTGGACTGGATAGCTACAATCTCTGTGGCCGCTACACTGCCGTTCTGGGGGACGACAAAAAATGGAAGTATACGACACTGGCGGATCAGTATCTGATTCGTGGACTTACGGATTTTAAAATCAAGTTAAACGGAAAACTCGAACGCGACAGGGAAAAGCTTTATATTCTTGAAGATTTGTGTACTCAGCATAACATCAAAGACATACGGATTCGTTTTGACGCGAATAATTTATGGAAAGATCGATGCAACGAAGCCATTGCATATCTAACGGCGCTGGGTGGGCGGGTATTCGCCATGGAAGAACCCGTGGGATCGCGCAATGTTGGTGACATAAGTAAGATCAGCACGGCTATGGGGCTGCCCGTAATCCTGGATGAAAGCCTGTGTACGCTGGATGATTTATCACTCTATAGAAATGTGTCCGGGGAATTAATAGCGAATATCAAGATATCGCGGGTGGGCGGTATTATACGAGCGTTGCGATTGATTACAGAACTGAAAAAGCTGGGATGGCCGATTATCATCGGCTGCCACACGGGTGAAACCTCGCTGCTCACAAGGGCCGCGCTTGTAGCCGCGTCCGCCGCCGGAGAGAGTCTCATTGCCCAGGAAGGAGCCTTCGGCGATTACCTCATGGAGCGTGAACCGGTGGACCCGATGCTGAAATTCGGTCGTGAGGGTCTGCTGAATTTGAGTTTACCCTATCACCTTAAAACGGTGCAGGGGCTTCAGGTTATCCCGGTTGAAAACTGGAACACTGGATTTGGAATGCAGGGTCGCATGCCCATCATACCCGATGACGGCTCACCGGAAGTTTTTTTTCTCGAAATGCCTGACAAGTATAAAATCCACTACCGCGTCTGGGGTGAACCCGAAGGGGAAGATGTGGTGATGATTTTACACGGCGGGATGAGTCATTCGGGCTGGCAGGCGCCTTTGGCAAATCAGCTGCTTTCCCTGTCGCCGGACATTACCGTTGTGGCGCCCGACCAGCGGGGCTGTGGTTTAAACGAGAAGCGCGGAGACCTGGGTTCCGTTCAATCCGGCATTGAAGATGTGGTCAGGCACATCGAATTTCTGAAAAAATCCTTTAACCGGGTTCATCTCGCGGGCTGGTGCCAGGGGGCACAATACGCTTCTGTTGCCGCAGCCCGACTGGGGAATACGCTTTCCAGCCTGATCCTGCTGGCCCCGGGCTTTTTCTGGAACGAGCGGTTCATGTCCGTCATAAGCATCGCAGAGAAAATCGTTTTAAAGATGATTACCGAATTCAAACTGAAACCCGAAGGGAACCACGCCTGCATCCCTATCCCCATGGAGGCGACCGATTTCACCTTGCTCGATGAATGGCTTGATTTTATCGAAAGTGATGATCTTAAAACAACCATGATTACCTTAAAATCCATAAACATCATGGATGAGGTTCAGGAGCTTTCCTCGGTTGCAATGACTAAGATTAACCTTCCGGTGCTTGCGATTATTGCAAAAGATGATCGGATGGTGGATAATGACAAAGTCACGCAATTTATTAGCCATCTATTTGTCGGTGAAAATCAGAACCGAATGATCTCACTCAAAAGTGGCCATGCCTTACAGTTTGAAAGGCCAGAGGAAGTGGCTAAAGAAATGATAAAGTTTATTCGGCAAATAAATAACAGAGTTAAGACAACATGGAGTTGCCCCGGTTTGGTGGAAGGTTAACGGCTTGGGATTTTACTGGTTGATTGCATAGCATTTTTCGTACTCCACAGGGGAAAAATAATCAAGCCCGGAGTGACGGCGATGAGGGTTGTACCAGGCTTCGATGAACTCAAAAACGGCCATTCTTGCCTCGGCCTGGGTCTTGAACCGGCGTCGGTCGAGGAGTTCGCATTCCAGGGTGGCAAAGAAGCTCTCGCACAGGGCGTTGTCGAAACAATCACCGACGGATCCGGTGGATGGCCGCACCCCGGCCTCCTTGCACCGTTTTCCGAAGGCGATCGAAGTATATTGGCATCCCTGATCGGAATGGTGAATCACAATGGAAGGGCGACGTTGCCACAGAGCCATATTCAATGCGTCCAGAACCAGTTCCGTCCAGAGGTGCGTTTCCATCGCCCACCCCACAATCCGACGGGAAAAGGCATCCAATACAACGGCCAGATAGAGGAAACCTGCCCATGTCGGGATATAGGTGATGTCGGCCACCCACAATCGGTTGGGTGCTGTGGCGAGGAAGTTCCGCTTTACCAGATCCGGGATCAGCTGTGCCTCCTTACCGCGAATGGTCGTTCGGATTCCTTTGCGGCGGCTGACTCCCTGCAATCCAGCTGCCCGCATCAGGCGGGCCACCCGTTTCCGACCTATCCGAAATCCCTCTTGGGTCAACTCAAAATGGATCCGAGGCATCCCGTAGGTCTGGCGGGAACGGCTGTGAATCGCCCGGATCCGCTCCATAAGTGCCGCATCGGCCATCGCCCGCTCCGAGGGCGGCCGATCCTTCCACGCATGATATCCGCTGGAGGAGACGCCCAGCAGACGGCACATCGTGGACACCGGATAAAAATCCTGATTCGCCTTCACGAGTCCGAAGACCTCTCGGGGATCGAACCGGTCTCCCGGGCGAACCAGGCGGCTGCCTTTGACAAGATCTCTCGTTCCATGCGCAGTTGCCGGTTCTCTCGGCGCAGACGCACCAGCTCTTTGCGCTCCGCGGTCGTCAACCCGTCGCTACGCCTCCCTTCATCACGGTCGGCCTGGGCTACCCAGTTATGGATCGACTGCGCTGTGGGCTCAAACTCTTTAGTCAACGCTTCGGGTTTCCTTCCGGCTCTCACCAACTCGACCATGTGGCGGCGAAACTCAGGGGAATACGGTGGATGTGATTTTGTCATAATGGACACCTCCTCCTCAAAACATAATGTGTCCACCAAACCGGGTCAACTCCAGACACGGACAGACCTGACTCCGGATACGGAGTCGCATTGTCAGATGGAATAGACCGATATCCTGAGTTAGAGATGAGCATAGTAAAAAACTATGCGCCGGCTAAAGCTGGTACGCAGCTTACTCTGTTATTTCGAAAAAGGGGAATATAGTCAAATGGATGCAATCATAATAGCTGACAGTGGTTCAGAAAGCGTATCAGCGACAAACCGCCTGAAACTTTCTGTTGGTGGGCACATCGCAAATATACAAGTAGTCAAAAACTTCATTCATAATAACGGGCGTGTGGTGGCTCCCGTTATTGGAGACGGCGTATCAAGCTGGGCGTCGTCTCTCAAGCTTAACGGTATTTTTCTTTACAGTTATCTATCTGAACAAGGATTTGATGTTGAGCTGATTGACTGTTATTTTAACGAGAGAGACAAATTTATCAAGATGCTTAAACAGTCTCCGAAAGCTATAGTAATTTCGACTGCCTTCATTATGAGTAAAAAGACACTGAAGCACATTGTAAGTGACATCCGATCTCTTGCCCCGGGCATTTTCATAATAGCTGGGGGGCAATTTGTGCACCTTTCAAAAAGGATCAGAGATAGGTTGGAGTCGGACAACCAGATAATGGCTATCTACAATAGCGAATACATTTTCCTTGATGAGACAGACGAACCACAGGTGGACCTTTACATAATAAGTGCATGTGGAGAGACGATCCTTTCCGACGCTTTAAGGATATTGAGAGAAGGTGGAAATCCCGATGGACTTCCGAATACTGCGATATACCGGGGAAAGCGATACTTATTCAGCAGTAGAGTTGAGGATATTTTAAAGACGGGTGGGGTTACCGTGAACTGGAAGAGTATGCCCGCCGAGTTTTTTAAATCTGGTATCGTTCCAATGCAAGCAAGCTATGGCTGCCCATATGACTGCGCTTTCTGCAATTTTATGAAGGATAGGCGACTGATGGGAGTTAAGCCCCTTGATAACCTAATAGAGGAATTAAAGGCGGTCGAACGAAGGGGCGCTCGGTATGTGTGGTTTGTTGATGACAACTTCAGGTTAGGGAAAAACGATCTTGAAAAGGTTTGCAGGAGATTTCTTACCGAGAGGATTAATGTGAGATGGAAGAGCTTCATGCGCGTAAGTGCGATGAAAGACTTGGACATGGACCTTCTTAAGGCGGCCGGATGTATTGAGGTCGGTCGTCAATAGTGGACACCAAACCTTTCATGCTGCCAGTCGTTTTTCATAGAACCATCGTTCAAAAGCGGCAGGAGACAAGAACCTGAGTCTGGCCTGCCTTCTTTGCCGGTTATAGAAAATCTCGATGTA
>JAPLJY010000059.1 GCA_026388345.1 Deltaproteobacteria bacterium
TCTTCCCCTCCGCAAAGGGGTGACCGATGTCCTTGAGCATCTGCATGCAGCTTGGCTTGATGTCGATCTCGTTGACCTCCGCCCCGAGCGCCTTCATCAGGCGAAGGGCGTTGTGGTAAGTCTTCTCGGATGTCGCAAATCCCGGCATCGTGTAGGCCAAGACGTGGGAACGGGGCAGCTTGAGCATGTCCATGGTCCGGGCGGCGACGATCAGGGCGTGCGTGGAGTCGAGTCCTCCGGAGACGCCGATGACGACCTTGCCGATTTTCGAGGATTTCAGACGCTGGGCGAGGCCCTGAACCTGGATGTTGTAAGCCTCATAGCAGCGTTGATCCCTCTTGGCGGGGTCTGTCGGGATGTAGGGGAAGCGGGCGTATTCCCTATCGAGGAGGAGACGACCCCCGATGGGGTCCAGATTCATCTCGATCCGGCGAAACTTGAGGAGCGCCTCTCTGTGGGTGAATGCGTTCCGGCCGAAGGTCGTCTGGCGCATCCGGTCCTGGGCGAGACGGTCGAGGTCGAGATCGGCAAGGATAAGCCGGGAACATTCCGAAAACCTTTTCGATTCCGCGAGGAGGTTGCCGTTTTCACAGATCATGGCGTGGCCGTCCCAGGCAAGATCCGTCGTCGATTCCCCGGGGCCGGCGGCGGCGTAGAGATAGGCGGCGATGCAGCGGGCGGACTGGTTGGCTGTCAGGCTCTGTCGGTATTCCGCTTTCCCGATCGTCACGTTTGAGGCCGAGAGGTTTCCGATGACGGTCGCCCCGGCCAGGGCGGCGAAGCAGGAGGGGGGGATGGGGACCCAGACGTCCTCGCACATCTCCAGAAAGAAGCGGAAATGGCGGATGTTGCCGACCTCGAACAGGAGGTCGGCGCCGAAGGGGATCTCCTGCTGGCCGCAGAGTCGGACGGTTTTCGCGAGCGCCTCTTCGGAAGGGCTGAACTGGCGGCTCTCGTAGAACTCCCGGTAATTGGGGAGGTAGGATTTAACGGCGATCCCGATGATGCGGCCGCGATAGAGAACGATTCCGCAATTGAACAGCCGGAAGCCGACCCGCAGGGGAGCGCCGACGACAAGGATCAGGTTGAGGGATTCCGTTTCGCGCGCAATCCGCTCAATGGCGCGGATGACCCCCTGGAGGAGGGCCTCCTGTTGGAAGAGATCATCATTGGAATAGGCCGAAAGCCCCAGTTCAGGAAAAAGGGCAAAAACAGCCTTACTCTCCGAGGCCTCGCGGGCGAGGCGGATGGTCTCCCCGGCGTTGAATTCGGCGTCGGCCACCTTGACTGTTGGGGTGCAGACGGCGACACGGATGAATCCGTGGCGGTAAAGATTAAAAAACGGATCTTTTCCTTCGTTTTCCATGGCTATTCCTTCTCCACGCAGGCGTAGGCGCTGTGGTTGTGGATGCTTTCAAAATTTTCGGCCTCCACCCGGTACCAGGTAAAATTGGGATCTCTCCCGAGGCGCTCCGCCACATTCCGGACGACGTCTTCGACGAACATCGGATTGTCGTAGCCCCGCTCCGTGACGTATTTTTCATCGACGCGCTTTAAAAGCGAATAGACCTCGCCGCTGGCCGACTCTTCAATCATTCTGATGACGTCCTCGATCCAGAAGAATTTGCGGAACCGGACCATGACGGTGACGATGCTCCGCTGGTTGTGGGCGCCGGCCCGGCTGATCTCCCGGGAACAGGGGCAGACGGTCGTTACCGGGACCTCCATGCCCACGATGAAATCCATCCCCCTGCCGTCGCTCGTCCCCAGAAACCGGCAGCGGTATTCCATCAGGCTCTTCGCGCCGGACCGGGGGGCGGTCTTCTCGATGAAGTAGGGGAATTCGATTTCAATATGCGCCGCCTCCGCATGCAGTTTTTCGCGAATCTTTTCCAGGATGCTGTGAAACGTCCGGATGTTCACCTGTTCCCGGATTTCATTGAGGACCTCGACGAAACGGCTCATGTGCGTCCCCTTGAAGTGGTGGAGGAGACTGACGTACATGTTGATCGTGGCGTTTACCGGCTGTGTCCCGCGGGCGCGGTCCAGGACGACGATGGGGTATTTAAGCCCCTTGACCCCGACCTTCTGGATGTCGATATTCCGTTCGTCTTTCAGGTTCTGGATGTCGATCATAGGCTGTAGGAGACGCGGGCGTTCTCCGATTCCCAGACGGTCACGCGGGTCAGGGGGACCTTCGCCTGCCTCGCTTTTTCGCCGATCCGTTCGTAGAGGAAGCGCGCAATCCGTTCGGAAGAGGGATTCATGCCTTTAAAACATTCGAGTTCGTTCAGATATTTGTGGTCGAGCCCGTCAAGGACCTCGTCCGTCCAGCGCTTCAGAAGGCGGAAATCGATCAGAAGACCTTCCTCGTCGAGCGCATCGGCGGCGGCCGAAACTTCGACGATGAAGTTGTGTCCGTGGAGCTCTTCGCACTTGCCGCCGATCTCCCGGAGCAGATGGGCGGCGGAAAAGGATTTCCGGATGGTGACTTCGTACATGGGACCTTCCTCCTCGGATTTGGCTGCACTATATCACAAAACGATCCGGATGCATACGCGGGAAAAAGAATCAGCCTGTAACAGAGACTTTTTCATAATGCTAAGGCAGATGGTAGAGGTGATAGGGCCCCTCCAGCCGGACGGCACGCAGATGCCTTTTCTGAAAGTCGTAAAAGAGTCTTTTCTGCTCCGCAGAAAGGGGACTCGGCTCGCCGAGGAGGAAAATCCTGTCATAGAGGAGGTAGGTGAATCCCATTGCCTGCAGTCGGTTGCGGACACCGTCCGCGGAGGATTCCCGCTGCAGGATCGTCTGGAGGGTATGCGCCTCGAACATGGAATCCGCATAGCAGTCGCGGTCGCACAGAAAGGTATAATTTTTCATGTAGAGGAGAAATACCCGGGCATCCGGCGGGAGATTCCGGTTGACGAAACGGTACAGCGGGTATTGCGGGAGCGTACGGTATAGAAACTCGTCGCGCGATTCAATGCCGGCGGCGGCGCGCATGGGGCTGATCTTCATGAAATCGCGGATGATGTGATAGCCGTTGAAGGCAAGGCTCGCGGCGACGATGCAGAGCAGAAGGGCGAAGATCCGCTTCCGCTTCCGATAGCGGGTCATGATCACCCCGGTTACAAGGGCGAGGAGGGGGAAAAGGGGAATCAGGTAACGGATCTGTTGGGCGGAAGAGGCCCAGAAGAGGAAGCCCAACAGGGCATAGACCAGAACCACTCGGACCGGCGTTTCCCAGCGGCGAAGCCCGGCGAGGAAGGGAAGGGTCAGAAGAAAGATCGGTCCGAGAACGCCGTCAAACTGTGGGCTGTCCATCTTCGCCCGGAGGCTAACATTCCAGGGAAGGAGAAGATAATCCAAAAAGGATCTTCCCATGCCGAGGCTTTGGATGAAAAGGTCGTAGAGGCGCGCCTGATCGCCGTCCCAGCCTCGGCCGCCGAATATTCCATAGAAGAAAGGATGGAAGGGATTTCCCGTCATGACCCAGTTTTTGAGATAAAAGGGGCTGCCGGCGATGAAAGCCGCTGCAACATACAGCGCAAGCAGGCGGAGGACATGAAGGGTTTCTGCCTTCCGGCGGGAGGCGCACCAGAGAATGCCGAGACAGCCGAGCGGCGTCAGCAGGAGGGCCGTGTATTTGCATGCAGCGGCTGAACCGGAGAAAACGCCGCAGAGGATAAGCCAGGCCGTCATCCCTTGTTCAGACCAGCGGAGGAAAGAATAGAATGCCGCAAGCATGAAAAAGGTGACGAACAGATCATTATAAGCCATATGGGAGACGGCGAAGACAGAGGGGATCGAGAAGAATATCAGCATGCTTAGGACGGGAAAAACTTGTTCCTGCAGCAAGAATCGGGCAAAAAGACCCATTCCCAGGAGGATTCCGCAGAGGACGGTATAATTCATCGCCTTGGCAAGGATGTCGTTCTGAAGGAAAAGGGCCATAAGATAATGCATCTCGCCCAGGAGGGGATAGCCGGCGAAGACGTTCCCGGGGATGAAATAAAAGCCATGATGGAGGAGATAAAGTTTCGGCACGGCGAGGTGGTAGATCAGCGCGTCTTTGCCTATCTCCGGGGTCAGGACCAGGGAAAAACCGGCAAGAAGGAGGATGCCGAGGAGCACCGCGGCCAGTTGTTCCAAGACGGAACGTCCGACCGGCGCCGATACGGCGGTCCGGAGAGGATGCAACCACCCAGTCACGGAAATGAACGCCAGGGATATCAACAAAAGGCATATTCCGGAGGTTTCAAGAGACCCTGTGACACCAAGGAGAAAAACAGCGTAACCGGAAATCGTAAGACCGATGCCCGTCGCGAGGAAAAGTCCTTCCTCGCGGGAGGCGAAGCGGATGGCCACGGCGCTCAAGCAGAGACGCCCGATGCCCGACGTGATCAGGCACCAGCCGGCCAGGTACAGGATCGTCATCCCCTGTTGAAATAGTATCGTACGCATGGATTCCTTCGTGTCATGATGGCAAAGGGCACAATTTTTTTACCATGGAGGCAATACGGCGTAAAGCGGAATCGGAGCGGATATGGAAAAATTCCGAAAATCTCTTTGAAAAAGACGGAAACGACAACGGCAAAAGTAAAACAGAAGATCATTCTCCCGGATTCAATTATGATAAACATCATGAATGATACGATATATGACTTTCTGATCCATTAATCTCCCGGATCAGAAAATCATGGTATGATCATTGCTAATATAATGAAAAATGAAAACGGTTTGGATCAGTATCAAGGCAACGATTGGAAAAGGGGGTGATGGCGGAAAGAATCCTAAGTTTTTTATGATCAGGGAGTTATACAATATCACAAATTTAACTACCAAACATAAAGGAGACTGAAAATGATTCAAGCATTTTCCAAGAGGAACAAGAAGGGGTTTACGTTGATCGAACTCATGATTGTTATCGCGATCATCGGCATCCTGGCGGCCATCGCCATCCCGCAGTTCACTTCCTTCAAGCAGAGGGGCTACAACACATCGGCCAAGGCCGATGCCAAGAACGCTTTCACAGCGGCGCAGGCCTATTTCGCCGACTACCCCGCGGCGGACACGGTCAGCATCGCCAACCTCACGCCGCCATTTCAGGCCACAAAAGATGTG
Organism: Deltaproteobacteria bacterium; assembly: GCA_026388345.1. The sequence continues at coordinate 5,128 of JAPLJY010000059.1, forward strand.
ACCACCACGGCAACCGGAACTCAAGCCACTCTTGTAATCACATCCACGCACGCAGCCTCCAACCCACCCATTGTTTATCAGGTGACGGCTGCGGGCATCATTACACCATAGAACGGTGTGAAGAAGTTTCCGAAGGGCGGGGGCAACCTCGCCCTTTTTTAATGTCCTGTAAAAGCAGAGGTATCCGTTTTCCGCATGGTGCAGATATGTGTGGTGGGTTGAAACAGTGGACATAATCGGATTGAATGGGAAATCCCGTCAGATGATCATCGGTCTTCTTCTGGCCGCCGCTGTCCTGGCCGTCTACTGGCCGATCACCGGCTATGATTTCATCGCCTTAGACGATAACCTCTATGTGGTTGAAAATCAGCATATTCAAAAGGGGCTCACTTGCAAGGGCACTGCCTGGGCCATGACCACGCTCTACACGGCGAACTGGCAGCCCTTAACGTGGCTTTCTCTCATGACGGATTATGAATTGTACGGGCTGAACGCCGCTGGTTATCACAGCACCAGCCTCTTTTTACACATCCTGAACGTCATATTACTCTTCCTTCTTCTACGACGCATGACCGGCAAAGACGGGAGATCTGCGGTGGTGGCGACCTTTTTTGCCGTCCACCCCCTGAACATCGAATCCGTGGTCTGGATCGCGGAGCGGAAGAATCTCCTCAGCACCCTCTTCTGGATCCTGACCATCATGGCCTACGTCCGCTATGCGGAGAAACCGGGATGGAAACGTTATTCCGTGATATTGGTCTGTTTCATTCTTGGACTGATGGCGAAACCGATACTGGTCACGCTGCCTTTCGTCCTTCTCCTACTCGATTACTGGCCGCTGCAGCGCCTTTCATTTCCCGGCAGGGATCGGTCGGGGGCCATTTACGACCATGAAAACCGATGGAAACTCCTGATACGTCGGCTGGTAGAAAAAGTGCCGCTGATCCTCGTATCGCTTTTGTCCGCATGGATTACCTTTTATGCGGCCAGGGCGGGCGGCGCGGTCAAGGCGATCTCCGTTTTTCCACTGGTCGGCCGCATTGAAAATACCTTCATCTCCTATGCGATGTACCTGATCAAGATGGTCTGGCCTGCGGACCTGGCCATTTTTTATCCCTATCCGGCTGTGCGTCCTCTCTGGCAGGTTGCGTTGTCCATCCTGTTTCTCGCCGCTGTGACCGTTTTCGTCTGCCTGAGGGGGCGGACGTACCGTTATCTGATCATTGGCTGGTTCTGGTATGGGATCACGCTTTTTCCGGTCATCGGAATCGTTCAGGTGGGGTTCCAGTCGATGGCGAACCGGTACGCCTACATCTCTCTGATCGGAATATTTGTCATAGTCACCTGGGGGGTACCGGATCTCCTGAAACGATTTTCCGGGCGTCGGTATCTTCCGGCAGTCTCGGTTGCAGTGATTCTTGCCTTTGCATTCTGTACGAAGTCGGCGCTTCCGGACTGGAAAAACAGCGAGTTGGTATTTAGACAGGCAATGAGTGTGACAAAAAATAATCATATTGCTGAGATCGGCATGGGGAATGTGTGGCTTGGCCGGGGAGACCTGCCGAAGGCACGTTCCTATTACCTGGAGTCACTGCGGATCAAGCCGGATTATCCCGAGGCGATGATTAATCTGGGCATTGTGTACATGAAGCAGGGTCTCCTTGAAGAAGCCATT
>JAPLJY010000285.1 GCA_026388345.1 Deltaproteobacteria bacterium
GGTGGAACGCTGCCGGGAGATGATCGACGCCTGCGGGACGTTTCCCGGCACGGTGATCTTCGTCACGAACGAACTGGGGATGGGGATCGTCCCCGAAAACGAAACGGCGCGGCTTTTCCGGGAAATCGCCGGGCGCTGTAACCAGGAGATTGCGGCGGCGGCCCAAACGGTCACACTCGTCGTCAGTGGAATCCCGCTCCCCCTGAAGACGGAGAAGATGTAGGGTGCGTTATGCGGAAGCCGTAACGCACCAAAAAGAGGAGCGGTGCGTCACGACGCACCCTACACCTTCGTAAGAAGTAGAGAAGGAAAGGAAATTACAATGAGTCTGTTAGAAGATACCATTTCCGCCATCGTTCCCCAGGACGCCGCCGTCCGGGCGCAGGCGCACCGCCGCCTGGAGGCGCTGACCATGCCCTACTGGGCGCTCGGCCGCCTCCTCGACCTTGCCGAGGATCTGGCGGGCATCACCCGCTCCATGCGGCCGCCCGTCGCCCGGAAGGCGATCTTCGTCATGGCCGGGGATCACGGCGTCGTCGCCGAGGGGGTGAGCAAGTACCCCCAGGAGGTGACGCCGCAGATGGTCGCCAATTTCGTCGCCGGCGGGGCGGGAATCAACGCGCTGGCCCGCCAGGTGGGCGCCACGGTCACCGTTGTGGACATGGGCGTGGCCTCCGACATGGGCGGCCTCTCCGCCGCGGGGAAGATCATCTCCCGGCGGATCGGTCCCGGCACCCGGAACATGGCCGAGGGACCGGCGATGAGCCGGGAGGAGGCCGTTCGCGCCATTGAAGCCGGCATCGACGTCGCCCGGAAGGCGGCGGAGGCGGTAGACCTCTTCGGCACCGGGGACATGGGGATCGGCAATACGACGCCGAGCAGTGCGATCGTCGCCGCCTTCAGCGGCCGCCCGGTCGCGGAGGTGACCGGCCACGGCACAGGGATCGACGAGGAGCAGTTCGCCCGCAAGGTCCGCGTCATCGAAAAATGCATGCGGATCAACCGGCCGGATCCGAAGGACGGCCTGGACGTGCTGGCCAAGGTCGGCGGCTTCGAGATCGGCGGGATCGCCGGGTTGATCCTCGGCGCCGCCGCGCTGAAGAAGCCGGTCGTCGTGGACGGCTTCATCTCCACGGCCGGGGCGCTCATCGCCCACGCCCTCTGTCCGGCCGCGGCCGAATACATGATCGCCGCCCACCGGAGCGTGGAGCAGGGCCACCGCGTCGCGCTCACGATCCTGGGCAAGAAGCCGCTGATCGATCTCGACCTGCGCCTCGGCGAGGGGACAGGGGCGGCGCTGGCGATGAATTTTGTCGAGGCCGCTGTCCGTGTGCTGACGGAGGTGGCCACGTTCGACGAGGCGATGGTATCGAAGGCAAAAGAATGAAACAGTTTCTCGCGGCCATCCAGTTCCTGACGATCCTGCCCCTGCCCCGGGGCCTCTGTCCCGACGAACGGGCGCTGGGGGGATCCCTCCCCTTCTTCCCGATTGTCGGCCTCGGGATCGGCGCGGCGGTCGCCCTGATCGACCGGGGGCTGGGTTCTCTTTTCCCCGTCGGCGTGACGAGCGTCTTTGCGGTGATCCTGCTGATTGCCGCCTCCGGCGGTCTCCACCTCGACGGCCTCGCCGACACGGCGGACGGCTTCTTCAGCTCCCGCCCCCGCGAACGGATCCTCGAAATCATGCGGGACAGCCGGACCGGGCCGATGGGGGTCGCCGCGATCGTCTGCCTGGTCGCGCTCAAGATCGCCCTCATCGCCGCCGTCGCCGCCCCCGCGCGCGCATGGGTCCTGCTCATGACGCCCATCGCCGGCCGCTGCGCCCTCCTCATCCACATGGCCCTCCTCCCCTA
>JAPLJY010000186.1 GCA_026388345.1 Deltaproteobacteria bacterium
GTCGCCGCATCCTGCCTGCAGACGACGGGCTGGATGATCCCGACCTGGCCGACGGAGGCGGTCATCTCGTCGAGGGCCACGGGGTCCATGTACTTGCGGGGTTGCGCCGGGTCGGGCTGGAGCTCGGCCAGGGGCACCTGGTAGAGCTGGTTGGGAAGATAGGTTGCCATGGATTGATCCTCCTCTCTCGTCAAAGGTTGGTCTGTCGAGAACAGGGACCGTCGATCAGGGCATGTGAGGCGCCCGCGGCCTTTCAGGTTTCACGTATCGATGACGGCCCCAAGCCCGGGCCGGGGGACAAACGGCAAAAAATGAGGATCGATGATAAACCGTACAGCGGAAAAACGGGAAGAGTGAGAGCGTAGGTTGGCAAACGCTACACGCAATGCCGGGAGATATCAAGAAAAAAAGTAGGGCTTTCTTTTGCAGCCGTGTCGCTGGACCAACCGCACTGACCCCGAACAGACACAATACGAAATAAAGAGGCGATAGGCATTATAGTATTCATAGGGGCACAAAACATTCACTCATAATACGCGCACTTATCGCATACCTTTTGTGAATATATTTCACGATTCACAAGATAAACCGATTGTGCCACACTTCTGGCGCTCTTCAATCAGGCGTCGTTCACGCTCGATCTCCTGCCTCAGTTCCTCTTCCGTCGGCAGGTAAAGCATATATTTGGATGCAAAAAGTTGCTTGTTGTCCTTGAGTACGGAATATTGTGCAATGGTCTCATTTTTCCTGGCGCAGAGGATAAGCCCGATGGTGGGATTGTCGCCCTCGGTCAGGCATTGATCGTCAAATAGCCGGACATAGCTGTCCATCTGCCCGACATCCTGGTGCGTCAGCTTGCCGATTTTCAAGTCTACCCGCAGGTAGCACTTTAAAATGCAGTTGTAGAAGACCAGATCGACATAGAAGAAATCGTCATCGAACTGCAACCGCTTCTGCCGCCCGAGCCCAATATCCTTACTTCCATTCCGGGTCCTTGGTGATTACGCGGATGTTTTTTCGGTTTTTTGGGAAAGGGCCTCCCTGTCCGATATTCACCGGATATCCCTGTGGTAGCTCTGGAGGGACTTGGCCCGGCCGTGTCCCTGCCGGAAAGCCGTAATGCCCTTCACGGCGGCGACGGCGGCCGCTACGGTGGTAATATAGGGGATTTTGTATTTAATGGCCGCCTTGCGGATGTAGGAGTCGTCGTGTTGGCCAAGCCGGCCGATGGGTGTATTGATGACCAGTTGGATGCCCCCGTTCTTGATGGCGTCGACGATATTGGGACGTCCCTCGTGCATTTTGAGGATCACCTCCGCCGGAACGCCGTTGTCGGCAAAGAACTTCTGCGTCCCTAAGGTGGCCTCGATGATGAAGCCCAGTTTGTGGAAGGCCCTGGCCACTTCCAGGGCGCCGCCCTTGTCGTTGTCATTGACGGTGATCAACACCGTGCCTTCCGCAGGGAGAACCTGCTGGGCGGCCTCTTCCGCCTTGTAGAAGGCCAGTCCGAAGGAATCGGCCAGCCCCAGAACCTCACCGGTGGAACGCATTTCCGGCCCCAGCACGGGGTCCACCTCCTGGAACATGTTGAAGGGGAAGACCGACTCCTTGACGCCGAAGTGGGAAAAGGAGCGGTGCCGGACCTGCAAATCGGCCAGCTTTTTCCCCAGCATGATCTGGGTGGCGATGCGGGCCATGGAGATGTTGCACACCTTGGAAACCAGGGGGACCGTCCGGGAAGCCCGGGGGTTGGCCTCGAGGATGTAGACCACGTCGCCCGCAATGGCATACTGGATATTCATCAGGCCGACAACGCCGAATTCCACGGCGATTCGCCGGGTGTATTCGTTGATCGTGTCCATGTGCCGGGCGGGGATGCTGATCGGCGGAATGACGCACGCCGAATCGCCGGAATGGATGCCGGCCAGCTCGATATGCTCCATGATCGCCGGCACGAAGGCATCCGTCCCGTCGGAGATGGCGTCCGCCTCGCACTCGATGGCGTTTTCCAGGAACTTGTCGATCAGGATCGGCCGCTCCGGTGTTACGCCGACGGCCGCCGCGACGTAGCGCTGGAGCATCTCCCCGTCATGGACCACCTCCATCCCGCGGCCGCCCAAGACGTAGGAGGGGCGGACCATCAGCGGATAGCCGATCCTCCCGGCGATCGCCACGGCCTCCGCGAGGTTGCTCGCCATGCCCGAAGCCGGCATGGGGATGCCGAGCTTCTCCATCATCTTCTTGAAGCGGTCCCGGTCCTCCGCCATGTCGATCGTCTCCGGCGATGTGCCGATGATGCGGACGCCCGCCTGGGCGAGTTGCTGGGCGAGATTCAGGGGTGTCTGGCCGCCGAACTGGACGATGACGCCCGCTGGCTTCTCCTTTTCATAGATGGCAAGGACATCCTCCACCGTCAGGGGTTCGAAGTAGAGTTTGTCCGATGTGTCGTAATCCGTGGAGACCGTTTCCGGATTGCAGTTGACCATGATCGATTCATAACCCTCGTCCCGGAGGGTGAAGGCCGCATGGACGCAGCAGTAGTCAAATTCGATGCCCTGTCCGATCCGGTTGGGACCGCCCCCCAGGACCATGATTTTCTTCTGGTTCTCGCTCACGGCCACCTTGTCGGGGGCGTTGTAGGTCGAGTAGTAGTAGGCCGCATTTTCGACGCCGCTGACGGGAACGGCGTCCCAGCATTCCACAACCCCCATGGCGGTTCGCCGCCGGCGGATTTCCTTCTCGGGGAGGCCGAGGATCTGGGCGAGGTAGCGGTCGGAAAAACCATCCTGCTTTGCCTGTTTCAAGAGGGGGTCCGGCAGGGTCCCTCCCCGGTACTTCAGGATCTCTTCTTCCCGTTCCACCAGCTCCTTCATCTGTCCGATGAACCAGGTCTTGATGTGGGTTCTTTTGTGCAGGGCTTCGACATCCGCCCCCTTGCGGAGCGCCTCGTACATGATGAACTGGCGCTCGCTGGAGGGTTCCGTCAGGAGTTCCATCAGGTCTTCCAGCGATTTCATGTGGAAATCCTTCACGAAACCGAGACCCGCCCGCCCCTTTTCGAGGGAGCGGATGGCCTTCTGGAAGGCCTCCTTGTAGGTTTTGCCGATGCTCATGACTTCGCCGACAGCGCGCATCTGGGTCCCCAGTTTGTCGATCGACCCGGGGAACTTTTCGAAATCCCACCGGGAGAACTTCACGACCACATAATCGCCCCAGGGGGTGTATTTGTCCAGGGTCCCCTCCCGCCAGTAAGGGATCTCATCGAGGTTCATTCCCCCGGCCAGCAGGGACGAGACGAACGCAATGGGAAACCCGGTCGCCTTCGAGGCCAGCGCGGAGGAACGGGAGGTCCGGGGATTGATCTCGATCACGACCACCCGGCCCGTTTCGGGATCATGGGCGAACTGGATATTCGTACCGCCGATCACCTCGATCGCCTCGACGATGTCGTAGGAGTGCTTCTGAAGACGGGCCTGAAGCTCTTCGCTTATGGTGAGCATGGGCGCGGTGCAGTAGGAATCGCCCGTATGGACCCCCATGGCGTCCACATTTTCGATGAAGCAGACGGTGATCATCCTGTTTTTGGAATCCCGGACGACCTCCAATTCCAGCTCCTCCCAGCCCAGAACGGACTCCTCGACGAGGATCTGCCCTACGAGGCTTGCGGAAATGCCCCGGCTGGCCACGATCCGGAGTTCTTCGATGTTGTAAACGAGGCCGCCGCCCGTGCCGCCCATGGTGTAGGCCGGTCGGATTACCACGGGATATCCAAGGCTTGCGGCGATCTTCTCGGCTTCCTCAATGCTGTAGGCCGGCTCGCTGTCGGGCATGTCGATGCCGAGGCGGTTCATCGTCGCTTTAAAGGCGATCCGGTCTTCACCCCGTTCGATGGCATCCACCTGGACACCGATCACCCGGACGCCGTATTTTTCCAGGACGCCGGCCTTGTGGAGCTCGGAAGTCAGGTTGAGACCCGTCTGGCCGCCCAGGTTCGGGAGGATCGCATCGGGGCGTTCATTGTCGATGATTTCGGTCAACGATTGGAGGTTCAGGGGTTCGATATAGGTGACATCGGCCATGCCGGGATCGGTCATGATGGTGGCCGGGTTGGAGTTGACCAAAATGATTTGATAGCCGAGTTTGCGCAGGGCCTTGCACGCCTGGGTGCCGGAGTAATCGAACTCGCAGGCTTGACCGATGACGATGGGGCCTGAACCGATGATCAGAACTTTGCTGATGTCACTTCGTTTTGGCATGGGAACTCTCCTTGAATGGCGGCATATTTTTTCGGGCAGGAACGCGCTTTTTTTGTGCGCGGAGTATAGAAAAAGCCTTCCGGGGTGTCAATCACTTTCTCACGAAATGTCAAGCCAAAGTAGAAATGTCCTATTCCTAGCAAAGTAGAAATGTCCTATTTGGTCAATAGGCAGATATCCTCCGTTGTCGGGAGGGCATCCAGTCTTTCCAGCTCTTGTTCCAGGGGTGATTTTTCGCTGGTTTGG
>JAPLJY010000308.1 GCA_026388345.1 Deltaproteobacteria bacterium
GGAGCCTCTGGCGGCCCTGGCCTTCAAGATCATGCAGGATGAGGGGAGGAAACTGACCTATCTCCGGATCTATTCCGGGCGCCTCCATGCGGGGGATGAACTCTACAACGCGAGTCGGGGGAAGAAAGAGAAGATAGCCCGACTTCTGAAAATGCATGCAAACAACCGGGAGCGGGTGGAACAGGCGGGCGCCGGCGATATCATCGCCGTCATGGGACTCAAGGAGATCACGACGGGCGATACGATCTGCGATGAGGCGCACCCCATTCTTCTCGAAAAGATCGATTTTTATGAGCCGGTCATCAGCCTGGCGATCGAGGCCAAGACTCCCGCCGATCAGGAGAAGCTCGCCACCGCCCTGAACAAACTCATGGAGGAGGATCCGACCCTCCGGGTCAAGTACGACGACGAAACTGCCCAGACGGTCATCTCCGGGATGGGGGAGCTTCACCTCGAGATCATCACCGATCGCCTGCTGCGGGAATTCAACGCCCGCGTAAATGTGGGCAAGCCGCGTGTAGTCCATCGGGAAACGATCCAGAAGCGCGTCGAATGCGAGGGGCTTTTCGAGAGGGAACTGGGAGAGAAAAAGCATTTCGGCCACGTGAAACTTATCCTGGAACCGACGGACCGGGGCGGCGGGGTCGAGATCGTCCGCCGACTCGAAGAAGGGGCCGTCATTCCGGAAGAACTGCTGATCGCGATGGAAGAGGGCGTCCGCGAGGGGGTGCTGAGCGGCGTCTTGGCGGGGTATCCGGTCATCGACATCCGGGTCGTCCTCCTCGGGGGAAGCCTGAAGGAGGGGGAGACGACGCCGCTCGGCTGCAAGATCGCCGCTGCCTCGGCCTTTCGGGAGGGCTGTCTGAAGGCCGATCCCATTCTCCTGGGGCCGGTCATGCTGGTGGATATCATCACCCCAAGCGAGTTTATGGGAGAGGTGATCGGCGACATTCATGCCCGGCATGGAGAAATCCAGGCCATTACGCCCAAGGGGGCGGTCAGTGAAATCCGGGCAAAGGTTCCTCTGAAGGCGATGTTCGGCTATTCGACGGACCTCCGTTCCGCCACACAGGGGAGAGCCATTTTTACGATGCAGTTCTTCGCCTATGACAAGGTTTGATGAGGCGGAGGCGGAGGCGGGGACGGGATGGCGGGACGTGAATCCGCCAGCGAGCCATTCCCCGCAGCTTTGCTGCGGGGTAAGCGAGCATAGACGAATGGTTTATTCCTCTTAAGGATCGAAGATTCTCCGCAGCTTGCTGCGGAGAGCTTCAATTGTTTTCCGTCCGGTCTGGACAACAGCGGCTTCGAGCCGGTCAATCGGAATCTTGCCTATGTCTCCGCTGATGAGGTGGCTTAAGTTTTTGGGAGGATTGGTCAGGCAACGCTCCGTTTTGATCACGGTCATTACCCTTGGCGTTATCCTGCTCAGCTCCGTCGGCGTGAATTACTTCGAACAGAGGGCGGACGACTCCAACATCCATTCCGTCTGGGACGGCTTATGGTGGGCGGTGGTGACCATCGCCACGGTCGGTTACGGGGACCGCTTTCCCGTATCCATCGGAGGCCGGCTCGTCGGTTTCCTGTTGATGTTTTTCGGCGTCGGCATGATGTCCCTGTTCACCGCCACCATCGCTTCCATCTTCGTAGAGAAAAAGATCAAGGAGGGCCGGGGTTTGGAAACAGTCAAGGTCAAGGACCATGTGGTCATCTGCGGCTGGAACCAGCATACCGAAGAGGTGCTGGCCGGGCTCACCACCTACGGATCAATGGGCGATGCGCCAATCGTTCTGATCAATGAACTCCCCGTGGATGAAATCGAGTCCCTCCGTGTGAAATACCACAAGTACAATCTGAAATTTCTCCGTGGGGACTACGTCCGGGAGGATGTCCTCCTCCGGGCCAACATTACCAAGGCGCACTTCGCCCTGATCATGGCCGATGTCTCCGGAGGACATTCCCGGGAGAGGACGGATGAGAGGACCACCCTGACGGCATTGACGATCAAATACATCGCCCCCCACGTCAAGACGGTTGCGGAACTTCTGGATGGTGAAAACCGGCAGCATCTGAAGCGGGCGAATGTCGACGAGATCATCGTCCGCGGAGAGCATATCGGCTCGCTGCTTGCAACAGCAATCAAATCCCCCGGGCTTCCCCGTCTGATCTCCGGGATGCTTTCCCTGGGGGACACCAACAAATTCTGGCGCGTTGAAATTCCCAAGTCGTTTGTCGGGGCGAGCTTTCGGGACCTCTCCCGATATTACCGGGAGAAGCAGCATGCGATCCTGCTCGGATTTCTGAAGGAAAAGAAGGCGATGAAACTTGAGGATGTTCTTTCCGACAACACCTCCGTCATCGATACATTTATCCGGGAAAAAATCCGGGAGTCCAAAAAGGATTTCTACTACGAAAAGGATGAAGCGCGGAATATCGTGAACCCCCCGGATGATTATACAATCGGTCCGGATGATTATGCCGTGGTGCTGTCCAAATTGATGCCGGGGAAGGGCTGAAGGGGAGACTGCCGATGGAACAGGAGATCAACCTCCTCCGCGAGACGGAGATATTCAGGGGGCTGACCGGGGAGCAGATCGGGAAAATCCTCCGAATATCGAGCAAGGTGATCTTTCCCGAGGACGAAGTCATCATGCGGGAAGGGGAGGAAGGGGATACGATGTACATCATCCTTGAGGGGACCGTGGAGGTGGTCAAGAGTCTCGTCAGGGGTGATCTGGATGAAGAAGAGGACAAGAAGAACAAGGTATTTACCCGCCTGGATGCCTCCGTTCATGCCGTATTCGGTGAGATCGCCCTTTTAGAGACGATGAAACGTACGGCGACGATTAAGACCGTGACAAAATGCCGGTTTTATGAAATGAAGAAAGACGATTTTCTTAGACTGGCCGAGGCGGATCACGAACTGGGTTACCGGATCCTCCTGAACTTGGCCAGAATTGTCAGCGCCCGTCTCAGAAAAGCCGATGAAGACACCATCAAGCTGACCACAGCCCTCAGCATCATCCTCCGCGAATCCTGATGTAGTGATGGGGACACGATGCGGCATCATGTCCCCGTTTCACAAAGAGAAAGGATTTTGATTCATGGCCCAATCATCGCAAATCGTGGATGACCGTTCGCGGGTATCTTCCATTCTGCTGCTGGACAAGGATAAGCTGCTGCAGAGCATCTTCCGCCTCAGTTCCTTTTTGAACACACCCTCCAATGTGAATGAAATGCTGGTGAAGATCCTCGACGAGGTGGTCGACAGCATCGGTTTCGACCGGGGGATCATCCGCCTGTTCGACGCCTCCAAACAGAATCTCGAGGCCAAGGTCGTCAAGAATTACAGCCCCGAAGAAGCGCAGCAGGTCTTCGCAGTGGCCCTCAACATCCATCAGCATGACTGTATCGTGACCAAAGTTGCCAAATCCGGCCAGCCGATCGCCGTGGAGGTGACCGCGACCGATCCCCGGATTACGGAAACGGACCGCAGGCTGACAAAGATCTATGACCGGGGTTCCTACTTCTGCGCCCCGCTGAAGATCGGGGAAGAGGTGATCGGAATCATCGCCGCCTGGTTCAAAGAGGAGACCAAATTCTTCCCGGAGGAGATCAACCTCTTCGTCACCTATGCCAATACCCTGAGCATCATCATCTACAACATGCGGCTTTTTGAGGCCAACGCCGAGAAAATCCGGCAGCTCATGATCCTCCAGGACGCCGTCTCCGAGATGAATGCGAGTTATGTCCTGGACAACCATATCCTGGAAATTCTCGTCAAGAGCGCCCTCCGGATCGCCCGGTCGGAGAAAGTCCTGGTCTATTTCCTCGATATCGAAAAGAACCGCTGTCTCGTAAACGACGGGGAAAACGTTTCCATCGATGACCGCCGGGCCTGCGAAGAGCGGATCGGCCCGACCATCATCAGGGAGGCGCTTGACACGAATATTGTCATAACCAGGCAGAGATCTGCCGCGGTCTCGTCCACGCAGCCTGTCTTTCAAGGTTACCTGTCGGAGATCGCTCTTCCTCTAAAGGTCAAGGACAAGTTCAAGGGTGCCCTTTATCTGGCAAAGAAGGTGGGAGGTTATTCCCAGGACCAGATCCATGTACTTGATATCTTAGTAAAGAATGCCTCAACATCGTATGACAATGCCATCATGCACTCCCTACTTTCCCTGGAGGCAAAATCCCTCAAGACGGAGGTAGAGAAGCTCAAGGAGCGAGAGGATATCCTTCTCGGATTTCACAACATTCTCGGCAAATCGAAGAAGATGCTCAGCCTGTTTCATGTGATCGAGGAGGTGGCGGGACACAACACCAATATTCTGATTCAGGGGGAAAGCGGTACCGGGAAGGAGCTGATCGCCCGGGCGATCCACCGTCAGAGCAACCGAAACGCGAAGCCCTTTGTCGATGTCAACTGCGCGGCAATTCCCGGCACGCTCCTGGAGAGCGAACTCTTCGGCTATGAGGCGGGCGCCTTTACCGATGCCAGAAAGAGAAAGCTCGGGCTGCTCGAGCACGCCAGCGGCGGTACGATCCTTCTGGACGAAATCGGGGACATGAGCATCCATCTCCAGGCCAAATTTCTGCGGATGCTTGAGGACGGTCACATCCGCCGTCTGGGCGGCAACGACAATATCCCCATCGATGTCCGTTTCATCTTTGCCACCAACCGTGATCTGAGCCGGATGGCGGCGGAAGGTTCATTTCGGGAAGATCTCTTTTACCGGATCAGCGTCGTTCCGATTTTGATCCCGCCCCTCCGGGAGCGGACCGATGATCTCCTGCTGCTCGCCCGCTACTACGTGGAGGAATTCAATCGGAAATTCAAAAAGAATGTCAAGGGATTCACGGAGGATGCGGAGCGCATTCTGATCGCCTACCCCTGGCCGGGCAATGTCCGTGAGTTGAAGAACATCATCGAGCGAATCATGATTCTCCACAATGACGGGACCCTGATCACCGCTGAAAGCCTGCCGGCGGAGATGAAGGCGACGACCCATCAGGAAAAACTCCGCATTCAGATCGACAACATTCTGCCGCAGCTCTCTTCCGGGGGAATCGATTTTACGCTGGTGACGGAGAGGATCGCCAATGACATCAAACGGAAGATCATTGAGAATACCCTGGAGATGACCCGGGGAAACAAGACCGAGGCGGCGCGGCGTTTGGGGATCTCTCGTTACAAGCTCATCCGGGAGCAAAGGAAAATAGACAATTATATTCAATAATTGACTGATGATAACGCGTGCTGAATAAGCACGCTCCGTTCAACAGACGCACAATCGTCTCCGCTTCTATCGGACGTTGAATTTTACGGGATTACCCCCGTGAAGTCGTGCGGTATCAGCACTGCCCCTTTCCTTCCTGTTTGCGGGGATCTTCCTTCCTCAGTTCTTTGTCGGTTGAACCCGGAATGCTTTCAACTCCTCAATCAATCAATCAACAATTTGATATCATTATATTGTTGATTATAAAATTTCAAAAGAAATAGTGCAGGCAGGCAAGGCGGTCTTGTTGGCATCACTCTTGCTGAAAGAAGGACAAAACGGTGAGCGTCCAGGAGGGCTCACCGGCAATGGGCACCATGAAAAGACTCGTGAACCATCCTCCGGCAATAGAAATTGAGAATTGATTCTTTCATGAAAGGAGAAAAAAGCTGGATAATTCGCGGGGCAGCAAGGGAAGAAATGCCGATATTGCCCCCGGCCGGATTCATGAGTATGACTTTTTTCTGACTCAGAATGAGGAAGGGGCCGGGAAAGTCGTTCCGGAGGCCGAACCTGAAAAACGGCCGAAGCAGGGAAGGGGAAAAAAGTCCGGAACAAGAGCATTACCTTTTTCCTTTCGGAATGATGCTGCTGACGCCGATATAGGGTTAGATCAGTGGATGGTTTTCCCTCCTTTCCATCCGCCGACCCCCTCAAATATAATCTGAAAGGTGGTGTGGTAACAAAAAACCCTTTCAGTTTATAATGGTGGATGGTTTTTAGGTTCCCTCCTTTTCCATCCACCATTTTTTTACGCATTTACGACCTTACCGGTCGGATTCGCCATACCGTACCCATGAAGAAACGCGCGGAGAATACAAAAGGCGCCCTTAGGAAAGGGCGCCTTTTGTTCTTGGGGTTACAAACCCGTATTATAGTTTTTCACTGCTGATCCGCATTCCATAGAAGGAGCGGTAGACGAAGACGAGCGCGATCAGGAAGAAGAGCGACGCGAGGCCGAGCTTCAGGCCCACGTTCTGCATCGTCACAGCGATTTCCACGGACAGCAGACCGAAGAGCGTCGTGAACTTGATCACGGGATTCAGGGAGACCGATGAGGTATCCTTGAACGGGTCGCCGACGGTGTCGCCGACGACGGAGGCCTCATGCAGCGGGGTGTTCTTCTGCTTGAGATCCACTTCGACGATCTTTTTGGCGTTGTCCCAGCAGCCGCCCGCATTGGCCATGAAGATCGCCTGGAAGAGGCCGAAGAAGGCGATGCCGACCAGGTAGCCGATGAAGAAGTAAGCGTTGAAAAAGGCGAGCGCCAGGGCCATGAAGAAGATGACAACGAAAATGTTGATCATCCCCTTCTGGGCGTAGAGCGTGCAGATTCTGACGACCTCTTTGCTGTCGGCGAGGGAGGCTTCTTTCTTGTCCAGTTTGATATGGTCCTTGATGTAGACGACGGCTTGGTAGGAGCCCGTCACCACGGCC
>JAPLJY010000327.1 GCA_026388345.1 Deltaproteobacteria bacterium
GCGCTGTCGGTTTTTCCGATGACGGCAAATCGGTCATGAACGCCTCTCTGATGCGCCGGGCGCTCGAATACGCCTCCTCCCTAAGTATGCCGGTCATCGCGCACTGCGAAGACCGGAACCTCTCCGCAGGCGGGATGATGCACGAGGGTTTCGTCTCCACCGAAATCGGCCTCCCCGGCATCCCCGGGATTGCGGAAGACGTCATGATCGCCCGGGATCTCCTCCTCGCCGAATTCACGGGGGCGCCCCTGCACATCGCCCATGTCAGCACCGCCGGGGCGGTCCGCCTGATCCGCGAGGCCAAGACCCGCGGTGTCCGGGTCACTACGGAGACTGCGCCCCATTACTTCACGCTGACCGATGAGGCCGTCCGCACGTTCGACACCGCCACGAAGGTCTACCCGCCCCTCCGCGGCGCGGAGGATCGCGCGGCCATCCGTGAGGGGCTCCGCGACGGAACCCTCGATGTGATCGCAAGCGATCACGCGCCCCACGCCCGGACGGACAAAGAGGTCGAATTCGACTATGCCGCAAGCGGCCTCACGGGGCTGGAAACCTCCCTCGCCCTCTCTCTCCGCCTAGTGGAAGAGGGGTTTCTGACGCTGCCGGAGCTGATCGAAAAGATGACCGTCAATGCCGCCCGGATCCTCCGCATCCCGAAGGGGACCCTTGCCGACGGCGCCGACGCCGATATTACCGTCATCGACCCCGACCTGGAATGGACCGTCGATCGCGGACTTTTCCGTTCCCGGGGGAAGAACTCCCCCTTTCACAACTGGACCCTGAAGGGTAAAGCGGTCCTGACGATCGTCGGCGGCGTGATCCGTTTCCGCGATTTCTGACATGACCCGGGCAAGAACACAGCAGCAGACAGAGGCCATTGTACTGCGGGTGATCGATTACGGCGAATCCGACCGGATCGTGACCTTCTGCACCGCGGACTTCGGGAAGATCCGGGGAATCGCCAAAGGGGCCAGAAGAAGCCGGAAACGATTCGCAAATGCCCTTGAGCCCTTTTCCTGCTCCCGGGTTCAATTTTCGCGGAGGGGTCCGGACAACCTGGCCCTGATCGAGGGATGCGACGTCCTCTCGCATTTTCCCGGTATCCGCGCCGATCTGGAAAAAACGCTGGCCGCTTCCTATCTAATCGATCTCACGGATCAGTTCACTCCGGAAGACAAGAAGAACGAGGCCTCTTTTTTTCTTCTGCACGATTTTCTCCGGTGCCTGGATGGAACCGCCATGACGGATGCCCTTCTGCGTTTCTTCGAGATCCGCCTCCTCCGGATCTCCGGGTACGACCCGGTTTTGAACCACTGTCTCTGCTGCAAAACGCCGATCGGAAAACAGGCAGCCTACCGTTTCGACGCCGCAAAAGGCGGCCTGACCTGCAACGTCTGCGGGCCCGAAAGCCCGGACGCCATCCCCGTCTCCCTCGGGACAATCCGGACGTTGCTCCTGGGACGCGAGATGGAGATCGGCCGTCTGGGCCGCCTGCTCCTGTCGGATCAGTCCGCGGACGAAAGCCGGCGTCTTCTCGCCCATTTCATCCGCCACATCCTCGGACGGGAGCTGAAATCGGTTCACGTCCTGAATGAAATCCGCCGCCTGGGAATCTGAATGGCCGCGATTTCATATTGACATGCGAACAGGCGCCGTGTTAAGAACCTCCCCGTAAAAATCTCCATGATATCATGAAATAACATGTTTTGACCTACAGGAGGAGATGTGACCTTTCAGGAATTGATCTTTGCCCTCGAACGGTACTGGGCAGGACAGGGGTGCATCGTCCAGCAGCCCTACGACATCGAGGTGGGCGCCGGCACCTTCAATCCGGCCACCTTTCTGCGGGCCCTGGGACCGGAACCCTGGAACGTGGCCTATGTGGAACCCTCCCGGAGACCCACAGACGGCCGCTACGGCGAAAACCCGAACCGGCTTCAACACTACTATCAGTACCAGGTGATCATGAAGCCGTCGCCCCTCAACATCCAGGAACTCTACCTGGACTCCCTGAAGAGCTTCGGCATCGACCCCCTGGAGCATGACATCCGCTTCGTGGAGGACGACTGGGAATCGCCCACTGTCGGCGCCTGGGGCCTCGGCTGGGAGGTGTGGCTCGACGGGATGGAGATCTCCCAGTTCACCTACTTTCAGCAGGTCGGGGGTTTCGATTGCCGCCCCGTCAGCGCGGAGCTGACCTACGGCACCGAACGGATCGCCATGTATATCCAAGGGATCGACAATGTCTATGACCTCGAGTGGGCAAAGGGGATCAAATACGGCGACGTCCACCACCAGAGCGAGGTGGAGTGGTCCATTTACAATTTCGAGACCGCCGATATCCCCCAGCTCCGGCAACGCTTTGACATGTACGAGGCCGAAGGAATCCGGACGGCGGAAAAAGGCCTCGTGCTGCCGACCTACGACCATTGTCTCAAGTGCTCCCACACCTTTAACCTGCTGAACGCCCGGGGGGCGATCAGCGTGGCCGAGAGGACGAGCTACATCGGCCGGGTGCGGAACTTGGCACGCCTGAGCGCCGAGGGTTATCTCAGGCAGCGGGAGGCCATGGGCTACCCCCTGCTGAAATCAAAATAGGAGAACATTCATGGGCAAGGAACTGCTCTTGGAAATCGGAACCGAAGAGATCCCGGCCGCCTTTCTGCCGAAGGCGCTCAGGGATTTGGAGGAGATTGCCCGCCGGGAAATGGCGGTAAACCGTATACCCCACGGAGAGATCCGGACGATGGGGACGCCCCGCCGACTCTTCCTCGCGGTGGAAGAGGTTGCCCAGCGGCAGCAGGATCAGGTGATCGAGAAGCTGGGCCCGGCCGTCAGGGTCGCCTTCGATGAGCAGGGGAACCCCTCCCGGGCCGCCGTCGGCTTCGCCAGAGGCCAGGGGATCGAGGTCACCGAACTGGAACGGATCACGACGGAAAAGGGGGAGTACGTCTGCGCCCGGAAGAAGATCACGGGCGAGGCGACGGAGGGCCTCCTCCCGGCGATCCTGACGAAGGTCATTACCGACATCCCCTTCCGCAAGTCGATGCGCTGGTCGGACCTGGAGTTCCGCTTTGCACGGCCGATCCACTGGATCCTCGCCCTCTACGACGGCCGGATCGTCCCCTTCCGGATCGCGAATCTCGAAAGCGGCAATACCAGCCGAGGCCACCGTTTCATGAGCCCCGGTTCCTTCCCGGTGGCCAACCGGGAAGAATACCTGGCCAAAACGCGAGACAATTTTGTAATTGTCGATCCTGACGAGCGGAAGCGAATCATCCGCGAGGAGGCAACCAAGGCGGCCCTCACCGTCGGCGGCCGGGTCCTCCCGTCCGAGGAACTCCTCGAAACGGTGACCTACCTGACCGAATACCCGACGGTCGTCTGCGGGAATTTCGACCGGGAGTACCTGATGCTCCCCCAGGAGGTGCTTATCACCACGATGATCTCCCACCAGAAATATTTTCCGGTGGTGGATGAAAGAGGCGCGCTCCTCCCCCACTTCCTCACAATCAACAACACCCTGGCCCGGGATCCTGCGGTCGTGAAGAGGGGAAACGAGAAGGTGATCCGCGCCCGCCTCTCCGACGCGCGTTTCTTCTTCGAGGCGGACCGGAAGATCCCCCTCGATCGTCGCTTGGAGGACCTCAGGAAGGTCGTCTTCCATACCCTTCTTGGAACATCCTATGAAAAGGTCATGCGTTTCCGGCAACTCGCGGCATGGATCGCCGGCCGGATCGATCCGGACCTCGCGGACAGGGTGGATCGCGCCGCACTGCTCGCAAAGGCCGATCTGGATACCCAGATGGTCGGCGAATTCGCCGAACTGCAGGGCATCATGGGTCGGGAATACGCCCTTCTCGCCGGCGAGGATCGCGTTGTGGCAAAGGCCATTTATGAGCATTACCTGCCCACGGCGGCGGGCGGAGAGCTGCCCGAAACTGACGAAGGGGCCATCGTGAGTATCGCCGACAAGACGGACACGATCGTCGGGTTCTTCGGCGTCGGTCTGATCCCGACGGGGACCGCCGATCCGTATGCCCTGCGCCGGCAGGCGCTCGGCATCATCAACATCATCCTTGCGAAACGCTACTCCCTGCCCCTAAGCGCCCTGATCGATGAAAGCCTCGCCATCCTCGGGCCCCTGCTGAAGCACCCTTCCGACGAAACCAAAGGCGCCGTTCTGGAATTCTTCAAGGGCCGGTTCGAGAACCAGCTCATCGCCCAGGGCCATCCCTACGACGTGGTCGACGCCGTCCTGGCAACCGGCGTGCAGAACCTGGTCACCGCGGATGAAAAGATCCGGGCGATGGAAACCTTCAAGTCCGATCCGGATTTTCAGCCGCTCGCCATCGCCTTCAAGCGGGTGGTCAACATCATCCGCGGTTTCCAAAACGGCGCAGTCGATCCGGGCCTGTTTTCGGGCACGGAAGAGAAGAATCTCCATGATGCCTTTCTGAAGATCCGCGAGACGGTTTTCATGCTGATCTCCCGGGGGGATTATTCAGGCGTTCTCGGCGAACTGGCGCGGCTCCGGGAACCGGTGGATGCCTTTTTCGAGACGGTTCTCGTCATGGCGGAAGATGATCAAATCCGTAGAAACCGGCTCTCCCTGTTGGAGGAGATTTCCACCCTCTTCCACGATGTCGCCGATTTTTCCCGGATCGTGACGGAGGCTTAATAATTCATATTGAATTTTTATCCATTCTGATTTAGCCTCCTCGTGTACGCATTCGGTCAGTATACTGCTGATGGCGTCCGGAGATTATTCAGTGTCGTTCAAAACGGAGACAGCCATGATAGATCCGCTCAAGAACAAAGAGGTTACGGAACTCGAAGAAAAGCTCCAGATTCGCCAGGCCCTTCTTGACATCACCAACCGGATCCACGCCGCACAGAACATCAAGCAGATCCTCGTCGATCTAAAGGACGGGATTCTGAACCTCTTCAACGCCCATTCGATCACCATCTATGTGGTGGACCGTCCGCGCAACGAAATCTATTCCATGTTCTTAAGCGGCACCCAGGTCAGGGAGATCCGTGTCCCCATCAACAACAAGAGCATCGCCGGCTATGTGGCCGACAACGGAAAGGTCATCAGCATCGCCGACGCCTATGACGTGGAGGAACAGAAGAAAATCGACAAGGAACTGACCTTTGACCTGAGCTGGGACAAAAAGACCGGTTTCCGGACGAAACAGATCCTGGCGGCCCCGATCTTTCACAGCAAGACCCTCATGGGTGTCGTTCAGATCCTCAACAAGAAAACGGGTTCCGGTAAATTCTCCGACGACGAAAAGGGTTTTCTGCAGGAGATCTCGGATGTGCTGGGAGTCGCCTTCTACAATCAGGAGCGGTACGCCAGGCGGCGGAAGACCCGTTTCGACTATCTGATCAGCCGCGATCTTCTCAAGGAGGAAGAGCTGGACAGCGCATGGGAAGAGTCGCGTGAGGCGAAGGAGACCATCGAAATATTTCTAATGAGAAAATACAAGATCTCGCGCGACGATATCGGCCGCTCCTTCGAAGAGTTCTTCCGCTGCAAGTTCGTCCCCTTCACGGACCGGATTCCCATCCCGGGCGATCTGCTCATCAACCTCAAGAAGGAATATCTCCACCGTGAACTCTGGGTGCCGCTGGAAAAGAAGGACGGCGTCATCCGCATCATCGTGGATGATCCAAACAACATCCTGAAGCGGGACATGATCGAAAACCTCTTGAAGACAAAAGCGGTCCGCTACGACGTTTCCCTTCCGGAGGACATCATCAAGTTCATCAACTACTTCTTCCAGTCTCCCGAAGACGATTCCTCCATCACCGAAATCCTGGGAAAACTCGATGCGGAAGATCAGGAGCAGGGGGATGAGGAGGATCTGGATGCCGTCACCGAATCCGACAGCGTGATCATGCAGCTCGTCAACAAGATCATCCTCGAAGCGCAGGCCAAACGCGCCTCGGACATCCACATCGAACCCAACGTGGCGAAAAAGAACGTCGAAGTCCGCTACCGCGTCGACGGCGACTGCGCGATCTATCAGACGCTCCCCTATAGCTACCGCGCGGCGGTCATCTCGCGCATCAAGATCATGTCGAACCTCGATATCACGGTCCGGCGTCTTCCCCAGGACGGCAAGATCAAGTTCCGGAAGCCAGGCGGCGAGGAGATCGAGCTCCGCGTGGCCACCATCCCGACCCAGGGAGGGGTCGAGGATGTCGTGATGCGGATACTGGCCACGGCCGGGGATACCTTGCCCCTCACCTCAATGGGGATGTCAACCCGCAATTTCCGGGAACTTCGGGCCATCCTGGACAAGCCCTACGGGATGATCCTCGTCGTCGGCCCCACCGGCTCCGGCAAGACGACTACCCTGCACGCCGCCCTCCACGAAATCAACACCCCCGACCGGAAGATCTGGACGGCCGAGGACCCCGTGGAGATCACCCAGTACGGACTCCGCCAGGTCCAGGTGCAGTCGAAGATCGGATTCGACTTCGC
>JAPLJY010000358.1 GCA_026388345.1 Deltaproteobacteria bacterium
TCATTCTCGGCCAGTCGTGTCAGAAGGCGATCCGGAGCGTGTCCGGGACTTAACGTATGTGAGTCTGCGAGCGTCTTGCCATGTTGCTCCATTTGATCGGCGCTGAATAACTCCGCTCGCAGCGGCGGCTCGACACAGGCAAACTTTTTTGCCAAACCGTTTCCGCGAAGGCTTGTCCACACATGGGACAGTTTCTCGATCATGGTCTTGTTGATGAATTTCACTTTTCAAACCTCCGCATTGAGGAGAAGAGTCGACAAACCAGTCGCAATGGTGGTAGCGGCTTTTTATAATTCCTTGTCAAAAACAAGGGAAAAGAGACGCTGCTCAGGCGCTAATGCCTCGGGTGGTCGACTCGGACAACATTTGTCTGAGCTCCTCCCCCTGCACGATTTCCTTCTCTGACAGGAGATGGGCGAGATTATCCAGGACTTTCCGGCGTTCCGAAAGAATGTTGCGCACCCTTTGATGGGTCTGTTCCATGACGGTTGAGACCTCCTCGTCAATCCGGGTCGCCATGGTTTCGCTGTAGGTTTTATTGGGAGTATAGTTTTCCGGGAGGAACAGGGGATGACGGGGGGACTCATAGGTCACCAGTCCCAGGCGATCGCTCATCCCATATTCCGCCACCATGGACCGGGCAATGGCTGTTGCCCGTTGCAAATCATTTTGCGCTCCCGTGGATATTTCTCCAAAAACCAGTTCCTCCGCCACCCTCCCCCCTAAAAGAACGGCCAGCCGGTCCAGCAACTCGGGGCGTGTCATCAGGTAGCGGTCCTCCGTGGGTTGCTGCTGCGTGTATCCAAGAGCCGCAATCCCCCGGGGAATAATGGATATCTTGTGCACCGGGTCCGCGTGTTTGACGGATTCAGCTACAATGGCATGTCCGGACTCGTGAAAGGCCACAATTTCCTTCTCCTGCGGATTCATCACCCGGTTCTTTTTCTCCAGCCCGCCCACCACCCGGTCGATAGCCGCATCGAACTCCGCCGCCCCGACCGTTTCCTTGTCTTTCCGGGCCGCAAGCAGGGCCGCCTCATTGACGAGGTTCGCCAGATCCGCTCCCGCAAAGCCAGGAACGAGAGCGGCGATCTTGCGGAGATCGACATCGGGACCCAAAAGAACCTTCCGGGAATGGATCTTCAGGATGGCTTCCCTCCCGTTTATATCCGGGCGGTCCAGCAGGACCTGCCGATCAAACCTTCCCGGCCGCAACAGGGCGGGATCGAGAATTTCCGGCCGGTTGGTGGCGGACATGATGATAACCCCTTTATTCGATTCGAATCCATCCATCTCCACCAGGAGTTGATTGAGTGTCTGCTCCCGTTCATCGTTTCCGCCAAAGGCGTTCACTCCCCGGGCCTTCCCCAGCGCGTCCAGTTCATCGATGAAGATGATACAGGGGGCCTGACTGGCGGCTTGAGAGAAAAGGTCGCGAACACGCGATGCCCCTACACCGACAAACATCTCCACAAACTCGGACCCGCTGATGCTGAAGAACGGCACTTTAGCCTCTCCGGCCACCGCTTTGGCAAGAAGGGTTTTACCGGTCCCCGGGGGGCCAACCAGCAGCACCCCTTTGGGGATCCTCCCTCCCAGTTTCTGGAATTTTGCCGGATTCTTCAAAAACTCGACTACTTCCAGGAGTTCTTCTTTGGCCTCATCGATGCCCGCCACATCGGCGAAGGTGACCATCGTCTCGTTCTCCGCAAAAAGCTTGGCCTTGCTCTTGCCGAAGGACATCACGCCCATCCCCCCCGTCCCCATCTTTTTCATGGCATACCGCCAGATCAGGAACATAATGCCGAGGGGGATAATCCAGGAGATAATAGTGCTTATCAGTTTACTCTCGTAGAGTCCGGAGTATCTGACCTTGTGCTCATCTAGTTCCCTGACCAGGTTAGGATCATCCACCCGGATCGTGGTGAAGTCCTGTTCCCTCTTATCGTCTTTTCCTTTCAGCGTTCCATTGATATGTTCCGGGCCAATGATCAATTTCGTCACGTTGCCTTCAATGAGGTTCTGTTTGAATTGGCTGTAGGGAATCGTCTCCACCTTGGGAGAAAAAAAATATTGTTGCAGATAGACAATGAACAAGAAGGTAATCAGGAAGTACCAGATACTGAAATGCATCTTGGGGGGCAAGGCGCCTTTCTTTTTCTGTGCGTCCCCGTGTGCGAATAGCGCCTGAAACCTCTCCTTTAATTCTTCCAGTGGTGCTTTTTTCCCATTTGCCGCCATATTTGTCTCCCTTGCGAGTCGTTACTTAATTCCGAGCTGAGTACGATAGGTGTTATAATTCATACTGTCATTTGGATTGTCGCACAAAATCTCGTCACAATCCATTTATTCCTCTCCTTTTGGCTACCGGAAATAAACGATTCTCACAACAAATCAGCTTTACAGAAGCGTACCGTTCATATTCTGCTTGACACATAGAACAGTCGTTCAATTGCAGGGCGGTCTGATTTTCTTATAGGGGGCAACTGTTTCTTGGAGAGATTAAGGCGTCTCGCTGGATTTCAAAACTGAAATCATGGTATTTTTTGCGTTTATGACAACCTTCATTGGGTTTTCTCTTTGCCAACGGCTGCCTTCTTGGGGAGATTGTCATCGACAAGTCTGTAAAATAGTTCGACGTAATGCTTATCTCCGAATGTAGGGATACGGATGACGACTGTGGTGACACTCTTTTCGAGTGGTAAGATATCGATGTGCATAGGAACATTTCCCTTTGTCTCCAGGGAATATCCTTCCTTCGGCGCCGATTTTATTAACGTTGCTTCAAGTTTCAGCTGGTCGGAAGCTCGCATCACTGCCTGGCAGGTCGTGTCGAGATCAAAGGCATAATATTTTGTCGCTTCGCCACTTTTCCAGACAACATAACCCTCGTAGGCCGATCCCATAACTGGAAGAAATGATAAAAATGGGAGTGCAGCGCATCCTGATAATAAAGCGTTAACTAAAAACAGAGCAAGGAGTGGAAATATTCTATTCCTCATTCCTTTTCCTTTTCAGGCTCAGCGGCTGTCAGCACCGCGCCACTCGACAGCGCCGAATCCGGGATTGCCGAGTAATGTGTAAACGAGGCTGACGGTTCCCACCGTCTGGTGACTGTCGGCCCGTTCGGGATACTGCGCATCCCGTATGGACGCGGTATATTGGATCCCGAGGGCGTGACGGCCGTAAATGCGAACGGTGAATCCCATGTTCAGGCGGTCGATGGCCTCCCTTCCCCCCGGGTCCCCGCCACCCATGCCAGTCAAATAATACGCGCGTCCTGTTAAGTCGAACATGGCCCTGTCGCCAAGGATGAGGCGGAGCGCGAGGAGCCCCTGCGGAGCGACGCCGTAGTGGTAGTCGCGTTCACCCACTTGGGTGACATTACCGGCCGCGGC
>JAPLJY010000159.1 GCA_026388345.1 Deltaproteobacteria bacterium
GTCCTCTTTCTGCTGCGGATTCCGGCGGGCTTCACGATGGCGATCGTCGGCTTCTTCGGCCTTGCCTACGCGACCTCGTTTACGGCGGCCCTGGGGATGATCGGCGGAGAGATGTGGAACATCTTCTCCGGCTACGGCCTCACGGTGATCCCGATGTTCATCCTCGTCGGGGAGTTCGTCCACTACGCGGGCTACAACGACAGCCTCTATCACGCGACGAACCGGTGGTTCGGCCATTACCGGGGGGGACTCGCCATCACGACGATCATGGCCTGTGCGGCCTTCTCGGCGATCAGCGGCTCGAACACGGCGACCGCGGCGACGATGAGCACCGTCGCCATCCCGGCGATGAAGAAATACCATTACCACCCGATCCTGAACGCCGGTTCCGTGGCCGCCGGGGCGACGCTCGGCGTCCTGATCCCGCCCAGCATCGTGCTGGTCGTCTACGGCATCTACACGGGGCAGTCGATCGGGAAGCTCTTCTTCGGAAACGTCATCCCCAGCGCCATCGCGACCGTGCTGATCGCGGCGACGGTCATCGTCATCTGCAGCCGCCACCCCGACTGGGGGCCGGCGGCGGAGAAGAGCACATGGAAGGAGCGTTTCCAGGCCCTCCCCGAGGCGCTCGACATCATCGTCCTGTTCGCGATCATCATGTACGCCCTCTTCACCGGCGTCGTGACGGCGACGGAGGCGGCGGCCCTGAGCTGCACGCTGGGGCTCGCCATCTGCCTTGCCCGGCGGAAGCTCTCCCGGAAGGGATTTCTCGCCGCCGTCGGGGACACGGTCCGGATCTCCTGCATGGTCTTTATGATCATCGCCGGGGCGGTGATCTTCGGGCGGTTCCTTGCGATCACCCGCCTCCCCTTCGAGGCGGCCGGCTGGATCGGATCCCTGGCCATGCCCAGGGGACTCCTCCTGGCCCTGATCCTGCTTTGCTACATCGTCGGCGGCTGCATCATGGACGCGCTCGCGTTCCTGTTGATCTCGCTGCCGATCTTCTACCCGCTCGTCGTGGGCTTAGGCTACGACCCGATCTGGTTCGGCCAGGTGATCACGATCGTAACGACCATGGGCGCGATCATGCCCCCCATCGGGATCTGCTGTTACGTGGTTGCAGCCATGGCCAAGGACATCCCGCTGGCCACCGTTTTCCGGGGGGCCTTGTACTACATCCCGGCCTACATCCTGACGCTCATCATTCTGGCCCTGTTCCCGTTCGGGACGGTGTTGATCCTCTCGAACCTCGTCCGTTAGCCTGACCTGACGGCGGGGTCTCGCCGGATCAATGAAGCTCAACCACATTTGCCAGCCCTTACGGGTAAAGAGCCTCATTGATTCAGGTGATTCAGCAACGGTAAGACAATTGGCAGGCATTTCCCATTGACATTAAGAATGGCATACTTTATTTTCGCCACGTATACAAGATGGTGTCTCAATGATCTCGCGATTGTTCAAAAACAAGGATTTCTGGGCCGGCATCATGTTTATCGGCTTCGGTGTCGCCGCCATGTTCATCGCCCGGGGGTACCGGTTTGGAAGCGCCATGCGCATGGGGCCCGGATTCTTTCCGACTTTTCTGGGAGGGATCCTTGTTGCGTTCGGTGTCTGCATCATGGCCGTCGGGTTGCGCAGAGGCGAGAAGATCAAAGAGCGCCTGTCGATCCGGGCCCTGGTCCTGTTGCCCCTTTCCCTCATCCTGTTCGGCTTGCTCATGATATGGGCGGGTTTCATCCCGGCACTCGTGGTCCTGATCTTCGTGTCGGCACTATCCGGCAGGGAGTTCCGTTTCCTGGAGGTCCTTATGCTGACAGGGATCCTGGTTGTGGCGGCGTTAGCCCTTTTCATCTGGGGACTCGAGTTGCCTTATCCCCTGCTCAAGGGATTCTGACAAGGAGTGCGCCCTTGGATATCCTGCACAATCTTTATTTTGGCTTCGGCGTGGCACTTTCGCTCCAGAATCTGCTCTACTGTTTTATCGGCGTGCTGGTAGGTACCCTGATCGGCGTCTTGCCGGGCATTGGGCCGATGGCGACGATTGCGATGCTGCTGCCGCTCACCTACAACGTCCCGCCGGTCGCGGCACTGATCATGCTGGCCGGCATTTACTACGGTGCCCAGTACGGCGGTTCGACCACCTCGATCCTGGTCAACCTTCCCGGGGAGACTTCATCGGTCGTCACCTGCATTGACGGCTATCAGATGGCCCGTCAGGGGCGTGCGGGCGTGGCACTGGCGATCGCGGCAATCGGTTCGTTTTTTGCCGGCACCATCTGCACGATGCTGATTGCGCTGTTCGGCCCATCGATTGCCGGCGTCGCCCTGAAGTTCGGTTCGCCGGAATATTTTTCGCTGATGCTCATGGGCTTGGTCACGGCCGCCATCCTTGCCCAGGGCGACATGCTCAAGTCCTTGGCCATGGTGTTTCTGGGGCTTTTGCTCGGCATCGTGGGCTCCGACGTCGATACCGGCGTCAAACGTTTCTGCTTCGGCTTTTTTGAACTGGCGGACGGCATCGGTTTCGTGACCATTGCGATCGGGGTCTTTGCCGTCGGCGAGATCATATTCAACCTCAGCGACCCTGAGGAGCGACAGGTCTTCACCTCCAGGGTGGGAAGCCTCTACCCGACATGGCAGGACATGAAGCAGGCCATCGCCCCGATCCTCAGGGGGACCGCGTTCGGGGCGTTCTTCGGCATCCTGCCGGGCACGGGACCTTCGATCGCCTCGTTCGGCTCCTATATGATCGAAAAGAAGCTGGCCAAAGACCCATCCCGTTTCGGCCACGGTGCGATCGAAGGGGTGGCGGGACCGGAGTCCGCCAACAACGCGGATGCCCAGTGCAAGTTCATCCCGATGCTGACCCTGGGGATTCCCGCCAGCGGAACGATGGCGCTGATGCTCGGGGCATTGATGATTCACGGCATCACGCCGGGGCCCTCGGTCATGGTCCAGCAACCGGCCCTCTTCTGGGGACTCATCGCGAGCATGTGGATCGGCAACCTGATGCTGGTCATCCTCAATCTGCCGCTGGTTGGCCTGTGGGTGAGCCTGCTCAAGGTGCCCTATCGCCTGCTCTTCCCGGCGATCATGGTGTTCTCCGCCATCGGTATCTACAGCACGAACAACACCTCCTTCGATATCTTCCTGACGGCTTTCTTCGGCGTTCTGGGGATCATGTGGCGGCTTCTGGGTTGCAGCCCCATTCCGCTGCTGCTCGGTTTTGTCCTGGGGCCGATGATGGAGGAAAACCTGCGGAGGGCTCTGCAGGTTTCGGAAGGAGACCCGACGGTTTTCTTCACGCGGCCGATCAGCCTGGCGTTCCTGATCGCCACCGTCCTGATCCTGATCGTGATGGTGATGCCGGCCGTTCGCAAGCGGCGGGACGATATTGCCGGCTGATGTGGAAGGCCTGCGGTCCTTAAAAAGTGGCGGGCTGCATCGTTTCGTAAGGTGTTCAACCCGCTGTTTATGGATAGGGTTACTTGACTTGAAACCGGCTTTATAAAGAAAGGATGGGACTATGAAAAAAGCCTTGCAGGAAAACAGATCGTGGCATGTGATCGTCTTGGCCGGATTATTCGCCGTTGCCACCATTTTTTCGGCGACAACCGCGCTTGCGGCAGCGGGCAGCTATCCCCAAAAGCCGGTCAGGCTCCTGATCGCCTTCGCCCCGGGCGGAAGCACCGACGCCATGGGGCGGCTGATCGCCACCAAGCTTTCCGAACGCCTTGGCAAGCAGTTCGTTGCGGAAAACATGGCTGGTGCCGGCGGCACGATGGCCTCGGAGACGGTCGCCAGATCGGCACCCGACGGCCACACGCTTCTGTTCAACTCTACGGGGATCATACTCAACCCCATGCTCGCTCCGGCGCCGTACGATCCCATGAAGTCCTTCGTCCCGATCGCCAAGATCGGCAACGCGGTGTCGACCCTGGTCGTCCATCCGTCGGTTCCGGCCAATACCGTCAAGGAGCTCATCGCGCTGGCCAAGAAACAGCCCGGCAAGCTGGTGGCTTCGGCTGCGGGCGGCGGCAGTTTCATCCATCTTTCCACGGAGCTCTTTAAGATGATGGCCGACATTGACTTCAAGATCGTCCAGTTCAAGGGCGGCGGTCCCGCGATGGTCGACTTGCTGGGCG
Organism: Deltaproteobacteria bacterium; assembly: GCA_026388345.1. The sequence goes on from JAPLJY010000159.1 coordinate 4,146, forward strand.
GTCATTCCCAGCTATTTGTTGGAAGCCTCCAGCAGTCCCTGCCCCATATCAAGTCCGGCAAAATCAGGGCGCTCGGTTATGGTGCAAAGTCCCGCAGCAAGTTCCTGCCGGACCTGCCGACCATCTCCGAGGCCGGTGTCCCCGGGTATGAGTCCTTCATCTGGTGGGGCCTCTACGCCCCGGCCGGCACCCCCAAGCCGATCGTCGACACACTGAACAGGGAACTGGAGGCGATCATGAAAATGCCGGAGATCATAAAAACCTTTGAGGACCAGGGGGCCGAACAGGATTTGCTGGGCCCGGCTGCCTTTGCCAAATTCATGGAGGCGGAGTCGGCCAAATGGGGTAAGGTTATCAAACAGGGTAATATCAAGTTGGAGTAGCGGAACCAACCATATTGTCTTTACCCGCATACCCCTCGGCAAGCCGCGGGGTATTTGCTCGTGGGCGGATTCAATATCGAGTTTATTGCATGTCGCCGGTCACCAGAGGGAAGACACGCTGGTAGGCTTCGGCATCCTGGATATTTTTCATCCCGGAGTTGCGTGCCGCCTGAACGCCGCGATTCAATGCCACCCTTGTGTAATATTCCCAAAGGTATTCCTGCGCAGCCATGGTTTCAAAGGCCTTTCTTTTGATATCCCATACCGCTGTAATGTCCAGCAGCACGTCCGGTTTCCAGCCACATTGCTCGGGCTGGTGAGGTTCAAACAGGAAAACGGGAGGGGCTCCGAGGACAGCGCCACCCGGTTTATGGCCGTGTGCCTGTGCGATGATTCTGGCTTCCTGAGCGATATGTGCTGCTTGTGGGTGATCAAAATTGTAGGGGTCTGTCAGGGGGTGGGTTAGAACCATCCGGGGTTGTAATGAACGGTAGATATCAACCAAACGGTCCATGTGTTCCGGAGTGAAATTCATCGGGTAATCGCTGCAATCGAAAAACTCTACATCACCCCCTAAAATCGTGGCGGCGGCTTGTGCCTCCTCCTTGCGCAATGCTCTTGCTTTTTCCAGTGTCATGCCCTTTTCTCTCCAGAGCTTGGCGGATTCACCCCTCTCTCCGCAAGAGAGGCAGACGATCTTCACCTGCCATCCCCGGCTTGAATAAAGGGCAATTGCGCCGCCCGCCCGCCACACAAAATCGCCCGAATGGGCACTCACCACGAGAGTTGTCTTCGTCTGATTTTCCGCCATCACTGTCCTCCTGATGTGTCCTGTCTCTCGGGGAATTCACTCAAAAATCAAAAGATTCCCCGCCCGATTTACAGCATATCAAAATACTGACCATGGTGCCAGGGTTGGATGCTATGGCTCGTCTTGCAGGACCTTTCCGGAATTCCATGGTTCCAATGGCCTCTCGATGGCCCGAAGTGCCATTGACAAAACCATCTGAATGCTGCATTGGATGAGTAATTCCTGCTTCACTGAGAACCCCGCGCAGATCTGCTTAAGGATGTCCCTATGATGAGCAATGCAGCGTTCGATCGGATTCGTTTCAGATTCAATAACATCTTCTATGGTTGGTGGATCGCATTGGTCCTCTCCGTTCTTTCAACCTATGGGAACGGTATTTATTATTACGGCTTCGGTACGTTTGTGAAACCCATTGTCCAAGAACTGGCCTGGAGCATGACCGTCGTTTCCGGCGCTTTCTCCATTTATCGTCTGGAGGCGGGTATCGCGGCTCCCATTGTCGGATATCTTTTGGACCGGATCGGACCCCAAAAAATAGTTTTTTCGGGTGGGCTCGTCATGGGAGCCGGGTTCATCTATCTAAGTTATGTAAATACCGCGTTGCATTTCTACGCCGCCATTATCATGATCTCCTGCGGATGGAGCGCTTGCGCTGGAGCGGCCGTCTGCAATCCTCTGCTGGGCAAATGGTTTGTAAAAAAAAGAGGCCGTGTCATTGGCATTTATAATGCGGCGATCGGCCTTGCCGGTCTTCTTGTGCCGGGAGTGGCCTATCTGATTGTGCATTATGGATGGCGTTCCACCCTGTTAATCATGGGACCCATCACATGGCTGGTCGTCCTGCCGCTGTCTTTTTTCTTAAAACACTCGCCGGAACAATTCGGGCTCTTGCCGGATGGAGAACCGTCCACGCCTGTCGCTTATGATGCGCAGGGAAGGGAAAAAGCAGTGGAAACGGCAGAGGTCGATTTCTCTCTGCGAGCTTCCATGGCAACCTCCGCTTTCTGGATACTCACGGTATGTTTTTTCATGCATCAGATCACCCAGGCAACCGTGTTCGTGCACCTGATCCCTTACCTGATCGACTTGGGCATCGATCCTACATCGGCAGCGACCGTGGTTACTCTTATTGTACTGACCAGCTCGGTAGGCAGATACGGATTCGGCTGGCTTGGCGATCGGTACAATAAAAAAAGGCTGCTCATTATTCTTTTCATTGTTCAGCCCATCGCTATCTTTTCGCTGATCCGGGCGCGTCTTTTGATCGATGTCATTCCTTTTTTGCTTCTGTATTCCATTTCTTACGGTGGGATTATGGTTGTTAAAGCAACCATCACAGGGGACTACTACGGCCGAAAGAACTATGGGAAGATTTTCGGGACCATTCAGGGATTCAGTACATTCGGCGGAATCGCCGGTCCCATCATGGGCGGGTTGATGTACGACATCCACGGAAGTTATGACATGGCCTTCATCTCTTTTGCCATCATGATGGGCTTTACGGCGTTCTTGATATCATTCCTGAAGCGCCCCATCCCTGCATCGTGATCCTCCCAAAACCGGCGGAGCGGTTTTTCTTCCTCGGTTCGGTTTCAACGTCGTCCATCAATTCAATGGAATTCTGGTCGTTCAGATAGCGTTCCTTGCAGACTTGGAAGTCATTCCCCGGCGTTGCGGTTCCACCCTCTCACAGCAGGGCGGTTCTATTTCGCCGGCCGCGTGCGCGGGCCCGGGTTCATGCCTCTCCCGATGGCTTTCTGCACGCCCGCAAGGCTGGACTCGGCGAGCAGCGCCTTGGCATACGCCTCGGCATCACATAGCGCGATGGCGCAGATCCGCTGCTGGAGTTCGGTGAGATGCTGCGGGTCGGCGCTCAGGGTGCGGATGCCGATGCCGAGCAGGAAGGGGAGCAGGTCCGGATCATAGGCCATTTCCCCGCAGACGCTGATTTCCTTGCCGGCCCGCCCGGCGGCGTCGGTAAGGCGTTTGAGCGACCTGAGGACGGAGGGGTGTTCCGGCCGGTAGGCATAGGCCACCTGTTCGTTCATCCGGTCAACGCCGAGAAGGTATTGGACGAAATCATTCGTGCCGATTGAGAGAAAATCGGCTTCGCGGGCAAGCTCCTCCGCGATTTCCACGACGGCGGGCACCTCGATCATGGCCCCCAGCGCCGGAGCCGCATGATGGGGCAGCCCCTCCCGATGCAGGACCTGCAGGCTCTCCATCACCAGTTCCCGGGCGCGGGCGAATTCATCCAGAGACGAGATCATCGGAAACATGATCCCCAAACGCGGGGTATCGGCGCCGGCCCGCAGGATCGCGCGCACCTGCTGGCGGAACTGTTCCGGGTGGCGCAACGAGAAGCGGATGGAGCGCAGCCCGAGCTGGGGGTTGGGCTCACCGGCGATCTCCCAGTAGGCGGGTATCTTATCACCCCCGATATCCAGGGTTCGGAAGATCACCCGCCGGCCGGGCATCGCGTCGCACAGACGCTTGTAGATGCGGTACTCCTCTTCCTCCGCCGGAAAATTCGCCCGAATGAGGAACGGAAACTCGGTCCGATAAAGACCGATGCCCTCGGCCTTGAGTTCCCTGGCGATGGATACCTCGCTCAGGAGGTTGATATTGGCCATCAGGCAGACCCTCACGCCGTCACGGGTATGCGTTTCCGGGAGCATCATCCCGGCCTGCAATGCCGCGGCTCGGCGCGTCTGATCGCTTTTCCGGAAGCGCTCGACGACGTCCCGATCCGGGTTGACATACACATTGCCCAGTTCGGCGTCCACGAGTACGGGCGTATTCTGCGCAAGGGAAAGCAGGCCGGGGCGGCCGGCGATGACGAGCGGTATGCCAAGCGAGCGGGCCAGGATGGTGACATGCGAGGTCACGCCGCCGCTGGTCAGGACGATGCCCGCCGCCCCTTCGGCCGCGAACTTGAGGACCTCGGAAGGATAGAGCGCCGGGGCGATCACGACCTTACGCTCGTAGAGGTCCGGATCTTCCCAGGAGTGGCCGGCAAGGTTCTGCAGCAGTCGTCCGGTGAGGTCTTCGATGTCTTTCGCCTTCTCCTGGAGGTAGAGGTGGGGGCTCGCGCCGAAGAGGCGGATATAGTGCCGGGCCGTCTCCCTCACCGCCTTGGACGTGACGATTCCCGCCCTGATCTGCGCCACGATGCGATCCGTGAACTGGGCGTCCTTGAGCATCAGGAGATGGGATGAAAAGATCAGGGAAGCGCTTTCGGGGAGACGCTCCGTGATCTTCTCTTGGAGTTGATCGAGCTGCCGGGCGGTCGCGGCAACGGCCTGGTGGAAATCCTCCTCCGTGCCGTTGAAGAGATCGCCCGTCTCCAACAGCCTCACATGGCTTCGATCAAAAACGACGGCCGGACCGTAGGCAAAACCGGGCGAGGCCGCCTGACCTTTCACGAAGGACAGATCCTCGCCGGCGGGACGCTCCAGCGCACCGTCGCGCCGCCTGAGATCCATGAGCAGCCGCACGTTTTGGAGAACGCCCGCCAGTTGGGAGGCGACGGCCCGCAAGGCCCTGGCGTCCGTCTCGTTGAAGTAATCCGGGGAGGAATGCTGGACGACCAGTACCCCGATCTGCACCTCCCCCTGCCGGAGGGGTACGGAGAGAAAGGACCGGAAAGCATCTTCGTGGGCCTCGCTGAAATACTTGAAGCGGGGATTGCGCGGCGCATCGCCCTCCACGATCGGGTCCAGCCCTTCCAGCGTGGCGCCCACCAACCCGGTTCCATAGGCCATGCGCACCTTCTCGACGGCCTCCGGATTGAGCCCCTTGGTGGCCTTGAGCACCAGTTCGCGCGTCTCCTCATCGTAGAGGTAGATGGAACATACCTCCGCCTGGAGGCGTTCTGAGATCATCGTGACGGTGCGGTCGAGCAGATTCTGGATATCCGTGCTCTCCCGGATCAGGCTCGAGAGTTCACCGATATCGTACAGCAGACTGAGGTAATCGCGATCCGCGTTCCGCATACATTCACCCGATAGCTTCGGCAGCACCCGAGGTCGAAAAGAGACGGCAAACACTCAAAGATGCGGGAGAGCCCTTCCGGTGTGGGCTCTTCCGGCCGCTCAGCGGTCGGCTTTCAGCACCGCCTGGACATAGCCGCGTCTATGGGTGGCAAAGGGGGTCAGCAAGTTCCGGAGCAGCAGGGTCAATCGGTCGATGGCCGCCTGGCCCTTTCCCTCTGCAGCCCGCTCCACGATTGATAAGAAGTTGCTTTTGCGTGGCTTGAGGATATGGAAAGCGGTTTTGTATGTCAAGGAGATTTTCCTCTTTGTGGGGGTGTGTGATAACCAAGTATGGAAAATTACAATCAGAGACTTACACGATGCTTTACGATCGCTTTACAGGAGGGAATTTTGGACCCGTAATCAAATGAATTTTGATTGTGCAAATGATGCTTTCAGATGCTGCGAATTTTAGGTAAAAGTTATCAAATAAGTTCAGACGGTTGTCTCTTGCACGTTGTGTTCTACTACTGTTCAATGGTTGGCAGTTGTCAGAAATGATGATTACCATTTGAATTTTGGTATTCGATATCGTTAACGAGCGAAGAAGAGACCTAATCCCTTAGCTGTGCGAGTTTAACGTAGCCTCCAGGCCAATCCTCCAGCGTGACAAGGATTCAATGATCCAACCAACCGATTATGGCTCACGGAGGCTTGGGACATACTGAAGTGAGGGCTCTAACGCCCAGGAAGCTCTGAGTCCTCCTGCCTTCCCATGAACAATACCTAAATCCGCACAAACCGATTATACATCATTCTATACGAATTCATGGTAGGAGGAGGCTATACGGATATCCTTTATGGGCTTACATGGGCAATTTTCAATATAGGTCTTATTGCCTGCCAATCAGTCGTTTCATTTGCCGTATGCCAGAGATCGTAATTTATCTGAAGATTCAACCATAATTCAGGAGTAGTATCAAACGCTCTGGACAACCGTAAGGCAACATCCGTTGTCACAGCGCCGCGTTCGTTCAGTATTTTTGATACTGTTTTTCTCGACAATCTCAGCTCCTTCGCAAGATCTGTAACGCTGATTCCCGACGTTTCCAAGTAATGAAGCTTGAGAATCGATCCCGGATGAGATGGCGGTCTTTTTCGTGTTCTCATAATAATCCTTTTCAATGATAGTCTTCGACGTCTACATTCAGTGCGTCTCCATCCTTAAATTCAAACGTCAAACGCCAGTTGCCGGAGACTTTTATCGCCCAGCGCCCCTTCGTTTTGGGAAGCAGCAGATGAAGGCAGGAGCCCGGGTAGTTCATATCCTTGATTTCATTTGCCGCATCAAGCCTATCCAATATCGCCTCTAATTTGGAAGCATGCTTGGCTTGTACGCCTTTGCGAGTTCCATCGTAGAAAAAATCTTCCAAACCTTTGTGGATAAAAGATTTTATCATGCACTATACTGTAACCAAGCGGGTTACGATTGTCAAGAGAAATATCGGCAGAGAAATATCACAGGTAAAACTACACAGCCTTCTTGATTCTGATGAATGTTGTTTGAAATCATGCATTATTGTCAAGAGCGACGTTTTACTAACTACAATGAAGTACAGGAGGGTTATGGTTTTCGTTTTTATCACAGCGACCAAATCTCTCTTCCGTACCGGATCACCCTGCTGTTGATTCTGATTTGGTCTGGGGAAGCTCGACGGAGTCATATTTGGTATTTTCGCTGATGACCTTGATTGTGCCACGATATATCCTATTTCCCATTGCATTTCCAGGGGGCTGTGTTAGAAGGCCGAAATGCAGATGAATCCTTGGACGGAAAAACGCCGAATCCTGATCACCTGTCCCAAGGGGATTCCCCCCTGGCTTGCCGGGGAGGTCCGCGCCCTCGGCTTTCCCGTCCTCGCGGAGGGGGAGGCGGCCGTTGAGACAGAGGGGACACTGGCCGACACGATGCCCCTGAACCTGCATATCCGGACGGGCCACCGGGTCCTCTACCTCGTTGCGGCCTTCCCGGCGGAGAATCCCGAAGGGCTCTACCGCGGCCTGCGGGACATCCCGTGGGAGGAGATCCTCCACGAAAGGGGGGAGCACGCCTACCTCTCGGTCACCTCGACGGCGGACACCCCGTCGATCAATGACGTCCGGTACGTCAACCAGAAGGCAAAGGACGCGATCGTCGACCGAATGCAGGAAAAATGCGGCCTGCGACCCGACTCGGGACCTGACCGGGACCGGGCGGTTGTCCACGTCTTCTGGCGGGGGAGCAAGGTTGCCCTCTACCTCGACACCTCCGGCGAGTCCCTCTCCCGGCGGGGCTACCGGAAGATCCCGCTCGCGGCGCCGATGCAGGAGACCCTCGCCGCCGCGGTCATCCTCGCGGCCGGCTGGAACGGACGGCGGGGCTTTGTCAATCCGATGTGCGGGAGCGGGACACTCGCGATCGAGGCCGCGCTTTTCGCGCTGGGCAAGGCGCCGGGCCTCCTTAGGAGCAACTACGGCTTCATCCATCTGCGGGGGTTCGATCCGGCCGCCTGGCGGGCGGTCCGGGCGGCGGCGCACAAGGCAGAAAAGGAGACGGCGGCCAGGATCATCGCCACGGATATCGACCCCAAGGCGGTGGCTGCGGCCAGACAGAATGCCCTGACGGCCGGTGTGGAGGCGCGGATCGAATTTTCTGTCTGCCCCTTCACCGAGACGCCGGTCCCGGATCGGGGCGGCGTGGTCGTCCTCAATCCCCCCTATGGCGAACGGACCGGCGAGATCCCAAGCCTGATTACCCTCTACCGGGAGATCGGCGATTTCTTCAAAAAGCGCTGCGGCGGCCACCGCGGCTACATCTTTACCGGCAACGCCGCTCTGGGGAAACAGGTCGGCCTCCGGACGAAAAGGCGGATCCCCTTTTTCAACGGCGAGATCGAATGCCGGCTGCTGGAGTACGAGCTCTACGAGGGAAGCCGCCGGACGGAGAAGATCCGTGACGAAGCGTAGCGCGACGGGAGGGGAAATGGGGAGAGGTACAGGCCGTCCCATCGGTGTTTTCGACTCCGGCGTCGGGGGCCTCACCGTCGTCCGCGCGCTGATGGAACGCCTCCCCTTTGAGGAGATTCTCTATTTCGGCGATACGGCCCGCGTCCCCTACGGGATCAAATCAGTAGAGACGATCACCGGCTATGCCCGCCAGATTGCCGATTTCTTACTGCGCCGGGACGTCAAGCTCCTGATCATCGCCTGCAACACAATGTCCGCCGTCGCCTACGACGCGGTGGCGAAACTCTCGCCCGTGCCGGTCCTGGATGTGATCGACGCCGGGGCGAACGCGGCCGTCGGTGCGACGCGGAACAAGTCGGTCGGGGTGATCGGCACCCCGGCGACGATCAACAGCAACGCCTATGCCCGGGCGATCCACGACCAAGATTCCGAAATCCGTGTCTTCTCCCGGGCCTGCCCACTGCTGGTGCCGCTCGTCGAAGAGGGGTGGCTCGACCACCCGGTCACCCGGCTCACCGTCCGGGAGTACCTCAAACCGGTCCTTGCGGAGGGGATCGACACGCTGGTTTTGGGCTGCACCCACTATCCCCTGCTCAAGCCACTCCTCCAGGGAATCGCAGGACCCAAGATCGGCCTCGTTGACTCCGCACTGGCGATGGCCGACATCACGGCCCACCTCCTCGCGGAGGCGGGGCTCGAAAACCCTCGGCGGTCGGCGTCCGAATACCGCTTCTTCGTCACCGACGTCCCCTACCGTTTTCAGACGATCGGTGAGCATTTCCTTGGGCGGACACTCTCGAACGTGGAGATCGTCAGGTGGTAACGACCTGATATTAAAATGACTACAATATTTTTCCGGAATTGCTTTTTTTGTCCGATTCCGTAAAGTGATGTCCGAACAGGAGACCTTGGAAATGATCACAGAAGAGGTGAAACAAAAAATCCGCGATATCGTGGGGAAGGACCATGTTCTCGATTCCGATCTGAACTGCTTCGGCTATTCCTATGACTCCTCCTTCGTCCCGCTTCTGCCGGCGAACAAACCCGATCTGGTCGTCCGGCCGCTGACCACGGAGGAGGTGTCGCGTGTCATGGCCGTCGCCTGCGAACAGGAGATCCCCGTCACCCCTCGGGGCGCCGCGAGCGGCCGCACCGGCGGCAGCATCCCGCTGAAAGGGGGTATTTCCCTCTGCCTCGACCGCATGACGCGGATCGTCGAGCTCGACGAACGGAACATGATGGTGACGGCGGAGGCCGGGGTGCGCACGATCGACCTCTACAACCACTGCGCCGCAAACGGCCTCTTCTTTCCACCAGACCCGGCAAGTTGGAAGTTCTCCACCATCGGCGGCAACGTGGCGGAAAACGCCGGGGGGATGAGGGCCGTCAAAGACGGCGTGACGAAGAACTACGTCATTGGGCTGGAGGTGGTTCTGGCCGACGGCGCCGTCCTCCGGACCGGCGGCAAGGCGATCAAGAACGTGACCGGCTACGATCTGACGAGCCTCTTTACCGGTTCCGAGGGGACGCTCGGCGTGATCACCCAGGCCCTGTTCCGGCTGATCCCGATGCCGAAGCGGCGCGGCACGCTGGAGGTAATGTTCCGCACCCTCGACGACGGCTGCCGGACCATCCACACGATGATTCAGTCGGGCGTCGTCCCGGCGGCGGCGGAGATCATGGACAGGACCTGCCTGGAGGTCGTCGCGCACCACCGCAAGACGGACCTCGACCCGGAGGTCGGCGCCTGCATCGTTATCGAAATTGACGGCGACGACGATGCGGTCCTTGATAACCAGGCCAGACGCATCGAGGAAGCGGCGGCGACATGCGGCGCCGTAGCGTTCCGCACGGCCCGGTCCCAGCAGGAGGCGGACGACATCTGGGCCGTCCGGCGGGGGATCAGTTCCGCCGTGGCCGCCCTCGCGCCGAACCGCATCGGCGAGGACATCTCGGTTCCCCGCGACGCCTTCCCGGAGGTGGTGCGCCGCATCCGGGAGATCTCCGAAAAACACGGGCTTCCGATTGCCGTGTACGGCCACGCCGGCGACGGCAACATCCACCCCTCCATCCTGTGCGACCTGGGCAAGCCGGGCGAGGCGGAGCGGGTCCATCGGGCGGTCGACGATATCTTCGCCGCGGCCCTAAGCGTCGGCGGGACCCTCTCCGGCGAGCATGGCATTGGCATCACCAAGCGGCCCTATATTGCCAACGCCCTGGGCGATGTCGGCGTCCGGACCCTCAAGGCGGTGAAGGCGGCCCTCGATCCGAAGGGGATCCTCAATCCGGGCAAGATCTGGTAAGGAGTGGCGCCGCGCGCGCCTTGTCTGCGGACTTTTTGCGAAGCCGTCCGATGATCGGGACTCTTTAGACTTTTTCGGGAAAACAAGATGAAATGAAGGTATTGCATGGATAAAATGACGGATCACGATCTGCTCCGTGAGGCCGGAAACATGGTCGGCCGCTGCGACCGCTGCGGCACGTGCCTGCCGGTCTGCCCCCTCTTCGGGGTGAAGGGCATCGAGGCGACGAGCGCCCGGGGAAAGAACGCGATTGCCCGGGCCCTGGCCGGGGGAGGCATCGAGCCGACGCGGGAGGTTCTCGACGTCGTCAATTTCTGCCTATTGTGCCGGGCCTGCGTCGATACCTGTCCGGCGAAGGTTCCGACCGACGAGGCGATGGTCGACATCCGTCAGCACTTGACGGATCTCGCCGGAGGGGCGGACGTGAAATACAGGCTGATCGGCGGCATCCTGAGGCGGCCGGGCGTCGTGAAGGCCGCCGCCGCGGCGTTGGCGATCCTGCGCCGGTCCGGTCTCAACGGCCTGTTTCCGTACGGCATGGCGCCGGAAGAGTA
>JAPLJY010000211.1 GCA_026388345.1 Deltaproteobacteria bacterium
GCGGGTAAATAGCGGCAAGAAGTTCATCCGTGTGCAGGTGGAACAAATAGCCATCGTCTTCCCCCAGGAACGGGAAGGAGAGATGGCCACCGTGCGGTTTGTTCAAAAATACCGTTCCAACAATTTCGAAAGCCATTCAAAAAAGTTATTCTATCTGAAAAAAGGACAAGAGGGATGGACAATTTTCGGCGAGTCTGCCTTTTAGCCGTAGCGGCATTCCTTGTTCTCTGCTTCAGGTTCGACGGTCTGACTGCTGAAAAGAGCCAGGCACCCCCGGAATCTCAAGCCAAGGCGTACTTCCAGGAGACAAGGCAGGAACTCACCGTCCATCATGTCCGGGGGAAAGAACCGGGACCGACGCTGCTCATCATTGCGGGAATCCATGGTGACGAGGCGGGCGGTTACCTGACTGCGGAGCGGTACGCAAACCTCAAGCTGAAGAGGGGAAACCTGATCGTTGTCCCGCGTTTGAACGGTGCGGCCGTCCATGCGGGAAAGCGGTGCGGTCTCGGCGGCGATATGAACCGCCTTTTCAACCTGCCTCCGAACAATTCCAACCCCGATGCCAAAGTCGTGAATCTGGCCAAGCAACTGATCCGGCAGTCGGACTACGTCCTGAATCTTCACCAGGGTTACGATTTCTACAATCCACACTGGATATCCCGCAAGAGAAATCCCTCCAAATGGGGTCAGTCCAATGTCATCGATGCGGCCACGTTTCACTTGCCGGACGGACAGAAGCTGGAGTTGGGGAATTACGCCAAGCGTGTCGTCCACCGGGCCAACCGGAGAATCCCTGACGGAGATTACCACTTCGCGGTCAACAACACCAATACCGCGGTCAAGCGGTCGCGGCATCAGGAGCAGAGAGGATCGCTGACCTACTATAGCCTCTATAATCAGCAGAAGATTGCCCTGGGGCTGGAAGCGACGAAGAACTGTGCCCTTGCGGAGGCGATCTCCTATCTGACGATTGCAGTCAATGCCGCCATCGAGGAGGCGGGGATTCAGGCAGAAGCCCTGCCCTCCGAATCCAGCCAATCTGCGGGCGTTCAGGAAGCCAAGTCCAAGAGCCCCAAGATAAAGACCAAGGGATAAGAAAGCACCTGCCCCCAATCAACATACCAGCTTTCGCAGGTTCATTCTGTAATCATCGTAAAAAACGATCCGAAAGGAGTAACGCCATGCTGGGGAAAAAGAAAAGGGAAGAGGAAGAGGTCAGGGCCTTTCTGGGAAAAGGCGCCGAATTCACCGGCAAGCTGATGTTCAACGGTTCGGTCCGGATCGACGGTGATTTCAAGGGGAACATCTTCGGCAGCGGCGCGCTGGTGATCGGCGAAGGCGCCGAGATCGAGGCCGATATCCGCGTGGACAGCGTTATGGTCAGCGGCGACGTGCGCGGGCGGATCGACGTCAAGAAGATAATCCGGATCTACTCGACCGGCAAGGTATTGGGCGACCTGAACACGCCCGTCTTTTCCGTCGAGGAGGGGGCCTTCTTCGAAGGAACCTGTCATATGACGCACAGCGAAGCCGAGGTCCATACCCTCCCTCTGGAACAGACGGCGGCCGGTGAAAAGGGATGAGGCGGTCTGATCCCTCCGACCAGTCCGGGCGCTCCTTAAGACCCGGATCGGCATCCCGCCGGCAACTTGATTATAGGTTATAATAATCATTTATGATTTACCATTATTCCGGCAGATAAAAAATAATAGGGTCCGGTTCTCTTTTCTCTTGACAGTTGACAAGGAAATAAGATACAGACTGCACCATGGCAATAGTGACCCGTGGTCAGATACTGACCGCAGTTTACCTTCCGACCGCTGATCGCCAGATCGAAAGCGTTCGGTAAATCCTCTGGAATCGAAAGGGGAAATCCCCTGCGGGTATCGCCAAAAGCACTTGCCGTGTCAGGTCGTTGTTTTCATAATTTGTTGCCAGTCCGTTGTCATTTTTGTTGATATCTGAGGAGTTGCTCAAACAAGTCGCATTCCCATTACGGCGCTTTGGGGGGGGTCGGGTGAACACAGATCGGGCAGAAAGATGTGGGCGGACAGATCTCCCCGGGCAAACTCAGCGAATACTTTCTTCAATAAAAAAAGGGTCGAATGCCGGCAGCCGGGTTCGTGTTTTCCATTACGCCCGGCTTTTTTGCATGGTTGGATATCATTTGAGGTGACTTAGCCGTGGTCAGTCTCGATTATTCCCTGGGAATTCAGATCATCAATTTTCTCCTGCTGATCTTTATTCTGAATGTCCTGCTCTACAAACCGATCCTCGGCATGATTGACAGACGGAAGAAGCAGTTCGAAGATTCCGAAGCCGAAATCAGGCACCTCCAGGAAACCGTCGAACAGAAGATGGCCGCCTACGAGGAGAAGCTCCGCCAGGCCAAGGCGACGGCCGTAGAACAGAAGAACGAGATTATCCGGCAGGGCGCCGAAGAGGCCAAGACCGTCATCGATGCGGTCCGGGCGGAGATCCCCGGGATGATGGAACAGTTCCATGCCCGGATGGATGGGGAAATCGGCGCCGCCAAGAATATCCTGACCGATCATTCTCAGCAACTGTCCGTTCAAATCGCGGAAAAGGTCCTGGGGAGGAGTCTCCGATGAGAGGTGGACGTGCATTGAATCGGTCCGGGCGTTCCGGCGTTCAGAACGGACGGCAGGCCAACGGACAGAAAACGGGAAGCGGACGAGGTGTCCTGACCTTCTTTCTCCCCTGTCTCCTCCTCTTTAGCCTCTTCACACTGACGGCGGCGTACGCCTCCGGCGGCGGGGGCAGTCACGAGGGACCGAGCTGGTTCGACTTTACCTGGCGGGTGGTCAACTTCCTCATCCTGGCCGGCGTCCTCTACTGGCTCCTGGCCAAAAAGGTCAAGGCTTTCTTCACCGGGCGGCGCGAAGGGATCCGGACCGCCCTCGCCGATGCCGTGACCGCCCGCGAGGAGGCGGAGAATAAGTTCCGGGAATACGCCGCAAAACTCGACAAGGCGACGGGCGAGATCGATGAGATCACCCGGATGATCCAGGCCCAGGGGCTAACCGAAAAGGAACGGATTATCGAGGACGCCCGGAAGGCGGCGGAAAAGATCAAGGAAGACACCCGGGCACGGATGGAGCAGGAGTTCAACAAGGCGAGCCGGGAACTTCGGATCGAGGCGGTCCGTCTCTCCACGCAGATGGCCGGGGAGCTTCTCCGGAAGAACATCCAGGCGGACGATCACGAAGTCATGGTGAAAGACTACATCGAGAAGGTGGTGAGCGCAAAGTGATCAGCAGCAATATCGCAAAACGTTACGCCCGGGCCTTTTTTGAAATCGCCGGCGGGGAGAAGCGATACGAGGAATTTTACCATGAACTGGGCCGCTTTTCCGCCGTCCTCAAGGA
>JAPLJY010000287.1 GCA_026388345.1 Deltaproteobacteria bacterium
CGAATTGCAGGGATCATGGCGGCGAAGCAGACCGGCGGGCTCATTCCCCTGTGCCATCCGCTCGAACTCACGGGTATCGAGGTCCTCTTTACGTGCGATCCCGCAGCGGGCGAGGTCGCGATCGAGGCACAGGTCAAAACGGTCAGCAGAACGGGCGTCGAGATGGAGGCCATGACGGCCGTCGGCGTCGCCGCGCTCACGATTTACGACATGTGCAAGGCGGTCGACCGGGAGATGGTCCTCACGGATATTCGCTTGATCGGCAAAGAGGGCGGCAAGAGCGGCGCCTTTGTCAGACGGGAACCATTGGTTTGAAAGCGGGTTCGTTCCCGCCGGGAGAGGATATGTCGCAGCACGTCTATACGATCAGAAGGGCGTTTCTCATTCCCCTCGGCGTCGATGCCTTTCTTCTCTTCTGTCTGTTTGTCATCTCGCTGCTGCCGCAGGGTTCAACGACGGAACGGCTTGTATTTGCGTTTTTTTTCTTTCCCTCCTGTTATCTCTTCCTCGAATGTTTTTTCCGCCGGGTCACGGTGGATGACGGGGGGATTGTGCTCCGGAGGCTGTGGAGAGAAAAGGGGGTTCCCTGGGAGGGGATCACCCATATCGGAGGTCTCAGTCTCCACAAGAAGGTCTATATCCTGCTGACGACCGTCAGGGGATTTTTCATCGTTTCCAACGCCTATGAGGGATTCTCCGAACTGACGGAGGAGATCGTTTCTCATGTCGATCTTATAAGGGTGGAAGAAGAGGTCCGTCTGCAGGCAGGGTGCTCCCCGTCGGGGATTGCCCATGTCGCAATGGCATGGATCGCGGCCGTGTTCATGGTCGGCATCATCCTGATCAAAATGCTGCCTTTTCTGGCATGACGGCCGGGATCTCTTTGCATAAGGCGCTCAGGCGACAAACCGGGAACGGCTTTGCAAAGGGTTAAGATCGCTCCATCCGTTCATTCCCGCGAAATCGGGAATCGGGTTTTGGTTTCAGGAACGATCGGGCCCTGTTTGCGCAGGCGTGACGATATTGCCGGTTATGCACAGCCGTTAAGAAAGGAATCCGCTGATTCATGGTCCTCAACAGGCAGCAATCCGTCGTTGATCCGGCGGCACGGGAAAGGCGGTCGACCCCGGCCGCCGTGGCGGAAGAGATACTGGAGAAGAAACTCGATGACATCGCCACCATCCTGTGCAAGGCGGAGACGGACAAAAGCAGGATCTATGAGGAGGTTATGGCGATGGTGGAGAGGAGTCTCGTCCGGATCGCCCTCCGGCGGTCGCATCACGTGAAGAGCGCGGCGGCCGCCTATCTGGGGATCAACCGGAACACCTTTCAGAAGAAGATGGTCAGCCTCGGAATCGATCACGATCCGGAGTGAACGGCAAGGGGGCGGAACGGTTCCGGGTGCGGCAGCGGCTCCGGGGGAGCATGGACGGGAAACAGCGAAGAGAGAAAAGTCAATGACCCAGATGAAGCTCCCGGCAGCGGTGGAACGACTCCTGATCCGGGGCGTCCGGATGCCCAATCCCTTTTCCGTTGATGTCGGCGAAGAGGTCGATCCGGACCGCATTTCAACGAACGGGGTTGTTTTATACACGGGGACGAGGATCTCCGGGGCGAAGACCCTGATCTCCCCGGGGGTGAAACTGGGCGGCGAAACGCCGGTTGCCGTTGCGGATTGCCGGCTCGGCCGGGGGGTGGAGCTCAAGGGGGGCTTTTTCAGTTCTTCCGTATTTCTCGATCAGGCGAACATGGGGTCCGGCGCCCAGGTCCGGGAGGGGTGCCTCCTTGAGGAGGAGGCGAACGGGAGCCATACCGTCGGCCTGAAACAGACCATCCTCTTCCCCTTTGTCACACTGGGCAGTCTGATCAACTTCTGCGACGCCTTTCTGGCCGGTGGCACCAGCCGCAGGGACCACAGCGAGGTGGGGAGTTCCTATATCCATTTCAACTTTACCCCCAACCAGGACAAGGCCACCGCCTCCCTGTTAGGCGATGTTCCCCGCGGCGTGATGCTGAGGGAGCCCCCGATCTTTCTCGGAGGGCAGGGTGGGCTGGTGGGACCGGCCCGGATCGGTTTCGGGACGGTGATCGCCGCGGGAGAGGTCTGGCGGGGGGATTGCCCCGAGGGGGGAAAACTGCTCCGGGGAGAAGGACAACCGCTCTCCGCAAAGGCTTTTCATCCGGGTCTCTACGGCGACATCCACAGCCGGGTGACCAACAATGTCCATTATATTGCGAATCTGTTGGCCCTGAGGCAGTGGTATATCCACGTTCGCCTTTCCTGCCCCGGCGAGCCGGAGATGGGGGAGGCGCTCTATCAGGGGGCGCTGGAGATCCTGGATGCGGCTATAGCGGAGCGGCAGGCGCGTTTCAAGGCCCTGGCGGAAAAGATGGGGAAATCGTTTGAACTCGGCGAAAGGTTTCTGCCGGAGGAGACCCGCGGGGATGTTCTCCGGCAGCAGCGGGAATTCCGGGAACGGTGGCCGGAGTTGGAAGCCTGCCTGACGGACTGTCGGGAGGAAGCGGCCGGCCGGAAGGAACGGGACGGATTTCTTGCGAATATGGTCCCCGTCCGGGATGTGCAGGGGAACGATTACATCCGGACGATCCGTTCCCTGGACCGGGGCGTTTCTTCGCTTGGGACGCTCTGGCTCCAGCGGGTGGTCGCTGCTGTCGCGGAGAGGGCGCTTGCCTGTGTTCCCTCCTGTCGTGTGAGGTCATGAAGGGACTCGTGTTCAAAAACCCGCCGCCATGCCCCGCCGGTTGTTCGGGCTGCAAACAGGCTGTTGAAAAACGCCCATCTACGTCGTTTCCCTTATCCTTCGCCGCTCAACGTACCTCAAAGTACGTCTCGCGGCTCAGGATTTCGGGAGCCTTGCATCTGGGCATTTTTGAACAGCCTTCAAAAAGAGACTTTTCAACGGGCTGCAAAGGCGGGAAAGGGAGGCATGTGTCTGTTGAATGCGCCGCGCTGAGGCTTTTCCGGAAGCTCGTCCTTTTTCTGGCGGAATGCAGGATCCATATCGGGTGCGACCCGCAACGGGTTGAGGCGCCGGCGCTGATCCTCTTTCCCCATTATTCGGCGACCCTTTGCTGCGGTCTTGCCGGTATCCTGACCCTCCGCCGGAAGACCCAGCCCGCTGCGGCGGGCGTCGACCTGTCCATCCTCTTTTCCCGGGCAGCGCAAAAGAATCTACCGGTGTTTCTCCGCGGCGCAATTCCCTCGAAGGCATATTTGGGCGGGATCCCGACTCAGGAGGCGATGGAGCGGGAACTTTTCCGTATGAAGGGGGAGGAGGCCTTCGGGAAGATCTTCTACGATGACGGGGAGGTGCGTCGTCTGACCCTTCTTTCCGACAAAATGAAGGCATTCCTCACGGACGAGGAGATGCTGTTGGAGGGGCAGGCGGACCGGATTTCGACCGCCGATCTGGAGGCCGTCAACCGCGGCCTGGTTCTGCTCAGAGATCTCGTCTGGGGGCTGGAGCGGGATATTCTGGACAACATCGGGCGGATCTGCCGCCTGGCCGGGGTGGAGAGTTCTGCCGGTGTGGCGCCGGAGGCGCTGCCGAAGTACCGGAAAATGAACTTTCTGTTGAACGGTCTGGACCGCCTGGAGGTCCGGGGCCGGGATTCGGCGGGGATACAGATCTCCTTCGTTGCTGCGGATGCCGGGGCCTTCGGGGAGTTCATGACCTGTCTCCGGAAAGACGGGTTTGGCGAGGAGTTGGACCGCCGGATGGCGCCAGGCGATCTTGCCGACGGCTCGATCACATGCTCTCCGGCTGTTGAATGGGGACATGATGCCGCATCGTGTCCCCGGCGAGATTCAAAATCCGCCTTGAGCCAGACCGTCTCCTTCACTTACAAGACCGCCGAGATCATCGGAGAACTGGGCCGGAACGTTCGGGAACTGAGGCGCCACATCTCAGGGGACCGCCTGTTTCACGACTTCGCCCGCCTCCCGGTGGCCTTCGAGACCGCCTTCACCCACACCCGCTGGGCGTCCGTCGGATCGATCACGGAGGAGAACTGTCATCCCATCGGGAATTTTACGCTTTCACCGGGAGATTCCCCCGCCGGGGTGCGGGAGAAGCATTATCCCGCCTACGGGATCGGACCCTGGACCATCCATGTGGCCTTGAACGGGGACATCGACAACTACCAGTCACTCCGGGAGGCACGTGAGGCGCAAGGGGTGGCGATCGCGCCGGAGGTGACGACGGATACGAAGATCATTCCCCTGCAGGTTGAAAGCTACCTTCTGGCGGGTCATGATCTGGCCGAGGCGTTCCGGCGCGCCGTAGGCGATTTCGAAGGCTCCCACGCCATCGCCATGATCAGCAATGCGGAGCCGGGAAAGATCTTCCTGGCCCTGAAGGGGAGCGGCCAGTCGATTTACATCGGGATCACCCCCGACCGGTATCTCTTCTCCTCGGAGCTCTACGGCCTGGTGGAGGAGACCCCCTTCTTCATCAAGATGGACGGTGAAAGGCCCGCGCGTCCGGAGAAACCGAAGGCCACGGGACAGATTGCCATCCTTGATCAGGATGCCCCCGGGGGGGCGGCCGGCATCCGGGGGCTCTTCTATGACGGGACGCCGCTTCCTTTCGGCGAAGACGCGGTGAAGCGGGCGGAGATGACGACGAGGGACATCGATCGCGGCGACTACCCCCACTACTTCCTCAAGGAGATTACCGAATCGGCCCTGTCCGTCCGGAAGACCCTCCGCGGCAAATACCGGATCGAGCGGGACGGGGGTACGCAGCGGGCCGTCTTCAATCTCGGCCTCGACATCGTCCCGGAGGGAATCCGGGAGGCCCTCCGCGAGGGAAAGATCCGGCGGATCGCCGTGATCGGTCACGGGACGGCGGCCGTCGCCGGGAGTTCCGTGGCCGACGCGATGGAACGCTGCCTCCGGGGAAGCGGGATTCTTGTGGAGGCCCGGATCGCCTCCGAACTGAGCGGTTTCTGCCTGGAGAATGATCTGCACGATACCCTGGTCATCCCGATCACCCAGTCGGGGACGACGACGGACACCAACCGCGCCGTGGCGATGGCTGCGGAGCGGGGCGCGAAGGTTATCGCGATCGTCAACCGCCGCCAGTCCGATATCACGGCGAAGGCGGACGGCGTCTTTTATACCTCGGACGGCCGGGATATCGAGATGGCCGTCGCCTCGACCAAGGCCTTCTATTCCCAGATTGTGGCCGGACACATCCTCGCTCTCTATCTGTCCCGGCTCCTATCAACCCTCTCCGATGAACGGATCGCGGAGGAGCTCCGCCTGCTGGAATGGGCGCCGGAGCTGATGGGAAAGGTTCTTGCGGGGAAGGAGGAGATTCGCGGCGTTGCGGAACGGTTGGCGAAGGGAAAGCGTCACTGGGCGGTCGTGGGAAGCGGACCGAACAAAGCGGCGGCGGAGGAGATCCGGATCAAACTCAGCGAACTCTGTTACCAGACGATCTCCTCCGACGTCGTGGAGAACAAGAAGCACATCGATCTCTCCGCCGAACCGCTCATTCTTGTTTGCGCCGCGGGGAGTCCGGAAACCGTCATGGGGGACATCGTCAAGGACGCGGCGATCTTCAAGGCCCACAAATCCGCGGTGGTCGTCTTTGCCGACGAGGGAGAGGAACGCTTCGATGCGATCGCCGATGCGGTGATTCGCATCCCCCGCGCGCCGCTGCCGCTTCCCGTGATCCTGAACACGCTGGCCGGCCACCTCTTCGGCTATTACGCGGCGTGCAGCATCGATGCCGACGCCCTGTACCTCCGTGCGTTCAAGAGCCGCCTTAATCTGATCATGATCGAACAGGCGAAGCGGAACCTTTCCGTCGATGAATGCATCGCCGACGGCCGTCTGCGCCGTCTCGTGAACGATTTCACGGAACGCTTCCAACTGAGGAAGAACCGGGGCGCCTTTTCACAAACCGGCGTGCGAACGATCTCCGATCTGATCCTCCTTTTAAAATATGCGGCCGGGAAACTGCCGCTCGACGACTTCGAGCATGATTTCCCCGGGGCGGAGGCGCCGGCCTCGCCGATCGACCTGCTGGACATCACGCTCGGCCACGCGGTGGATGAACTCTCTCGGCCGATCGATGCGATCCGCCACCAGGCAAAGACGGTGACGGTGGGAACGAGCCGGAAGGAAACGCCGCCCGGCGGCGTCCTCTTCAACATCCTTGCGGAGCTCTCCTTCTCCGCCAAGTCCCTCCTCAGCACGAATCTCCTTGCCCTCCGCCGGATACAGAAGGCGGTGACCGCCGCCAACGGCTACACCCTCTATGCGGTGAATCACATGGATGCCGAGGGAAAACCGGGGGACGATTCAACGATCGAGATCCGTAAGCGGGCGGGCGTTTCCGTCGGGATGCCTTCTCGGGTCGAAAAACCGGGACTTCTGATGGGGACCAAGAAGGGAATCGTGGCCTCCGGGCGGATCTACGTGGGACAAGGCAAGTCGGACGGCGCGTCCGTTGTGATCATCCCCCTTCTCGGGGAGGGAGAGCAGGTCCGGAATCTCCTGCTGATCCATGTGACGTTCAACGAGGCGCTCTCCGTCCGCGAACGGAAGGAGCTTTTGGGCGAGCGGGCGAACGATATCCGGAATCTCATCCAGGAATACAACCTGGCGTGGGACGACCGTTGTCTTGGGGAAATTCCCCTCGGCGTCCTTTTGGGAGAGCCGGTGGAGGTGATCGCCGGGCAGATCAAGCGGAATCTCGGCCGACCTGCGGAGGGGTGGGGACAGATTTGAAATCGAATGGGGACATGATGCCGCATCGTGTCCCCGTTCGGCGACAGGCCGGGACGGGGACAGATTTCAAATCTGTCCCCTTGAAATGAATTAAGGAGCGATGATGAAGACGAAATTCATATTTGTGACGGGCGGGGTTCTCTCCTCCCTCGGCAAGGGGCT
>JAPLJY010000160.1 GCA_026388345.1 Deltaproteobacteria bacterium
GCATACCTGTCTTTCGCCCTGTGCCGGCCTGGATATGTACCCAAGCGCTCTCGTCGGACGGGCCGTTGCGGAGAAACTGGATGTGATCGCCGTCTGTGATCACAACGCATCGGAAAATGTCCCCCATGTGATCCGGGCGGCGCGGGGGCACGAACTGGTCGTCCTCCCCGGAATGGAGATCACAAGCCGGGAAGAGGTCCATTTGCTCGCGCTCTTTGACAACATGGATTGCCTGCAGCGGCTCCAGGATATCGTTTATTCCCATCTGCCCGGAATAAACGATGAGAGTCGCTTCGGTTGTCAGGTGATCGTGAATGAGTTGGACGAGGTCGAGGGGTTTAACGAACGGCTTCTGATCGGGGCAACGGAACTGGCTCTGGCGGATCTGGTCCGGCATGTACATGACTTCGGAGGGCTCACGGTCGCTTCTCATATTGACCGTGAGAGCTTCAGTGTGATAAGTCAGCTTGGTTTTGTCGATCCGGAGATCCCTTTCGACGCCCTGGAAATCTCCGGAAGAACAGGACTGGCGGATGCGCGCAGGAAATACCCCGCGCTTGCGGGATATCCTTTTCTGACGTCATCCGACGCCCATCGATGCGAAGAGATCGGAAGCGGGTATACGGAAATATTGTTGGGAAAACCTTCGGTTCACGAACTGAAGATGGCCTTTTCCGGACAGAGGGGCCGCCGAATAGCGGGATTTTAATGCTGGAACTGGCCCTTCACATCCTGGATATTGCTGAAAACTCGGTCAGGGCCGGGGCAAAGACGGTCGTCATCGACATTACCGAGGACCGGATGCGGGACAGGCTGGAGATCGAGATCCGGGACGACGGGGCGGGTATGAATGAGGCGACCCTGAAAAAGGCCATGGATCCCTTCTATACATCGAAAAAGGTGCGGAGGGTTGGCCTGGGACTTCCCTTGCTCAAGGAGGCGGCCATAAGGGCCGGCGGAAGTTTCACGATCGACTCGCAAGAAGGGTCTGGAACCCGAGTGTCCGTAGGATTCCGGCTCAGCCACATCGATCGCCAGCCGCTGGGCGATCTGACAGGCGCATTCATGGTCCTGATCGCCGGCAACGCAGACGTCGATTTTGTCTGCCGGCATGAATGCGAAGGACGTGTCTTTACACTCGACACCCGGGAGATCCGGAAGGAAATTGGTGATATACCTTTGAATCATATGGAGGTATTGAAATTTATCCGGCGATACATGATGGAAGGTTTCAACGAGATCGGAACAGAGGCAAAAATTTCTCATCATTTCGAAGGAGGATACGATACATGAATGCGGAAAACAGTGAGCTGTTAAAAGATTTTACTGCTGAACAGGTCGCAAAGCTGGACGAGATCATCGCCAAGCACAAGGGAAAACCGGGGGGATTGATTCCCGTTCTCGAGGAGGCGCAGGTGGCCCTTGAGTACCTGCCGATTTCCGTTCAGAAAAAGGTCGCCAGGGAATTGAGCCTCCCGTTCAGCCGGGTGTACGGTGTGGTCACCTTCTATTCATTCTTCACGATGACGCCGCGCGGCCGACACACGGTCCGCGTCTGTCTCGGAACGGCCTGCTACGTGCGCGGCGGCAAGGCGCTTGCGGATGCCCTCAGGAAGGAATTTGGCGTTAACGAAGGTGAAACCACTCCGGACAGGCGTTTCACCTTCGAATCGGTCCGCTGTCTGGGCGCCTGCGGTCTGGGACCCGTGGTCGTCGTCGACGAGGATGTCCACGGCCGGATGAAACCTTCGAAACTCAAAGACGTACTCAGCCAATACAACTAATGAGGTAAAGATTATGGCCAAGCTGAAGATTGAAGATCTGAAAAAAATCAAGGACAAGGTTCATGCCGAAACCGCCCTTCGCGACGGATTCAAGCGGGTGAGGGTCACCGTTCACATGGGAACCTGCGGGATCGCATCCGGGGCAAAGGAAGTCATGGATTCGTTGATGAGTGAAATCGAAGAGGCGGCCGTGTCGGACGTCATGGTCACCACCTCCGGGTGCATGGGACTATGCAGCCGTGAACCACTGGTCACGGTTGAGGTCATCGACAAGGAACCGATCAAATACGAATATGTCAACCCGAACAAGATGAGGCAGATTTTCAAGAGACATATTCTGGAGGGTGAGATCCAGACCCCGTTCGTGCTGGCCAGGGGTGCGGAAGTTGTGAAATAGGAAAGACTCTGACGCGTTGCGGTTTCCGGCGACAGGAACCCCAGCCGAAACGATATCAACATGTGAAGGAGGATGAAATCCACATGAAAGTTTTTCGCTCGCATCTGTTGCTCTGCGGAGGGACAGGCTGTCATGCATCAGGAAGCCTCGCGGTGAAAAAGGAACTGATCGCCGAACTGGATAAACGGGGCCTGTCCACCGAAATCAAGCTTGTGGAGACCGGCTGCAACGGTTTCTGCGCCATGGGTCCCATCATGGTCGTCTATCCGGAGGGCGTCATCTACATGATGATCAAACCCTCGGATATCCTCGAACTGGTGGAGGAGCACTTCATCAAGGGGCGTGTTCTGGAGAGACTGCTCTACCGGGAACCCGTCACCGCCGGAATCATCCCCACGATGCAGGAGATCCCCTTTTTCGCCCTCCAGGATCTGCGGGTCCTCCGGAACCGCGGTCTCATCGATCCGGAGAAGATCGACGAGTACATCGCCCGTGACGGTTATGCCGGTATGGCCAAGGCCCTGACCGAAATGACGCCGGATCAGATCGTCAAGGAGGTTCTCGACTCGGGTCTGCGAGGCCGGGGAGGCGCTGGTTTCCCCACGGGTATGAAATGGAAATTCGCCGCCGCCTCACAGGGGGACGTGAAGTATGTCCTGTGTAACGCCGACGAGGGGGATCCGGGCGCCTTCATGGACCGCAGTGTCCTGGAAGCCGACCCGCATGCGGTCCTGGAAGGGATGGTCATCGCCGCCAAGGCCATCGGCGCCCACCAGGGTTACATCTACTGCCGTGCCGAGTATCCGCTGGCCATCCACCGCCTGAACATCGCCATCAATCAGGCCAAGGAATACGGCCTTCTGGGAAAGGATATCCTGGGAACCGATTTTGACTTCGATCTCGAGATCTACCAGGGCGCCGGCGCCTTCGTCTGCGGTGAGGAAACAGCGCTCATGACCTCCATCGAGGGGAAGCGCGGCATGCCCAGACCCAGACCTCCCTTCCCCGCCGTGGCCGGTCTCTGGCAGAAGCCGAGCATCCTGAACAACGTGGAGACCCTGGCCAACATCGGGCAGATCATGCTCCGCGGCGGCGCCTGGTACGCCAGCGTCGGCACAGAGAAGAGCAAAGGGACGAAGGTCTTCGCCCTCACCGGCGACGTGAACAACGTCGGCCTCGTGGAAGTGCCCATGGGAACGCCCCTCGGCACCATCGTCTTTGATATCGGCGGCGGCATCCCCAAAGGCAAACGGTTCAAGGCTGCCCAGCTCGGCGGACCCTCGGGCGGCATGATTCCCGTGCAACACCTCAATGCCCCCATCGATTACGAGAAGGTGGCGGAACTGGGCGCGATCATGGGCTCCGGCGGTATGATCGTCATGAACGAGGACTCCTGTGCCGTCGATATGGCCCGCTTCTTCATGGACTTCTGCCAGGACGAATCCTGCGGGAAGTGCACTCCCTGCCGCGAGGGGACCAAAAGGATGCTGGAAATCCTGACGAACATCACTAAGGGGAAGGGCAAGGCCGGCGACATCGAGCTCCTCCAAGAGATGGCGGCCATCATCAAGGACGCCTCCCTCTGTGGCCTGGGCCAGACTGCCCCGAATCCCGTCCTGAGCACCATCCGTTACTTCCGGAATGAGTACGAAGACCACATCTACAATCACCGCTGCTCGGCGGCCGTCTGTTCGGCCCTGTTCAAGTCGCCCTGCCAGCATACCTGCCCCGTCGGGATGGACATCCCCTCCTATATCGCCCTGATCCGGGAAGGTCGCCTGGAGGACGCCTACAAGGTGATGCTCCGGACGAACCCCTTCCCGTCGGTCTGCGGGCGCGTCTGCGACCACAAGTGCCAGTCCAAGTGCCGTCGCGGGAAGATGGACGAGCCCATCGCCATCAAGTTCCTGAAGCGGTTCATCTCCGACAACGCCCCACGGCCCAAGATCGAGGCGGTTCCGGTCAGCCGCAATGAGAAGATCGCCGTTGTCGGCGCCGGTCCGGCCGGCTTGACGGCGGCCAGGGATCTGGCCATCCGCGGTTACAAGGTGACGGTGTTCGAAGAGCTGCCCGAACCAGGCGGCATGCTCCGCTGGGCCATCCCCTCCTACCGTCTGCCGCGTGACATCATCGCCAAGGAGATCGACGATATCCGCGCCCTCGGCGTGGAGATCAAATGCAAGAAGCGGGTCGGTAAAGACATCCCCTTCGCGAAACTGGAAAAAGAATTCGACTATATCTACCTGGCCCCCGGCGCCCACAAGAGCCAGAAGATGGCCGTCTACGGCGAGGAGCTCAAGGGCGTGTACGGCGGCGTCGAGTTCCTTCGGGATTTCAATGCCAACGAAGAGGCCTGGACGACGGGCAAAAAGACCCTCGGCTCGAAGGTGGCGGTCATCGGCGGCGGCAACTCCGCCATCGACGCGGCACGTTGCGCGGCCCGTCTCGGAGCCGACGTGACCATCATCTACCGTCGCGAGCGCAAAGACATGCCCGCGGCCATCGAGGAGATCGTGGCGGCGGAAGAGGAAGGGATCAAAATCGACTTCCTCGTGGCGCCGGTCAAGATCGTGGACAAGGGCGGCAAGATCAGCGGCATAGCCTGTCAGCGGATGAAGCTTGGCGAGTTCGACCGGAGCGGCCGCAAGAAACCCGTACCCATCGAGGGCTCCGACTTTACGCTCGGCGTGGACGCCATCATTGCCGCCATCGGACAGGCTCCCGACATGTCGTTCGTCCCGAAGGAGAGCGGCGTATCGGTCAACAAGTGGGATACCTTCGATCTGGCCAAGGGAAGCGCCTCCCGAACGACGAATCCCAAGTTCTACGCGGGCGGTGACGCTCTGACGGGTCCCGATACAGTCATCGGGGCCATCGCCGCCGGACATCAGGCCGCCAAGGACATCGACGGTGCGATTCGCACGCAAAACGGCGAAGCCGCTTACGAGGAGCCCGCGGAAGAGAAAATCGTCATTCCGTTCGTGCTGGACGAGGAGAATCCCGAGGCCCCGCAGACGAAAATGCCGGAGCTTCACGGCCCCGAGCGCAAGAAGAGTTTCATCGAGGTGGAACTGGGCTTCACACTGGACGATGCCATCAAGGAGGCGAAACGCTGCCTGCGTTGCGATGTGGAAGTATAGCATTGCGATCGGATTGAATTTAATCTCATGAAGATATCGCCTCATTTCGGGGCGGAAGGAGCATATGATGGAAAAAAAGATTCCCTTAAAAATTGACGGACGAGACGTTGATGCAGCAGCCGGGCAGACCATACTTGAAGTTGCCCGTGAGCAGGGCATTTACATTCCAACGCTCTGCCACTACTCCAAAACCACAAACGTCGGCGCCTGCCGCGTTTGCGTAGTTGAGGTCGAAAAGGCAAGATCCCTGATCGCCGCCTGCTGCATGCCGGTGAGCCCCGGTATGGTCATCAAAACCGATACCCCGCAGGTCCGTGCCTCGCAGAGGCTGATCGTCGAGCTGCTCTGGGCCTCCGGTGATCACAACTGCCTGGCGTGCGAACAGAACGGCGCCTGCGAACTGCAGAACCTGGTCTACTGGCTGGGGATTGAAAAGCCCCGTTTCGATGTCGCGCCCCCCGGCTATGGAATCGAAAAAACCAACACAATGATTCAGCGAGATCTCAACAAGTGCATCCTCTGCGGCCGCTGCATCCGGGCCTGCAACGAGATTCAGGTCAATGAGATCCTCGACTTCTCGCACCGCGGCCACCGTGCTAAGGTCGGCCCGGCCTTCGATACCGACTACATCGATTCCGACTGTTATTTCTGCGGCGAATGTGCCGACGCCTGCCCGGTCGGTGCGATCACCTTCAAGCAGGCCCGCTTTGCCGGACGACCCTGGGAAGTCCAGAAAGTAAAAACGACCTGCACATACTGCGGCGTCGGCTGCCAGATGGATCTGAACATCCACGATAACCGGATCATCAAGGTCACCGGAAACCGCTCGTACGAGCAACCCAACGGGGGCAGCCTGTGCGTCAAGGGACGGTTTGGCCTGGATTATGTAAACCATCCCGACCGCCTGAAAACCCCCCTGATTCGTAAGGAAAAGGGCGGTGAGCTGGCGGCGGCCACCTGGGAAGAGGCCTATGATTTTATCGCCGGTCGTCTGACCGGAATCAAGGAGAAGTTCGGGCCGGACAGCATCGCCGGTCTTTCCTCGGCCCGCTGCACCAATGAGGAAAACTACCTCTTCCAGAAATTCATGCGCGCGGGGATCGGCACCAACCATGTCGATCATTGCGCCCGTCTCTGACACTCCGTGACGGTGGCCGGTCTGGCCGCCGCATTCGGAAGCGGTGCAATGACAAACTCCATCGAAGAGATCGAATTTACCGACGTCATCCTGGCGACGGGAACCAACACGACGGAAAATCATCCCGTCATCTCGTCCCGCGTTAAAAGGGCTGTTCGCCAGCATGGCGCCAAACTGATCGTGATCGACCCCCGGGAGATCGACCTCGTCAAGTATGCGACGCTCTGGCTCCGACAGAAACCGGGAACGGACGTCGCCGTCCTGAACGGCCTGATGAACGTCATCATCGCCGAGGGGATCTACGCAAAGGAATATGTGGAAAACCGCACGGAGGGTTTCGAGGCGCTTCAGAAGACCGTCGCCGCCTACACGCCCGAGCGGGTCGAAGAGATTTCCGGAGTCCCCGCGGAGGATCTGAAGGCGGCCGCGCGTCTGTATGCGAAGGCAAACAAGGCCTCCCTCCTCTACGCAATGGGCATGACGCAACACATCACAGGGACGGACAACGTCAAGTCCTGCGCAAATCTCGCCATGCTCTGCGGGAAGGTCGGCATCGAGGGCGGAGGCGTCAACCCGCTTCGGGGACAGAACAACGTACAGGGCGCCTGCGACATGGGGGCGCTCCCCAACGTGCTGCCCGCCTATCAGCCGGTCGCCAACGATGAGGCGCGGACCAAGTTTGAAAAGGTCTGGAATGTGACGCTTCCGGCCAAACCGGGAAAAACCATCCTGGAAATGATGGAAGCCGCCCACAAAGGAGAGATCAAAGCCCTCTATGTCATGGGTGAAAACCCGATGGTGTCCGATCCGGACCTTTCCCATGTCGAGGCGTCTCTGAAACACCTGGATCTCCTCATCGTT
>JAPLJY010000034.1 GCA_026388345.1 Deltaproteobacteria bacterium
CCGCGTAACCGCCGTTTACGTCCCGGCCTGTGGCGCGGAATTGCATGCAGAGGTTCTCGTTGCCGGAGCGACAGGCCGCGCAGATCCCGCAGGCCCAGTGGATCCAGCCCACACCGACGCGGTCTCCCGGACGGAAACGCCCTGCGTCCGGCCCCAGGGCGGCGACTCGCCCGACGACCTGATGCCCCGGGATGACGGGAAAGGCGGGCGGCGGCGTCCTTCCTTCGATCTCGTCCAACTCCGTGTGGCAGACGCCGCAGATGGCCACGCGGATCAGGACCTCGCCCTCGCCGGGCACGGGTTCCGGCGCCTCCGCTGAAGCGAGCGGCGACGGATTTTCCGCGAAACCGGAAACGCCTTTCAGAACCATTGCCTTCATGGGACCTCCCTGATTCTTTTCAAAAGAAGGATGATCCGGACGGCGCCGGATCGGATCGCAGTATGGCTTGGCCCGGTGCGTTTTTCAACCGGAAAATCAGGCGTCACCCCGAAATAGGGATGGGAACGACCATTTTTACTTGCCTTTTCTCATGGATCCGATTTAAATAAAAAGCATGATCATAGATCGGAAAAGAACTTTTTACACCTATGAGCTCATTCCCTCGACCTTGGGTGAGATCGGCGTCGTAACCGGGAGCGCAACCCGCAAGCCCCGCCTTTTAGGCGGGGATGAGGGGCGCAATAAAAAACAGACAGCTTCCTTGCCGGGAAGCCCCGCCCTGTGGGCGGGGAGCTTCAAATACGCCGACGGCAGCCGTTCCCGGATCCGGCGGATTCTCCTTCCGGAGGATGGCGTTTCGATGGCGGACCGGATCCGGCAGGAATTCCCCGGCGCCCTGCCGGCGGCCGCAAGAGGAGAGATCGCCCGGCTGCTGGAAAATTTTCTCGGAGGGAAAGAGGTGGATTTCTCCGCCGTCGATCTGGATCTTGACGGGATGAAGGGTTTTGTGCGGCGCACGCTGACGGCGTGCCGGGAGATCCCGCGGGGACGGGTCGTCACGTACGGCGGGCTGGCGGCGGCGCTGGGTGCGCCTGGCGCCGCCAGGGCCGTGGGGAACGCCATGGGCTCGAACCCCTTTGCGCTGATTATCCCCTGTCACCGCGTGATTAGGAGCGGCGGCGGCCTCGGCGGTTTCGGCGGCGGCGGTCCCGCGATGAAAAGGAGACTTCTTGAACAGGAGGGAGTCGTTTTCGACGCACAAGGGCGCATCCGGCCGGAACATCTTATCGGCAAACGCTGAAGCCGGGGATTTGGTTTTCCGATGGGTGTTTACCGCCGCTGATGCGATCTGATCCGGTTGGACAGGTCGTACCATTTCTGCACGCCGTTTTCGAGCCGGTAGTAATGAATGATGTACGCGACCGCCAGGATCATCAGCAGCCCGAAGAGGACAAAATGGGACAGAATCGGTTCGAAGATGGTGAACCCCAGGGCCAGCAGGGCAAACAAGCAAACAAACAGCATGACCAGCAGATGGACCAGCCTCTCATGCTGCATCCACCGGATTTGCCTGTCGTGATCCTCCAGAAGCTCCCGCCATTCCTCCGGGCCGAGATCCTTTTCAAGCATCTCCCGGACGTACCGTTCATGACACTTCATATAATCGATCATGGTCTTTCCCTGAAGGATGATGGCTTGGAATACCGCTGCCTTTGAGTCAATGGCATTCTTGGGCAAAGCTGAAACGGGGGGTGTCCGTCTATTGCGCCGGCGGAAGTATACGAAGGGGAATTCCGGGTGTCAAATGTTTTCAATCCGTTTGCATTTGCTTCGGGAGTGGCCTACATTATCCCCATGACCCCCGACAACCTTTCCGAACTGCGCGGCCAGATCGAGCGGATCACCTTCACCAGCGAGGAGAACAGCTTCACGATCGCCCGGGTGAAGGTCTACGGCCGCAAGGAGCTGGTCACCGCCGTCGGCCACATCGTCAACCCCATCCCCGGCGAGATCGTCACCATGAAGGGCGAATGGGGCCGCCATCCCAAATACGGGGAGCAGTTCAAGATCGTCTCTTGCGAATGCGCCGTCCCCGCCACGGTCCACGGAATCGAGAAGTATCTGGGCTCGGGGCTGATCAAGGGTATCGGCCCTGTCATGGCCAAGCGGATCGTCAAACGGTTCAAGGAGGAGACCCTCGATATCATCGAAAAGTCGATCTCCCGGCTCTCCGAGATCGGCGGGATCGGCCCCAAGCGGATCGCCATGATCCGGAAGGCGTGGGACGAGCAGAAGGAGATCCGCTCCGTCATGATCTTCCTGCAGGACCACGGCGTCGGCTCGGGCTATGCCGCCCGGATCTACAGGCAGTACGGAAACGAATCGATCAACGTCGTCCGGGAGAACCCTTACCGCCTGGCGACGGACGTCTCCGGGATCGGCTTTGTGACCGCCGACAAGATCGCCGAGAAGCTGGGTTTCGCCCGGGATTCGGAGCTCCGCGCCGAGGCGGGGATCCTCTACGTCCTCCATGAGCTGACCGACGAAGGGCACGTCTACTACCCCTACGAGCCCCTGCTCGCCAAGTGCAAGGAGATCCTCGACATCAACGGGGAGATCATCGTCCGGTCGTTCGGGATTCTCGTCGAGGGCAAAAGGATCATCCTGGAGGACCTCAACCGTGATCCGGCGGCCTTCCGGGAAAACCACAAGGCGGTCTACCTGACCGCGTATTTCCTGGCCGAAAAGCTGCTCGCCCACCACCTCCGGACGCTGATCCAAAGCCCCCGGGTCGTCAAAAAGATCGATGCGGACAGGGCAATTCCCTGGATCCAGGAGAAGCTCGCCATCACGCTGGCCGAAAAGCAGATCGAGGCGATCCGGGCGGTCGCCGATCACAAGGTGATGGTCGTTACGGGAGGGCCCGGGACGGGGAAGACGACGATCATCAACGCGATGATCCGGATCTTCGCGGGGCTCCGGACAAAGATTCTACTCGCCGCCCCGACCGGCCGGGCCGCCAAAAGGATGACCGAGGCCACCGGCCACGAGGCCAAGACGATCCACCGCCTCCTCGAATACAGTTTCCAAAAGGGCGGATTCCAGAGGGACGCCGGATCGCCCCTCGACTGCGACCTTTTGATCGTCGATGAGGCCTCGATGATCGACACCCTGCTGATGCACCACCTGCTCAAGGCCGTGCCGCCGCGGGCGACTTTTGTCCTCGTGGGCGACGTAAACCAGCTCCCCTCCGTCGGGGCGGGGAATGTTCTCAAGGATATCATCGATTCGCAGGCCGTCCCCGTCGTCGAGCTCAACGAGATCTTCCGCCAGGCCCGGGAGAGCTCGATCATCGTCAACGCCCACCGGATCAACCAGGGGCAGATGCCCAATCTCGATAGTTCCCGGGAGAAGCTGGACGATTTTTACTTCATCGAGCAGGAGGACCCCCAGCGGGTGCTTGAGCTGATCATCACCCTGGTCAAGGAACGGATCCCGAAGCGGTTCGGTTTCGATCCCCTCGACGATGTCCAGGTCCTCACGCCGATGCACCGGGGGATCATCGGGGGCCAGAACCTCAACGTCGAACTCCAGAAAGCGCTGAACCCCGGCGAGGAGGGGGTGAGCCGGATGGGGAGGCTCTATCGGATCGGCGACAAGGTGATGCAGATCTTGAACAACTACGACAAGGAGGTCTACAACGGCGACATCGGCCGGATCACCGATATCGACACGGAGGGGCAGGAGGTGCTGGTTTCCATCGACGGCCGGGAGATCCCCTACGACTTCTCGGAGCTGGACGAACTCGTCCACGCCTACGCGGTCTCCATCCACAAGTCCCAGGGCTCCGAATACCCGGCCGTGGTGATCCCGATCCTGACCCAGCACTACATCCTCCTCCAGCGCAACCTCCTGTACACCGGCGTAACCAGGGGGAAGAAGCTCGTCGTCATCATCGGGACAAAAAAGGCGATGGCGATCGCGATCAGGAACAACAAGACCGAGGAGCGATACACGCTGTTGAGCGAGCGGCTGAGGGGTTGATGCGGGAATGTACCGGGAGCGGATAGGACAGACGGGTTTGTACACAGGATGGGGAAATTCTTGCATCACGCGTTGAAAAGGCTTGGCTTCTACAAGTCCTCAGCCCTCGAAATGAGATCGAGGTGGAGATTACCATTTGAACTGTTTTTGAGGTTATAACTCAGAACAAACCCTGTCCTTCCCGTTCTTTTTTCCCTGGTACATGAGTTGGTCAACCCGGTGAACGAAGGCCTTCATATCCTCCTGCGGCTTGTACTGCGAAAGCCCGATGCTCACCGTTACATGGACGTCCTGACCCGGCGCCGGAGAGAAATTCTCCTTCTTGAATTCCATCCTGATTCTTTCCGCTGTAACGGCGCAGTCCCTGCCTGTGGTCATAGGCAGGAGGATGGTGAATTCCTCGCCGCCGTAACGGTAGGCGGAATCCGTCTGGCGCAGGCAGCGTTTGACCACCTGTCCGAGTCGCAACAAGACCTGGTCTCCCTCGATATGACCGTAAGCATCGTTGAACCGTTTGAAATCGTCGAGATCGAGAAGCAGCAGGGTCAAAGGCTGTCCGTAGCGGTCCGCCCGATCGATCTCCATCTTGATCTGATGATAAAAATGCCGGGAATTGTAAAGCTGTGTGAGATCATCGACAATACTGAGTTCGCGGTATCTTTTTTCACTCTCCCTCAGCGCCTCCTCTATCCGCCTGCGCTCGGTGATGTCTTCGATCACCCCTAACCTCAGGGTTGGCCTGGCTTCGGAGGGATCGAGCGGAGTCACGAAAACCCTGGCCCATACGACCGTTCCATCCTTTTTCCGATAACGCTTTTCCCAGGAGGATTCCCGGGCGACCCCGGCACTGATCCGCTCGATATGGTCGAGATCCACGCGGTGATCGTCCGGGTGGGTGATATCGTGGATGGACCCCTGCAGCAGCTCCTCGGCTGAGTAACCCACGATCTCACAGAAGCGGCGGTTCACCTTCACAAAACGGCTGTGGGCGGCCTCGACAATAACCATCCCCACCGCCGCTTGTTCGAAGACCGCCTGCAACTGTTGATTGATAAGGACTTCCTTTTTCACGGTGAGAGTATATGAAGAAGGATTTTGGGTGTCAAGAGAAGTTTGGCACAATGTCAAGCCAAAGTAGAAATGTCCTATTCCTAGCAAAGTAGAAATGTCCTATTTGGTCAATAGGCAGATATCCTCCGTTGTCGGGAGGGCATCCAGTCTTTCCAGCTCTTGTTCCAGGGGTGATTTTTCGCTGGTTTGG
>JAPLJY010000132.1 GCA_026388345.1 Deltaproteobacteria bacterium
TTTCGCGGACGGTTTTCGTATCGTCCAGCCTCGGCTCCTGTTCGAGGAAGCCGACGGTATGGCCGGGGGAGAGGATCGTTTTACCGATGAAATCCTGGTCCACGCCAGCCAGGATCCGCAGCAGCGAGCTCTTTCCCGAGCCGTTCAGCCCCAGGACGCCGATCTTCGCCCCGTAGAAATAGGAGAGGTAGATATCCTTCAGAACCGGTTTTTTGTCGTAGACCTTGCTCACTCCGATCATGGAGTAGATCACCTTGTTCGGGTCGTTCGCCATGTTGTTCCTCCTTGAAGAATGTTAGCGGAATCTTATCAGCAAATGGAGATGATGGAAAGTTTTTCCATGCAGACTGGCGATCCCGGTTCTTTGGCCCTCTCGAATCGACCGTGGCGGCGATGTACCTGATTCCTTTCTACGGTCTGATCGTCCCGAGCGGGTTTTCAGCCATTTCCGGGGCGGTGCGGAGGTGCCTTAAATTGAGTGGCTACATGACCATGATTACGGCAGGGTGTTGACGGAGCTTTTCGTAGAAACCAAGCCGGTCCGGTTCGTTTTCGACCGTCATCTCGACATTCAGGCAATGGTAGGCGCCGTTTTTGCTGCTCCGGGAAGGTATGGCCGAATATGTCCGACCCGACAGGACCTCCGCGACGACTTCCCGGAGAAGCCCCGGGTCGCGGCCGATTACCTTGTAGACCCAGGGGCAGGGGTAGGAAATTTCCGGTTTGCATTCATTTTCGTTCATGTTTTCTTCCCAATATCATTCAGGACATCGCTGATTCGTTTCCCCGTTTCTGCAATTCGCGCGGACGCCCCTTCCCGCTCCCCGCCTTTCAACAGGAAGGGGATGACCTGTGCGGCATGAAAGACCCCCTCAAGGACGGCAACGGTCTTTTCCTGTCTGGCCGCGACCCTGGCCCATTCCCCATCGCTGTCCCCCTGTTCCTCATTGAAGCCGAAATCGTCGATGATCAGGGCCGACCGGACCGTCTCAAGCGAGAGTCGCGACTTCAGAATCTCCCAGAAACGACGGTCTGCCTTCCAGAAACCGATATCTGCGGAGTTGGCAACAGAAAATAGGGACAGCCGCCCATTTTCCCCGCCTCCCGCTTCCGCTTTCCGCGCCGGGATGTCCCAGGAGCGGAGATAACGGATAATGGTTTCGGTGGCTTCGGCGTAGTGATCGGTGGCGATGACGAGGGCTGTGCCGGGATGGACGGACAGTTTTTCAAGGATGGGCTGCCAGTGCGGATCAATCCGCGAATGGTCGAGGTAGCGGTCGACGAAACGGGAAGCGGCCGCCGCGATCTGAGCGCTGGTTGCGCCGGGGGCGAGGCCCAATGCCATGATCCTCTCCGCCAGAACCCGCTTGTAGCCCGCCGCCGTCGTGCTCCCCTCATTCCAGGTCGGACCGACGATCTCTTCCCAGAAGATCTCCGGGGTCGTGACACCGAGGGGGAAAAGGCCGCTTTCCGCGAACGCAAGCACAAGGTTCGCCGGCCGGCCGAACTGCGGCGCCTCCAGGCTGAGCGTGCCCGAATAATCGAAGATCACGAGCTTTTCCGGTTTGTTCATGACTGAATACCTTTGAAAATCTTAATCCCTCCGCGCGCTGGACCTTTTTCGACCCTGCGCCTCCTCGCTTCGCTGCAAAGACGAAACTCGCGCTTCGCGCTCAAACAGTCGCCTTTGCGGGCGCTACGCTGCGGGGGCATGGAGCCCCGAAAAATCTCCAATGCGCGCTCCCGGGATTTGATTTTCGTGCTACGCATTCTTCAATTTGTTTGGGCCCTGAACCCTGCCGGCCAGGGCGGTGCGGATGATGTTATCGAGCTCCCGCGATGCCGCAAAGGGATCGGGGGAGGCGCAGATCGCCGAGACCACCGCAACACCGTCCGCGCCGGCCATAACGACCTCCTCCGCATTTCCCGCGTTCATCCCCCCGATGCCGACGAGAGGATGGCGTGAGAACGCCCGGATCTTGGCGAGCCCCACGAGCCCCCAAGGTTTCTTGGTGTCCGTCTTGGTCGGCGTCGCAAAGACGGGACTGACGCCCAGGTAATCGCAGTCGAGCGACCCCGCCCGCTCCACGTCCTCCCATGTCTCCACGGAGAGGCCGATGATCGCCTTCGGTCCCATCAGCCGCCGGGTGGTCTCGTAGGGCATATCCTCCTGACCCACATGGACGCCGTCTGCCCCGACGGCCAGGGCGACATCGAGGCGGTCGTTGATGATCAGGGGGACGTGGAACGGCGCCATGATCGCCTTGATTCGCAGCGCTTCTTCGACGAAAAAGCGCGTGGAAACATCCTTCTCCCGAAGCTGAACGCAGGCGGCCCCGCCCCGTACCGCCTGGAGGACGACCTCCGCGAGGGGTTTCCCCCCGCACAGGCCGCGGTCGGTGACGAAATACAAACCTTTCATGGTGGTCGCCCTCGTGTAATAATGCACATTTACTTCAGAAGCCGTTCAATGTCCACCGCGGAGAGGCGGTAGAGCGCATCGAGGAAATGGAGCTGGAGACTCCCCGGCCCCTCCGAACGGGCGAAGGCGATCTCGCCGGCGATTCCCATGACGGCCATCGCCTCCGCGGCGGCAATCGCGGGATCTGGTGTTACCGAGGCAAAGGCCCCGCAGAGGGCGCTCGCCGTGCAGCCGAGGCCCGTGACCCGGGTCATCTGGATATGGCCGTTCCGGGTCTCGATGATCCCCGCAGGACCCACGGTGTAGTCCGTCTCGCCGCTGATGCAGACAACGGAACCGCATTTTTCGTGCAATGCCCGGCCAATCTCCACGGCGGCGTCGGAGGAGGCGGTGCTGTCCACCCCCTTCGTCTTCGCATTCGTCTCCAGGAGCGCCATGATCTCCGATGCGTTTCCGCGGATGATCTCCGGGGGGACGGCCTGGATCAGCTCGCGCGCCGTCCGGGTCCGGTAGGAGGTCGCGCCCGCCCCCACCGGATCGAGAACGATCGGGATCTTCCGTGTGCGCGCCGCCTCGGCCGCCCGGAACATCGCGCGAACCCAAGCCGGGCTCAGCGTGCCGATGTTGATGACGAGGGCGGAGGCGATCCCGACCATCTCCTCCATCTCCTCTTCGGCGTGGGCCATGACCGGCGAGGCGCCGAGGGCGAGCAGCGCGTTCGCCGTGCTGTTCATGACGACGTAGTTGGTGATGCTGTGGACAACCGGCGCCTTTTCCCGGATCGCCCGGACCGCCGACCAGATCTCTTCTTTCGTGATGTTCATCTATTTGCCTTGCTAAAAGGGACGCCTGTATACGGGCGACCGCGTTTGTGCCCGAAAAGTTGCGGCTGATCTTATCGCCTTTCTGGGAGAGTTGCAAGGAAGGGCAAAAAAAACGGTGATTTTTCTTTGCCATGCGTGTATAAACCATGATCGGATTCACGGTTTCTTCGAGAAAGGCTGAAGGATCAATTGCTAAGGAGGGATTTATGGCGGTGGAATCTCAGCTTGCGCGACTGGTGGATTCATACGATTCGGAGACGTCGCTCAAAGAAGTCCTTTATCTCATCTCCTTGATGGATCCGGATTTTCAGGAGAACGGGTTCACGGAGGTCTTCACCGATACCGGGCGGCTTTTTGACGGCCTCTATCCCGGCTACCGGGCCTGCAACACCGAATACCATGATTTCAGCCATACGTGCGCGGTCATGCTGGCCATGTCCCGGCTCATCCACGGCGCCTTCCTTACGGGTCTGGTGTTTTCCGGCAGGGAGATCGGTATCGGAATGATCGCCGCCCTGATGCACGATACGGGTTACATTCAAGAGATCGACGATCATGAAGGAACAGGGGCCAAGCATACGTTGACCCATATTGAAAGGAGTATCTCCTTTCTCCGGGAGTATTTCAAGGACGATCCCGCCTACGGAGCAGGGGAGATGAAAGACTTTGCCGACGTTCTCCATTGCACGGGACTGACTGCAAAGGTCGGCGAAATGGATTTTTCTTCCGAAAAAATGGCCATCATCGGAAAGATGATTGGGACGGCGGATCTCATCGGACAGATGGCGGACAGGTTGTATCTCGAAAAACTCCTGTTTCTCTATCGAGAATTCGTGGAGGGCGGCGTTTCTCAGTTCACGAGCGAGTGGGATCTCCTGCAGAAGACGGTCGGTTTTTATGAGTGGACGAAACAACGCTTTGCCGGGGCATTCAGCGGTGTTGACGGGTATATGATCCATCATTTCCGCGGCCGTTGGGGCATTGACTGCGATCTCTATCAGAAATGCATGCAGCGGAACATTGATTACATCGGGAATACCCTCACCCCTCACCAGGAGGATTTCATCCAATACCTGAGAAGGGGGGACATGATCGAAAAGCTTGCATCGAAGAAACGGAAAGCCCCTCGACATCAACGCTGAGCGCTTCGGATCACCCATGCAGGTTTCTGCCGGTCACGCCCAACCCTGATCCGTCAACGATCCATTTGTGACGACCTCGTAAAAAGTCCAAACTGTGGGCCTTGATGTCGCCACCCCTGCCTTGAAGGGCGGCGCGATGGGGTTTCTTTTTTTGTGACTTTTTCGATTGCCCCGGAGTATATAGAGAGTAGAAAATAAAAAATCTTTTTAGAATCAAAGGTCATTTCATGAATGATGAATTCAAAGACATCCTTTCGGAAATTGCCGCGACGCCGCCCGTCGTCCCCCCGGAAAATTTTACGGAGAATGTCATGCGGAGCGTTCTCCGGGAACGACCGGGAGTTGTAGAACGCCTCCGGCAGATTCTCCTCCAGCCGCAGGGACGCCCGTTCGCCCCCCGGGGTCTCCTGTCCGCCGCATCAACCAGAGGGGAATGCGCTTTCTACTATATCCTGACGGGAATCTTTTACGGGGTCATGGGGCTCATTCTCATGGTCGGTCTCGGGGGCGGTGCAGGAGAAGCGGCCCTGGCCCGCTGGACCCGGATCCAGCCGCAACTCATGATCGCCGCCGCCCTGTGGTTGTCCGGCCTGGGTATGGTCTTGCTGCTGAATGACCGGATGGAAATCGAGGTGGCAAAAACCGGCACCCTGCTGTACCTTCTGTTCGTCGTTCTGAGCGGCTCGGCCGTCGTGATGGCATACCGTATCCCCGTGCTTATGGCGTCAACGTGTATTTTCGTCATATCCGGCGTCGTCATGGGAATTCTCCTTCATCAGAACATCAGCATTTATCAGAAATCATTGCACCATTAACGGGGGAGGTTTTTATGCGGAATCCTTTTCATGATCGCCGGTGCGGCTTCACGCTGATAGAAGTTATCGTGACCCTTGTGATCATCGCGATTATCGCGGTGGTCGTCATGAGCAGAGCCTCTTCAACAACGCAGCCCGCTTTGAAGGCCAATGCGGAAAAACTCAAGGTCCATCTCCGCTATGCGCAGTTACGGGCTCTGAATTCCACGGAAAGGGTCTGGGGAATCGATTTCTCGGGCGGCACGAATGTATACAGGTTGTATTACGCGGCCCCCAGCGCGCAATATGTTCCCTTCCCCGGGGAAGACGCCAACACCGTTACCCTACCGAATACGACCATCACCATAGACGGCGACGCCGGACGCCGCGTGTCCTTTGACGCGTGGGGAAAGCCCTATCAGAGTCTTCGGGCCAATTTCGATTCCACCCCCAATCCACAGACCAATGATTACAGGACCATTACGCTGACCGCCTACGGTAACTCGGAAACCATTACAGTCAGAAAAAATACGGGGTACATTCCATGAACACGTCATCATCATTTTCAAAACAGAGGGAAAAGGGCTTTACCCTTCTCGAGATCATCATCACCCTCGTGATTGCGGCGATCCTGGGGACATTTTTGGTCACCTTCATGGGGACCGCCGTGACGAAAAGCGGAGAGCCGGTGGCACGGACCAAGCAACTGTATGAGTTGCAGCAGGTCATGGAAAACATCAAGTCAACCTACATGACCATGGCCGACGCCACGGACGCCCTGACAAGGCTGCAGACATTTGCGACCGGCGGGACCGGCGGGACCACATCCCAGAATTTCGGAAATTACACGGTTGCCACGAAAAGCATCATCTTTGACACGAGCGGCAGCAACTATGTTGAACGCGCCGCCGTCTACACGGGAAGCGGCTACGCGCTGAAATTGACGATTACGTCCAACATCACCCCGAGCTTGAGTGTCACGGAAGTCTTCACACAGAGGCCATAATCATCGCAGACCCATACCTGTTACGTGGAGGAAGCTACAGATGAAATCGAATCCTAAACCTGCATCGAGTCGCGGTTTCACTCTCATAGAAGTCATTGTTTCCCTGATTCTGGTCGGCATCATGTCTGCCGTGGCCGGCATGGGAATCGTATCGGCGACCAAGGCCTTCATCTTCACCAAGGAGGCGGCGGAAATCAGCCAGAAGTCCCAACTGGCCATGAACCGGCTCACCAAATCGATTGCGAACTGGACCAGCGTGACGACCTCCCCCGCCCCCAGCAGCAATACATTGACGCTGACGAGAAATGACACAATCACCGGCGGGACCGTAACGGAAACCTATTCATACAGCGGCAACACCCTCTCGCTGACTGTGGGAAGCGCAACGGACGTTCTCTGCGCCGGCCTGACGAATTTTAACCTGGAGTACCTGCGCTCCGACATGGGAGGGGACAGCTTCTGGAGCACGGGGCAGTCGGTTTCCGACCTGAACATGGTCCGGGTGACGATGACCCAGGCGGGACAATCGGGAACAAACTCCAGCACATTCGCGTCCAGGGCCGTGCCGGTCAATACAGCCAGGGGAGACATTCAAGCCCTTCAGGCCAAGTACAGTTCGGGGGGATCGTGTTTCGTCGCTACGGCCGCCTATGGCGATCACGACGACCCCGCCGTTGTCCTCCTCCGCCAGTTTCGGGATCGTGTCCTCAGCCAAAACGATACGGGAAAGCAGTTCATCGCCTGGTATTACCGGGAGGGGCCGGCCCTGGCCGGTTTCATCAGCAATCATCCGGCGGCCCGATGGCCGGCGCGCGTTCTCCTTGCGCCCGTCGTGGGGATGGTGTTTCTGATGCTCTATTTTCCCTCCGGCCTGATCCTGATTCCCGCGATGACGCTGCTGCTCCTCCGTCTCGGATACGCCTTCTTCACGAAAGGTCCCCGCGGACGTATGATCAAACCCCTGTCGATGCGCGGCAGCGTCCTGATAGGCCTGATTATCACGATGGTCATCATGTCCGCTCTGGGCGCCGCCATGGTCCCCATCTTCAGCGCTTCGAACCTGGGCAATGTGGCTTCCATGTTCCAGCCCCGGGCCAATTACCTGGCGGAATCCGGATTTTCCTACGCCGTGAAGGAATACCTGCGGGATGAGTCGGAAGCGAATATTATCGCCAATCACAACAGGGCCTTCACCCTCGCAAACGGCGACTCCTTTAAGACTTTCATCTACCCGTACTGGTTC
This sequence comes from Deltaproteobacteria bacterium, assembly GCA_026388345.1. The sequence continues at coordinate 7,432 of JAPLJY010000132.1, forward strand.
AGAAATCCAAGTGCCAAGTCGGCTGGTACCGCCTCCCTGGCCGTCAACTCCGTGGCGACGGTCAACAACATGGACAGTTTCCCCTCGAAGTTCAGCGATGCGGAATCCTTTTCGGGAAACCGTTACATCCGCGTCGGAACGGAGACGACTCCCAGATCTTACACGTCCACGACGTACAACTCGACAACTCATACCCTCACCTTCAACGGCCTGAGCCCAACCACGGCCATTGCTGCAAGCCAGGTAGTCTATCCGGCGGCGCAAACCATCGCCAGCGCCCAGACCATTCTTCCGGAGGGGATGAGTTCCTCGAGCCAGATCTTCCGAATATCCAACAGCGCCAATTCGACGGTGCTTGCCGATTTCCCGCAAAACAGGGGCGTCATTTCATTCAGCGTTTCGGGAACAACTTATACGATCGCCTATGACGCTGTTGTATCGGACGGCACGGGCGCCTATTTCATCGGCCTCCACAACGTCCCCAGCCCCACGATGAATCCCATTGAGGCAAGTGGTCGCAACGTTCCCGCGAGTACGATGGTCTACCTCGGGAAGCACGCGGAAATCAAGTCCAAGGGAATCGCCGGGACCGAAGGAGGCGGATTCACCGCGGAACGGATGCTCCACTACGACCAGTCCCTGGTAAAGGTCGACACCTGGAAGAAAACGACGCTGGAAATGAAAGGCGCCGCTCTGGCCGCCGGCAAGACGGACATTGTTGGAACCAGCGCTCTTGACACGTCCACCGACGGCGGCGGCGCCGGCGGCGCCCTGAAGGTGACGGGCACCGTAGATGCGGTGAGCTTTATGGAAGAAGGGGTCAAGGGCTCCCTCGTTCGTGAATATGTGGCGGGCATCGCGGTGCCGCAGCTTCAGCAGATATGGGCAAATTCCGGGAACACCCTGAGCTACGACCTGCAGATCAAAATGCGTTTCTCCGCCGGGGATGAAAATACCACCGGAGCCAGCACGAAGACCCCCGGTTCATACATGCCGGGGCTTGCCTTCCGCCTCACGGGAACGACGACAACTACACTGAAATACTACGGTCTGTCGGTCATGCGCGGAATCCAGGGGGCGACGGGCAGCACGCCCGCACGCGACCGGGACGGCATCTCCGATTACCTCTTCAAGGCATGGGTGCCCAACTCGGGAGCGCTGGCGCCCACTACAGCCCAGCTTGCCTGCATAAGGCAGACGAACGCCGACTTCCAATGGACGACATGGTCCTCCACGCCGCCCCAGGATGGCCGCCCTTACGTCATCCTCTGGCAGCGGGATGTCACTCTGAATGAGGAAGGTGGCTGGAGCTCCTCCTGGTCCCAGCAGGAGGCGCAGATGGACTGGCTGGCCTACAAGGAGACGTGCACCGAGGCGACGACCACGCTCTACCGCTATGGACCAACGGGCAGCACTGCGCCGCCGTCAGGCTATGCGGCAGGCTGGTACGACGGTGTGATCCCCAGCACCGTCGCCCCGACGGGGACCAATGTCCTGACGGCCATCCGGCTTGTGGACCAGTCCAATATCCTGGCGACGACGGTGAAGGAAGGGGTCACCCTCCTCGGAGCACAGGCGGCCGATTATGTCTGGGTTTCTGCCTCATCGGCTGACAATCACGTCGGTACGGTCCGGGATCCCCTGAACGGTCTCCCCGTGGCGCCCAGGTCCGTCACCACAACTGCCGGAAGGACCTACGCGAACCGGCCCGTGGCCTATATCTTCCCGGGAACCGGCGAAACGGGAGCGAATACGCACGACTTCCTCATGAACAACAATTACCGCATCTATCCCAAGGAATGGATCACCATCATGGTTCAGCTCTTCGAGATCAAGGGCGACTTCGACTGCGACGGCGCCCAGGACGACAAGGTCAACGTGCTTCAGGTCTATTATGGCGATCCGGACGGCCTGGCGCCGCCTTCGGGACAGACCTACGGCGATTCGAAAAGCATCTACCGCCGGGCGGAGCCCCGGGGAACGATCCACTGGCCGGAAGACGGCAATTACCTGACGACGACAGTCTGGAACGAGAAGGCCCTGGCGGCGAACACGTCCAACTTCACGTCAAAGGTTGCCGATGTAACCTCAAGCTGGGGCTGGGGGACTTACAGCAAGAAGTTCGTGGATAGGGCTCAGGACAGCACTGATTACATCAATCCCGACCAAAAAGACTGGCCCACCGTCTATACGGACTGGTACAAATCACCGTCCAGCGGCACCCTCTCTCAATTTGAGCTGGGTCTGCACGCAATGGGGATCGACGCCCCCAATGACCGGGCCTTTTTTGACGACTTTGCCCTGCATATGTATGAAAAGACCGCAACCGGCCTCCTGCCCGGTCTCAGAAGCGAGTAAGCCGCCGTTTCCGGTCTGAATTCGCCGGGCCGGGGTTATACCGGGCGACATACGCCCGGATAACCCCTTCGGTTCAAGGCGGTGTATCACAGAATCCTTCTGCCCACGAGACAAAGCGCATGCCGGATCCGGCCCTAATCCTGTCAGGTGGTCTTTTCTGGACCCTGGCCTACGTCCTGATCATAATCCGCAGCATCAGGGACGAAACCTACGGCATGCCGGTCATCGCCTGCTGCATGAATCTCTCCTGGGAATTCATTTACCTGTTTGTCTATTCCCATGTCATGCCGTCCCCTCAATGCATCGTGAATGCCGTCTGGCTGCCTCTGGATCTGATGATCCTCTTTCTCATCATCAAATTCGGGCGAAGCGAAAACAGAACCTTTACCTCCTGGCAGTTCTGTTTATTCATTACACTCTGCCTGACACTGTCTTTCCTGATCATGATCTATGCCCAGCGGAATGCCATTTACGCTGTCACCTCCAGTTATGCCCAGAATCTCATCATGTCATTTCTTTTCATCGGCATGCTCAACAGACGACAGAGCATCCGCGGCCAGTCCTTATATATCGCCATCACCAAGATGCTCGGATCGCTTTCCATTTCCATGCTGCTTCTGTTTGTTTTTTCCGCAAACCGGGCAAACGGAACCGTGACGATGGTCATCCTGTATGTCTCCGTCTTCGTTCTGGATCTGATTTATGCCTGGCTGATTTACGGAAAAATTCGGGAAAGGGGGATCAATCCATGGACCCGCCTTTGAAAAGGTCCCTTCACCCCCAGCGAATGACGATATTCAGGATGATCGCCAGGGCGATGACCGTCCGGATGATGACCCCGTAGAGTTTCTTCATATTGAGCCGGAAACACTGGAAAATCAGGATGCAGGCCATGGTGGACGACATGACGACCGTCAGATGGATCTTCAGGATTTGCGGCAGGGGAACTAAGCAAATCCACACCAGATCGGCAGTCAGACCGGCAAGGGAAAACAGGGGCAGCCTGCTTCCCCAGGACAGGTAGAGATTCCGGATGCCGAAAGCCCGGTCTCCCTCGGCATCCTCGATATCCTTCAACGGCACGACACTGATACAATAGACAAACAGGCCGAAAAATGAGGTCAGCAGGCGGGTCTCCGACGTATTCATGAAACAGCCGAGCATCAGCGGCGTGACCAGACCGATGCTGATGGTCAGCGTGGAAAGGAGAGAATTCCTGCGAAAGGAGAAGGGTTTCGCTGAATATAGAAGCCCCAGTACCGGCAGAAGCTCAAAAAGAAAGAGCGTCGGCAGGGAATGAGCGATAAAGAACGGGTAGACAACGGCCATAACGAGCAGAAACAGCGAATAGAACAAGGCCTTCTCCGCGGTAATCTGTCCGGCGGGAACGGGGCGCCAGGGTTTGTTGACCGCGTCGATCCGGCGGTCCGCCCAGGAATTGAAACTGTAAATGAAATTCGTCGAGATGCACGTGACGAGGGCCGCCGCGGCGACATCCTGCAAGCGGGCGCCCCCCGCCAGTTCAGCGCCGATCAGGTAGGAAACAAAGGCTATCAGGGCGGCATCCGCCCTGAACAGCCGCAAATAGGCAATCATCCGTTTTCCTTGATAGAATTATTCTCAAAAAGGTCGATGGGGTAACATCCAGAATTCCTGGGTCGTCAAGGGTCTTGCCACGCCGATATGAAAGTAAATCGGTCCCAGCACCGCCCACTGAAAAAAGAGCACCGCAAGCCCGATGATCCAGAACCAGCGGCTCAGCGAAATCTGCTGCCGGCAGCGGCAGAGGGTCGCGAGGAAGGCCGTTGTCCACACCGGAAGGGCCGTCAAGACGATGTCGATCGGGTTGGAAAACCAGCCCGACTGCGCCACGAGCGCCATGTAAACGCTCCCTGCCGCCGCCGCGCTCCCCGCCGATAAGAACCAGCACCGGAAACTGCCTGCTATCAAACCCGCCCGTCTTGCCGCCAGAACGGAAAAAAATGTTACGGCGTGAGCGCAAACGACAGCCATGAAAGGGTGATTCAACAGCGCGGAATGGACGATGAGAACGGCCTTCTGATTGGGGAACGGACCGATCCAGCTTATCGCCAGCAGATTGCCGACCATGTAGATGGTCAGGCCGAGAGCCAGACCGCGCAGCAGGCTCCTGCTGTAAAGATAACCGACAACGGTCATGCCGATGAAAATGGCAATGACCTCCGCCGTGAGCGGCGAGTTCTGTTCGTAGGTGAAATAGAGCGTAAAGATATGAGTGACAATTTCAGAGAAGGAGCCGGTCAGGTAGTCTGCCAACAGGGGTTTTCCCTGAACCATGACGACGATGACCGGTATCATCAGCAGGACGGCGCCATACATCAGCCAGAGCAGCTTTTCCACGGCAACCTTCAGAATGAGGTGCGTGATGAGAATGATGACCAGGATAACCGTAAAGTACCACAGGACGTGATGCAGGGCGACATAATAGGAAAAATAGGACCGGGGGGCAAAGACATGGGATTCCAGATAACACCGGAACAGGGTCATCAGGAAAAAGAAAAAGGGGGCGGCGAGACGAATCCCGAACCGTCTTTTTTCCACTTCATGTCCGATGGTCCGGACGATATTTCTCAGGGTCATATCCGTTCCTTATACCAGGTCGCCTTCATTCGGCTATCTTTGTTGGCTTCGCCGTCCGCTTCTCGACGTATGATATAAACGCCTGCGTCGCTTCCTCCTTGTCGCCTCGCTATCCTTTTGAATGCAACTTGGCAAATCCTTTCTAATGTAACACGAAAGACGCAATCCAGACGCCCACGATAGCGACGGCGCACAGAAACATGGCCAGAAAAGAATATCTGGCGATTCTTTCCGATGGAATGACGGCCACCACGATGAACAGGACCAGGCCGGCCATGGAGAAGACTTTGAGGTAATTCAGACGGACAAAGAACAGGCTGCATAGAGAAATGGCGGCTGGAAACAGGGCGGCTGCCCGCTTCCCGTAGGCGACGGCAAAGGTTCGATCGCCGGTGCGTTTGTCAACGTCATAGTCCATGATGGTGCTGAATGCATGAAAACCCATGGCACAGCAGGTAAAATAGTAAGCCTGAAGAGGAAGGGCTGTTGCATCATCCACGAAGCTGTAGCCCAGCGCAAAAGGGGCGAAAAAGCCCAGGATGCCGGCAGACACCACATCGAAAGGGGGCCTGATCTTCAGCCGCCAGGGCGGCACCGAATAGACATAGGACAGACAGAGCATGGTCACAGCGAAGTAGACATTGGCCAGGTTTGCGGTCGCGGCGGAAACGCATAAAAACACGATTCCAACCCCAAATGCGGCGATCTTGACCATCCTGTGATCCCGGATCTCCAGCCGGATACCATCGATTCCCTTCTTTCTTGGATTCATTTGATCCGATACATGGTCATGGACGTCATTCAGGCCAAAGGTGAAGAGGCAGAGGGGAAACGAGAGCAGGCACATCTGAAGGATGATCAGGGGCGTGAACCGGAAAGAGGGGTCCGTCAGCCCCCGCTGCCCGTAAGTCAGCCCCATACAGAACACCAGGGGCAATGCAATCCAGAAGGATGGACGGCTGATTTTCAACAGGATCAGAAATCTCCGCCACATATTCACCGCTCCATAAGAAAGCTGTTCATAATCCGAGGACATCCAATATATTACGAATGATTCCGGTCAAAAGACGGCCGTTGTTGTCCCCTCAGTATTTTTCAAATTTCCTTCTTCAGGATGTCATGAGTTCCGATCCGGCGAAAGAGCACCCTTCCCGCCTCAAATTGAAAAGTGAAGCGGTAGTTCATGGTCACCGAACCTTCCCAGCGATCTATTGTCCCGGTGATCCTTTTGACCCGAAGGGATGGGTGATGAAAATTATCGAGAAAAAGGGAAAGTTTTTTCTCGAAGGCTTCCTGTATGTCCCTGGACAGGGCTTTGTATTCCTTTTGGAACCGGCTGCTGAATGCATAACCGGTTATTCTTTCAGCCATTTGATCCCTTCCTCAGCCGTCTGAAACGTCGGGGATACCTCGCCTTTTTCAATCTGTCCGTCTACATTTTTTTCCACTTGCTGCCATTCCTTCGTCCAGTACCACCCCTGGGAAGGATCGATCAACTTTCGCGGTTTCAAGGCGATATGGTCATCTTCCAATAGCGCCTCAATGTAGCCGCCCTTTTCAAGCCCAAGCATTTCCATGAATTTCCGCGGAATGCGTATTTGCCCCTGGGGGCTGATCTTCATAATGGTTGACATGCGACCTCCAATATAAACAATTAAACTTTGTCACATAGTTTATGATAAGCATGCACCTGCGTCAAGGAAATAATACATGGAAGCTGAGGGGTCTGCCACTGACAGGCTTCTGAAATCCTGCAGGCGAGACGGGATTCAAAGGGGCATAGAGCCCTTTCAGCCGCCGGAATGGGCTTTCGAAAAACGCCCGTGATTTCGCTGACCATCCATCCTGCCCCCGCCGGCACTTTTCCCCTCTTGACAGAATGGTTCATACGGGTTAGATATGTAATACATCATCACCGGTGGAGAACAGATGAAAATCGAAAATATCACCTGGGACGAGGACACGGTCGATCATATCTCACGGCATGCTGTTTCGCCCGAAGAGGTCGAAGAGGTTTTATTCAATGATTCTGACTCGCCGCGGATCATGCGTGGAAAGGAAAATCGTTATTTGGCCTACGGGAAGACGTACGCCGTGCGCTTCCTACTTGTGGTGCTGATCATTGCCAACCGAAAAACGAGAATCATTACGGCCAGGGACATGACCGACGGGGAAAAGAAACTTTATCGGAGAAAAAAGTGATGAAGACTCCCAAATTTGAAAATCTTAAAGACGAACGGGAATTCTGGGATAAGCAAGATTCGACGGATTATCTGGATGATTTCGAGGAAGCAGGAAATATCGTTTTCGCCCGCGCCAGGAAAGATGTTCTCTCTCTACGGTTGGAACCTAAGATTTCCAATAAGTTAAAAGAGGTTGCCCATCGGGAAGGACTGCCGCCGACTACGTTTGCCCGGATGCTCATCATTAAAGGTCTCAGAGAGAAATTGGGCGCCGGGTAAGGGAACTGGAAATTCGGCGAAAGAAAACCCTTCCCGCCTCAAATTGAAAAGTGAAGCGGTAGTTCATGATCACCGGACATACGCCCCGATATCCTCCAGCCCCAGGGCCAGCCATTCGACATGGTAGCCCGGATATGACGACAGCAGCTTTTCCGCCTTGGCCTTCAGTGCCGTAAGATCGATCCTGGCGCGCTTGAGTTTCACTTCCGCAATGACCAGCTTTTTCTCCAGATCATTGACGGCAATCATATCAATCTCGTTTTTGTTTCCCTTTTCCCATGAGGAGCCGATCCGGTTGTACGTCTTCTTTTCGGCAAAGAGTTCCCGGTAGAACTTCTCCAGAAGGGGTCCGGAGTACGTATCATAATCCCTGTCGACAATCTCTCTGATGTAAGCGAAATTTTCCGTTTCCACCGCCGACCGGTTCCGGAAAATGAACCGGAACCAGAAGTTGAGAAAATTGTCGGCAATCCGGTACTTCTGAATGCGCGCATTCGGCTTGGCATCGATGGGCTTCACTCGCGACAGGACGGCATAATCCGTTTCCAGCCTGGCCAGGTATGCCCCGGCCTGGATCTGGAGGACAGATTCTATCTCCGACCGCGACGTCTTCCCGGCAGCGATCAACTCCAGGATTGAAAAGTAGATGGCGTAGTCTTTCCCGAACTCTTCGATCAGCAAATTTTTCCCCTCGCTGATGAAAGGAGAGTTCGCCGTCAGGACAAAATCGAGAATCCGCTCCCTGGTCAGCGCGGCATTTGCGGTCAGGAGATCGAGGTATCTCGGCATTCCCCCGGTTATCAGATAGACGGCGAAAAGACTTCGAGGATCGCGGCATTCATGATCCTGAAGAACGGTCCAGATATCTGAAATACTGAAAGCTTTCAGAGTGATGATCCGGTCGGCCCTTCCGAAAAGGGGTTCTTTGGCCTCTTCAAAGATCCTGTGCATCAGGGAATATATGGACCCGATGCAGATGATATTCATCCGGCACTGCGACCGGTTGAGATCCCAGAGCTTCTGAATTTCTGAAAAAACGGCCGGATTGATGTTCAGGAATTCCTGGAACTCATCGATGATCAGGGTAAACCGCTCCCGGCGGGAGAGATCCAAAAGCAGGGCGAAAATGTCCCGGAACGACCGGATATCGCCCGTGACAGGGAGGGTGAAGCACTTACGGATCTCTTCAAGATACTCCATGCAGAGAAGATGCTCCGCCTTCCGGGAGACAAAAAGATAGACAAAACGCTTCTCCCGGGAGGATTCCAGGGCCAGCATCGTCTTGCCGACTCGTCTGCGCCCGGTGATGACCGTCATCCGGGATTCGCTTTCCGATTGGCTGTAAATAGCCAAAAGCTCTTTCATTTCCGTTTGTCTGTTGTAGAATTTCACGGCATTTTCTCGTTTTCGTAATATTGATTACCGTAATGGTCATTACGATAACTCGCTTAACCTGTCAAGTGAAAAAGGGAACAAGGAAAGATCCTGATTCTTATGCCGCATCATACAGATTATCTGAAGTACTGCGGGTGAGACGGGATTCAAAGGGACAGGAGCGCTTTCAGCCGCCGGAACGGGCCTTCAGAAAAACGCCCGTGATTTCGTCGATATTCTTCCGGATGTCGGAGACATTGCCCTCCCCAATCTTATTGGTGGACCAGATGGTCTTGTTCTTTTCCGCGCCGGGCGCGGCGCCCTCGGCTTCGCTTCTAACCACCTCGATGGTGACCGTATACTGATAGATCCCCCCGGCCTGCTTCACGGCCTGGACCGAGACGCTCAGAGACGGCTTGCCGGGCGTCTTCTGCCAGAGATCATCCGGCAGGCTCTTGACGCCGGCCTTTGCCAGCGCGGCAGCCAGGGCCTTGCGGACCGATTCGCCGGTGAGCCCCTCCCTCGCGACCTCCGGATTCGGAACCTCGGCCAGAATGCGGAAGCCGCCGATGCCCCTCATCTCGTCGCCATAGATTTGGTTCGTCACGGCGATCGTCACCTTCGTCGGCAGATCGAACTTGACCGCCAAAAACACGCCCAGCAGCAGAAGCAGAAGGAACAGCAGCGATCGGTTGCTCATGATTTCCAGCCTTTCTTTGGAATCGTCCTTTTCAAACGTCAGGGAACGCCATCCGCCCTCCCTGCGGTTCAGACCAAATCGGCGAGGATTTTCCCGCCCGATCAAGTCTCTTTATCTTTATGGAGGTCTTCCAGAACGTCGGCAATGCGTTCCTCTTCATTGATCCGATAATCCTCCGAGGGTCCAGAAACGGCCCCGGGGCGGCCGATGCGTCTTTTTTCGGTTGCCATCCATGTTCCTTCGCTATTCGTGACGATCCAGTTTTCCAGATCGACGGCGATGCCGCGGACCGATGGAAGCTGCTCGATTTCTCTGAAGATGAGGTCGATATCGGATGGCCTCATGTCACTCCCCGAGCCCTTTTTCAGAAAGCCGTAGACATAAACAATGTTTGCGGTGCTGGAGATGGAAAGTGCTTCAAGATCGATGTCATGACGGACCAGGACGTTGCGGACGCGCTGATTGATTGCGTAACGGGAAGGGGGCTCACCGGGACTCACGTTCGTTTCTCCCACGGGTTCGATCTTAAAAGATGAAATTTCACACCTCCCTGCGCCAACCGTATGAAGGGAGGAACACGAATGAGCGACTTTTCCGGAATAATAACCTATACTGTGCTTGAATGCAAGACGCATCCATATTCCCCTGACATACAATCGCCTTCTCCTTATTTATTCATTAATTGTTTTAATTGGTCCAGGCCGCGGTACACCCGCATCTTGACGGCGCTGAGGGAGGCGTCCGAGATCGCTGCGATCTCTTCGAAGGAAAGGTCCTGATAAAATCTCAGGACAACGGCTTCGCGCAGGTCGGCCGGCAGCTTCTGCAGGCAGATTCCCAGACGGCGGATTTCCTGCGCCTGCATCATATCCCGTTCCGTTTGAGCGCCCTGATCGATTTCCGCTTCGGGAGAGCTCCGCGCCGCGTTTTCCCGGGATATCTCCCGCCCGTGTTTTTTCAGATGATTCCTGATGAGATTCAGGCCGATGGTGTAGATCCAGGTGAAAAACCGTTTCCGCGGATCGAATTGCCGGAGGTTTCGATAGGCCCTGATGAATGTTTCCTGCGACAGATCGTCGGCATCCTGATGGCTGTCCGTCATGCGGAAGGCGAGGTTGAAGATCGCCCCCTTGTAGGCGTCGACCAGGGCGGCGAAGGCCTCGCGCTCGCCCTTGAGCACACGCCCAACAATCTGATTTTCTTCGGTCGGGGTCATAGGGGAAACCGCATGCCTGTGAAGGGTTGCAAGTTTTCCCACAGATAGCACCGGATAGTGCCGCAAGTCAAAGCAAAAATAAGCGGGGACGCTTGAATCGGATTATTCCGGATTAGTCACGACGGGATACTTGGCGGCCAGCTCCTTCAAAACGGGCTCAATCGTCCTGTCAATCATGATGAATGACCTCCGCTTTTTCTTTGCCATCCTTCCCCATCAGCAAATGGTGCAATATGCAAGTTCAATCTTCATATTGAGAAAATCGTGGAAAACCCGTTGTAATCCAGCGATATGACCCGATTTCGCCAGAAATAGGGATCGTGTCCGGAATTCACAGGAGTTCCCTTTTTCAAAGATCCGGGATCATCTGCCGGTCAAGCAATACAGGTGTTATGCCCCCGAATTATTCCGGAAGAATTCGACGGTAAGGCGCAATCCCTCCTCGATGTAATGTGTCACGCTCCATCCAAGCTCCCGTATCGCCCGCCCTGCATCGAGGACGCTCCGGAGCTGCTCGCCTTTCTTGCCTTCCCCGTGCTTCTCGGCGCAGCCCGATCCCGTCAGCGTCTTCAGATGGCGAAAAAGGGTGTTCACGTCAGTTTCGACACCGGTGCCGATGTTGAACACGCCGGATCCCTCGTACCGCAGGGCCAGAAGATTTGCGCGCACCACATCCCCCACGTACACATAGTCGCGGGTCTGCTTCCCGTCCCCGTTGATGATCGGTTGTTCCCCGCGGAGCATTTTGTCTGCGAAGATCGCGATCACCCCGGCCTCCCCTTTGGGATTCTGACGGGGTCCGTACACGTTCGCGTACCGGAGGCTGACCGAATCCAGGCCGTAGGCCGCCCTGTAATAAAACAGATACTGTTCCGTCGCCAGCTTGGCGACACCATACGGCGACACCGGCCGGGTCGGATGGTTTTCGTCCGCCGGGAAATAGTCCTGTTCACCGTACATGGCGCCGCCGCTGGACGCGAAGAGAACCTTCTTTACCCCGTGGCGAACGGCCGCTTCGAGGAGGGTCAGAGCCCCAACGATATTCACCGATGCGTCTAACACCGGATCCGCAACGGATCGCCGCACATCCATCTGGGCCGCATGATGGCAGACGACATCAAAGCGGCCGCCCCCGAAGAGCCGGTCAACCGCTCCCGCATCCCGGATATCGGCCCGCAGAAAAATCGCGCCGGGATGAAGGTTGCTCTCTTTTCCCGTCG
>JAPLJY010000368.1 GCA_026388345.1 Deltaproteobacteria bacterium
CTTCAACGAGGACCGGCCGTACGTGGTCTGTTCCCGGTTCCGTGAAACGGGGACGTATGCTCTTCACGAACGGTGAAAAAGTTGATGCTCTCGTAAAAAGTCAGAAATCTCGGGTTTTGTCATACTGAGCTTAAGCTTGTCCCGAGCTTGCCGAGGGGAGGCATAGCTTAATATCAATGAGTTATCTTCACGCTTCTACAGGCTCAGGGTGACATCTTTGACATTTTACGAAGCCGTCAAAGTTGACGGGGCTCTAAAATCAGGACTCTCCCCTTCTGTTCAAAATAAGTCTTAAGCTTCGCCGTCTCGGTTCTTTCCTGTTCGGTCAGCGTCCCTCCTCCCAGCCTTTTGCCCCAGTAGCCGTTTGCAATGACCGTTGCGGCCTGATCCAGCCATCGGGTCAGGTTTTCCGTCGTTCCCGCCTGGAGGTACATGCTGACGTCATTGACAAGCAGGATGTCCCGCGACTGCAAATTGAGCTTACGGAAGAGCCCTTCGATGATCTGCCGATTTTGCTGGGCCTTTTCCATGGCCTCTTCTTCCGTTTTCGAACTCAGGCGGGGCGGCTCAAAATGGCCGCCCAGATAGAGAATGTCGTGCCTTTCCGGCGGCATCAATTTCCCGCCGACGCCAATCAGTCCCTTCTCGTTTGCCAGTTTTTCCGGGACTTCCGGCGCCATATCCACGATCGCGATCCGCCCTTCGAGATTCCGGCGGCACAGTAGTGCTTCCAATACCTTCCTTGTCAAGGTGGTCTTTCCGGTATTGACGTCGCCCACGATCAGGGTTTTTCGGCTGAAATAGTCTTCCAGATGAATTCCCGGCATCTTTCTCAAACACTCCTCCGGCCCTTAAAGGTCTCGGGCAGCAATAAAAGCATCGCGGCCCCCAGGATATAGACCACACAGGTGACGGCAAGACCCGTCTGCAGGCCGTGGACCTTGCCGATATAACCGATGGTGAAAGGCGCCAGCACGGCCCCGGCGCGACCCATGTTCCAGCAGAAGCCGCCGGCATACGCGCGGACCCGCTCCGGGAAGAGCTCTGCATAGTACGCCCCCAGCACACCGCCGGAACCGCAGAGGCCGAAACCGACCACAATCCCCCACCAGAACAGGAACAGGGGATGGCGGACCACGATATAGACCGCAACCGCCGCCGCGACGGCGACGAAAGAGGCAATCATGGCCCGACGGCGGCCGATCCAGTCCGCGAGCATGCCGAAGAACTGAAAGCCGAGAAACATTCCAAGATACATTACGAAGGAAAACCCGGCCATGGTGGTCAGGCTGAGCCCCCTCTCCTGGGTCAAAAAGGTCGGAATCCAGAAGGCCGCGCCCCAGTAGCCCGCCAGATTGACGATGCTGACCAGCGTCGCCAGAAATGTGGTCTTGGCCAGGCCGCCCTCAAATATCGCCCCGATGCCGATCCTGGATTTCCCATTCTTGCCGTCGGCCGATACAGATCGCTCCGGATCGGGGGGCACGAGACGTTTGACCAGCAGGGCGGCGGGGATGGAAACGGTCCCGGCGACAAACAACCATTGCCATTCGACATGAAGGACCATCCGCCCGACCAGGGAGGCCAGGACGGCGCCAATGGCAAAACTGCTGAAAACAAACGACGCGGCGCGTCCGCGGTATTCCGGCGACCAGTGCTCGGCGATCAGGGCGGCGCAGGGTCCCCATATCCCTCCGATTGCAATCCCCGTCATGAACCTGAGGACCATCCAATGGGTCCAGGAGTTCATGAAATAGACAACCCCCATTCCGATCCCGAGCCAGACCAGGGACAGCAGGAGGGCAAAACGCCGGCCGTAATTCTCGGCGATCAGCCCGAACAGGACGCTTCCGGCCATGGCGCCCAGCATCGTGGCGGATCCCAGCAGCCCGCCTTCGGGAAGGGTTATATTCAAGACCTTGAGCAGAACCGGCATGGCGATGGCCAGAACCATCAAATCGTAGCTGTCAAAAAGATAGGTCACAAACGTGGCCCACAGGACAGGCCAACGGTATCGGGTTCCATTCATGTCGTTGCTCCTTTCAGCACGGATAAAAGCTGCCGGGCCGCTTCCCGGATGTCCGTTTGATCCATGATGGCGGAGACCACGGCCACACCATCCACCCCCGTTTCCATGACCGGCTTTGCATTCTCCGCGTTGATGCCGCCGATCGCCACCACCGGGATATGGACAGCCGATTTTATCCCTCTGAGATCTTCAAGGCCGACCTTCTCCGTCCCCCGTTTCGTGGCGGTCGGAAAGACGGCGCCCACCCCCAGATAATCCGCGCCCTGCGCCTGAAACAACAGCGCCTCGTCCACCGAGGCGGCGGAAGAGCCGATGATCTTCCCGTCACCCAGCAATTTACGGGCAATCGGAACGGGCAGATCTTCCGGACCAAGATGGACACCGTCGGCGTCGATCGCCATAGCAATGTCTATTCGGTCATTGATGATCAGCGGGATGTCATGCCGATCGGTTACCTCTTTCACCCTTTGCGCGAGTTCGAGATATTCTTTCGAGGATATCTTCTTTTCGCGAAGCTGAACGAGGGTCGCGCCTCCCCGAATGGCCTCTTCGACACCATCCCAGAGGGTCCTTTCGCCAAGCCAGCGACGATCCGTCACGAGGTAAAGGGTAAAATCCATGTTTTTCCTGACCATCTATATTTTCTCCGGAGATACACCGTCATACTTTGCCGCCTGAACCATTTCAGGCGTTATTTCCCCCGCTTTGGCCGAATCCAGTTGTATCATCTCATCCGTCTCCTTTCAAAATGCATAAAGGCCGCCTCCCTTGGGGAAACGGCCTTTATGCGCGTTGCACATTCGGCTCATTTCCCTACGCAGGCATTACCCTGATCAGGTCGGTAAAGGGTCGCCGGAATTCCGGCATCTCAGTCCCGCAGGACACCCCTAACGAGCGGCAAAATTATGCGATACGGATTTTCTTTTGTCAAGGGAATGTTGGTCGGAAGATTTTGACCGTTGCCCGCAGGGGAAAGACATTACTTTGTCACGGGGGCGGGGTCTTCGTCTCTTC
>JAPLJY010000252.1 GCA_026388345.1 Deltaproteobacteria bacterium
GGCCTTCAGAAAGGCGGCGCCCCCCGATTCCTCCGCGGGAAAGAACTTCATGACACGGAGGCCGCATTCCATCGCCGCTTCGATCTGCGTCGGCGAATTCACCCCCGGAATCACGGGGACCCCCTGTTCGCGGCAGAAGGATACGATCTTCGGATTGAATCCGGGCGAAACGATGAAGCTCGCGCCCGCCCGGATCGCCTTTCCCGCCTGCTCGGTCGTCAGGACGGTCCCGGCGCCGACGATCAGCTCCGGCACCCGCTCCGTCAGGGTCCGGATCACCTCCTCCGCCGCCGCGGTCCGGAAGGTGATCTCCGCAAGCGGCAGACCTCCCTCGCAGAGGGCATTCCCGAGGGGAAGGGCATCCTCCGCCTTTTCGATCCTGACCACCGGAACAATGCCATAATCCTCTATTTCTTTCAGGATTTTATCCATCATGCCTCTCCTTCCTTAGGTTTTCCGATCCGGATGAGCTCGACCGCGATATTCCGGAGCGAATAGATCACCATGATCGCACCCGCGACCGGCATGCACGAGTAGAGGATTCTCTTCGGGATCGCAAAAACGTTCGTCACGTCCAGTGCCAGGATCGTCAGCCGCAGGGAGTAATAGAAAAAGACCGCAGCAAAACCGAGGACCAGAAGCTCGATGAACATCTGGTAGAGATGCCTCCATCGCGGATTCCCAATGCTTTTTTCGATCCAGTCCCCCACGCTGATGTGACCCTGCAGGATCCACAGGGCGGCCGCCCCGTAAAAAACCAGGTAGGCGTACAGCAGCTCGATGATCTCATCGAACCAGTGCAGCGAAACGACCGGGAAGAAACGGACGATCACATTGGCCGTGATCAGGATCGTCAGGAAGACGAAACTGCCGATCGTGACGACCTTCAACGCGTTCAGAACCAGCCTGTCGACAAATGCCAATGAATTCATTATTTTCCCCATCACATCCCCTATCGCCCCATGATGAGATTCGGCAGAAACGTGGAAATCTGTGGAACATAAGCAATCAGTACCGTCACAAGGAATATCCCGATCAGATACGGCAGGACCTCCCTTGAAAGGGTCCCGATGCTCACCTTGCTGAAACTGGAGACCGCGAAGAGGCACATCCCCACCGGTGGCGTCAGGTTCCCCACCATGATCAGCAGGGTCATCACTACGCCGAGATTGAGGAGGTCGATCCCGAACTGCTGCGCGATCGGCAGGAAGATCGGGATCGTAATGATGAAGATCGCGTTCCCCTCGAGGAAGCAACCGAGGATCAGGAGGATCACGATGATCATCGCCATGACGCCCGCCGGCGTCAGGCTCATGCCCGTCAGGGAGAGGATGATCTGGTCGGGGATCTTCTGATGGATGGTGAGCCAGCCGAAGAAGCCGGCCGCCGAGATGATGAAGAGCAGGCTGACCGTCTGCCGGATCGAGGCCCAGAAGATCTCCGGCAGATCCTTCCATGTCAGATCCCGATAGAAAAAGCCCAAAAACAGTGCGTACAGGGAGGCGACCACCGCGGCCTCCGTCGGGGTGAAAACCCCGGCGAGGATCCCGCCGATGATGATGACCGGCGTGAGCAGGGGCAGGAAAGCCTCTTTCGTGCTCACGACGACCTCCCTCAAATCGGCCCGTTCCTCCTTCGGCAGATTATAGCGTTTGGCCTGAAAGGCGATGGCGATCATGATCGCCACGGCCATCAGCGCCCCCGGGATGAAGCCGGCCATGAAGAGCTTGCCGACCGAAACCCCGGTCAGCGCCCCGTAGAGGACAAAGGGGATGCTGGGGGGGATCACGGGACCGATCGTCGCCGCGGCAGCCACGAGGGCGGCGGAAAATTTCGGTTTGAAGCCGTTGTCGACCATCGCCTTGTGCAGGACCTGTCCCAGGCCCGCCGCATCCGCGATCGCCGAGCCGGACATCCCGGAGAAGATCACGTTGGCGATGACGCACACCTGGCCGAGGCCGCCGGGGATATGGCCGATCATGGCCTTGGCGAAGCGGAAGATCCGGCTCGTCACCCCGCCCGTGTTCATCAGATTCGCCGCCAGGATGAAAAAAGGGATCGCCAGCAGCGTGAAACCGGTCGTGGAGGCGTACATCCGCTGCGGCAGCATCGTGAGGAGCGATCCGTTTCCCAGACCGATGAAGAACAGGATCGCGGTCAGTCCCATGGCGACGGCGATGGGGACGTTCAGGACGATGAACACCAAAAGGACGGTAAAAATTAGCAATGTCAGCATTTGTTGCCCCTTGAATGCGCCCGGATCCTCTTTTGCTTGTATCTTTTTAACGCAGAGACGCAAGCGGTGAAGGGAGTTGAGATCGACGGGAAACCGCCGATCTCAACTCCTCCCCCCGGCTTCGGCAAGCTTACTTCGCCTCGTCCACCATCTTGATGAACGCCGCGATGTTCTCCGCTCCCGCGATGGCCGCCATCCGGTCGTATGCGGGTTTCATCAGCTTCTTGAACTCCTTCTTGTCGGGATAGGTGACCTCCATCCCGAACCCCTTCAACTGACTGATCTGATCCGCTTCCGCATCGCGGACGGATTTTCTCATCCAGTTTCCGGCCTTTTTGCTCTCCTCCTGAACGATCTTCTTCTGCGCCGCGGTCAGTTTGTCCCAGACCTTCTTGCTGATCACATGGACCATCGAGTTGTAGTTGTGGCCGGTTATGGCGAGATATTTCTGCGTTTCATAGATCTTGTTGGAATAGATGACAGCGATCGGGTTCTCCTGGCCGTCAACCACCCCCTGCTTCAGGGCCATCTGCAGCTCGTTGAAATTAATCGTCGCGACCACCGCTCCCAGGGCCTCCATGGCCGCCTGCGTGGGCAGTTCGGGCGGGGTGCGCACCTTCAGCCCCTTGACGTCCGCGGGGACGTTTACCGGGTGTTTGCTGTTCGTCAGGTTCCGGAATCCCCATTCCCAGTTGGACAGGAACACCAGCCCGGCCTTGTCCAGATCCGGCGCCGCCCATTTGAGGAATTTACCATCCAGAACCTTGTCGGCCTGTGCAGGATCGTTGAACACAAACGGAAGCATGACGCAGTTGAATTTCTTGGAATATTTACCCAGTTGCCCCTGTGTGGGCAGGCTCATATCCACTGCGCCCAGAATGTTCTGCTCCAGGACCTCCGGCGGGGCGCCCAGCGCGTTGTTCGGGTAAATCGTTACCTTGATCCCCCCGTTCGTCCTCTTCTCGACGGCTTCGGCGAACATCTTGCTGGCCAGATTGCCCGGATGGGCGTCCGCCGCGAAGTGGCCCAGTTTCATCTCAATCGGTTTGGAATCTCCCGCATGGGCAAACGGGATGAAAACGACCGACAACATCAAAACAGTTAATAATACTTTTTTCATTTTTCCCCTCCGATCCTTTTTTATAAAAATAAATCCTGTTCGCTATCTTCCTCCACCGTCAAATCCGCCCGCTGCAGGTTCATTCACCTACCCCTTTTTCCGTCCCGCTTTGCTCTCCTGAAAACCCAGGCGCCGGGAGATTTCTGCGGCAGCTGCCATAACCTCTCCCTTCATAACATCATGAACGGCCTTCTTGGTTACCTGGAAAACCGAACCCGAAACACTGATCGCGGCCACGGGTCTCCCCTTTCCGTCAAAGACCGGAGCCCCAACACAACGGATTCCCTGTTCATTCTCCTCCTCGTCGATCGCATATCCCTGGCTTCTGACGATTTTTAAATGATCCCGGAAACAGTCCGGATCCGTAATGGTATTCGCCGTCCGCCGGGGCAACCCCTTCCTCTGAAGAAAATCCTCCAAAGCCTCTTCCGGAAAATAGGAGAGCAGGACCTTCCCCACCGCGCTGCTGTGGATCGGATTCCGGGAACCTACACGCGACGCCATTCTCAGACCGCCTGCCTGCTGTTGCGTCTCTATCTTGTCAACGTAGACCACCTCATCCCGGTCAAGAACGACCAAGTGCGCCGTCTGTTTCGTCTTCTCCGCCAGATCCCGCAGAATCGGTTCCGCGACCTTCCGAAAATCGAGTTGGTTGCTCAACTGGGCGTTCAAATCCATCAATTTCAAACCCAGAAAGTAGATCTTTGTCTCCGGATCCTGGCGGATATAACCAAAATAGGACAGGGAGGAAAGAATGCGATGGATCGTCCCTTTGGGGAGATTCAGGCCGGCAGACAAGTCCCTGATGCTCATCCCCTGG
>JAPLJY010000250.1 GCA_026388345.1 Deltaproteobacteria bacterium
CGGTTTCGACAAGGAGGAGAAGGCCTGGATCGAGGTGAAGGGCCGGGGCAGGACCAACCTCCTTCCCTTTGCAGGACTCATCCACAACTATATGGAATCCTGCTGGGTGGTGGTCCGGGGGTGTTATTATCTCCGGAAGGGTCCGAAGGCGGAAAGGGACTGGCTGAAAAACATTCGCGGCCTCGGGGCGAGAATGTACCGGAAGGGGGAGATCCGGAGGTCGGAGGCCCTGTCCCAGTCCAACTACCAGAGCGCGATCCGTTACCTGCAGGATGTGAACATCATCTCTGTGACGGAAGTGTCGGAAAAGGGTGATAAAAAATTCACCCAGCGGTACGCCCTCACGGAAAACAAGGTGCAGATGGAATCCCTCCGCCGCAGGCTGTTCAAATTCCTGTAGGGTACGGGGACACCTTGCCGCAAGGTGTCCCCGGGGGTTGCCTGGTCGGCTTGACGCGGTTGATGTTTCGGACCCTTTGGAAATCGTGATCCCTCCGCGCGCTGGACCTTTTTCGACCCTGCACCTCCTTGCTTCGCTGCAAAGACGAAACTCGCGCTTCGCGCTCAAACAGTCGTCTTTGCGGGCGCTACGCTGCGGGGGCAGAACACCCCTCTCTTCCCGAAAAATCTCCAATGCGCGCTTCCGGGGTCCGATTTCAAATTGTGCAGGTCTTGTTCCGTTTTGCGGCGTCACCCCCTGGCAACGGGAGTGACGCCGCTCTTATCTTGGGCTGCCGAACGGGACGGCGGCTATTTCTTCCCCCGGATGGAGTAAAGTGCGGATCGTCCCCGGTATACGGCGGCGTCGCCGAGCTCCTCCTCGATCCGGAGCAACTGGTTGTACTTCGCGAGCCGCTCCGTCCGGGACATGGAGCCGCTCTTGATCTGCCCGCAATTTGCGGCGACGGCGATGTCGGCCATGCAGGTGTCTTCCGTCTCCCCGGAGCGGTGCGAGATCACGGTCGTATAACCCGCCTCGCGGGCGCACTGAATCGTCTCCAGGGTTTCAGTGAGGGTGCCGATCTGGTTCAATTTGATCAGGATGGAGTTTGCCACGCCAAGTTCGATCCCCTTTTCCAGCCGCCTCCGGTTCGTTACGAAGAGGTCGTCGCCCACGATCTGGACTTTTCCGCCCAGCGTCTCCGTGAGGAGCTTCCAGCCTTCCCAGTCGTCTTCGGCCAGGCCGTCCTCGATGGAGACGATCGGGTATTTCTTCACGAGATCCGCGTAGAACTTGACCATCTCCCCGGCGGTCCGCTCGGGCTTCTTCTCCGCCGCAAGCGTATATTTCCCTTTGTTGAAGAATGAACTGGCCGCCGCGTCG
This sequence comes from Deltaproteobacteria bacterium, assembly GCA_026388345.1. The sequence continues at coordinate 1,325 of JAPLJY010000250.1, forward strand.
ATGGCGATGGCGCAGTCCTTTCCCGGCTTGTAGCCCGCCTTTTCGATGGCGGTTACGATCAGGACGAGCGCCTCCTCGTTGGATTTGAGGTTGGGTGCAAAACCCCCTTCATCCCCGACGGCCGTTTGATACCCCTTGGCCTTGAGGACCGCCTTCAGGGTGTGGAACACCTCGGCGGTCATCCGCAGACCCTCCCGGAATGTTTCGGCCCCCACGGGCATGACCATGAACTCCTGGATGTCCACGTTGTTGTCCGCGTGCTGGCCGCCGTTGATGATATTGGCCATCGGCACCGGGATGTCGCGGGCGATGACGCCGCCGATGTAGCGGTAAAGGGGAATATCCAGGGCTGCCGCGGCCGCCTTCGCGCAGGCGAGCGACACGCTGAGGATCGCGTTTGCGCCCAGGGCGCCCTTGTTTTCCGTGCCGTCCAGCGCGATCATCTCGGCATCGATCTCCTGCTGGTTCTGACAGTCCATGCCGATGATTTCCGGGGCGATTTTGTCGAGGACGTTGCTGACGGCTTTCAGCACGCCCTTGCCGAGGTACCGTTTCTTGTCGCCGTCCCGGAGTTCCAGCATTTCATGTTCCCCGGTCGAGGCGCCCGAAGGCACGGAAGCCCGTCCGGTGATCCCCGACAGCAGGGTCACCTCCGCCTCGACGGTCGGATTGCCGCGTGAATCCAGGATCTCCCTGGCGTTGATGTTGATGATTTCCGTCATGATGGCCTCCTTTGGATGGGTTTATGCGATCATTTGTGCGGGACGATGATCTCACAGGATCGCCGCCGGTCAGCAGATGCGCCGCTTATCCTTTCTCCTATACCAATTGATGCTGATTTTCAAGATGAATGTCGGCGTCCCGGAACGAAAGTTCCTTGATATGCCGTCCGATGTCGGATAGAATCCACAGCGGTTCAGGACAGGATAACGATGGCGGTGGAAGAGAAAAGAACGAGGTTGTTCCTTCATCTGAAAAAGTGGCTGGAAAAGGCGGTCATGGATTACAGCATGATCGCTACGGGCGACAGGGTGCTGGTCGGCGTCTCCGGCGGGATGGACAGCATGGCGCTGCTGGACCTGCTCAATACCCCGATGATCCACGTCCCGCAATTTTCACTCACGGCCGTCCACATCGATCCCGGCTTCGACCCGGACGGCGCCGGCAGCGGGATCCTCGCGCGGCATCTGACTGCGGGCGGCTATGATGCCGTCCTGGAAAGGTCGGACATCGGTCCTCTTTCCCACAGCGAATACAACCGGAAAAACCCCTGCTTTCTCTGTTCCCGCCTCCGGCGGAAGCGGATCTTTGAGATCGCGGCCGAGCGGGGCTGCAACAAGATCGCCTTTGCCCACCACAGGGACGATATCATCGAGACCCTGCTGATCAACCTCTTCTATGGACGGGAGATCAGCACGATGGTCCCGGATCAGTCGATCTTCGGGGGGAAACTGCATATCATCCGGCCCCTGGCCTACATCCGGGAGGGGCTGGTGAAGAGATACGCGAAGGAACGGGGCTTCCCCGTCATCGAAAACGGTTGTCCGACAAGCCGGACGTCGAAGCGGCGCTGCGTCAAGGATCTCCTCGACGGGCTGGAAAAGGAGAACCCGCGGGTCCGGGACAACATCTGGAAGGCCATGGGGCATGTGAAGACGGATTATCTCCCGGCGAAGCTTGGCGATCGGTGATCATGGATTTTCGCGGAGAGTGATCGTTTTCCGGGAACACCCGGGGATGACGTGAAGAGGAGCCCTCCTCTGGTCGGCAGGACCGGGAAACCCTGCCGCATGATCGCAGGGAATGGAAGGACAGGAAAAACCGTGGCAAAGAAGGAAACAGGGGAAAAGCCCATCTGTCAGAACAAGCGGGCGAGGATCAATTATTTCATCGACGAGACCTATGAGGCGGGGATCGCCCTCGTCGGGACGGAGGTAAAGGCGCTGCGCGACGGCCGGGCGAACCTGAAGGACAGCTACGCCCTCATCAAGGAGGGGGAACTCTTCCTCTATGATGTGCACATCAGCCCCTATTCACACGGCAACCGGGAAAATCACAACCCGCTTCGC
>JAPLJY010000340.1 GCA_026388345.1 Deltaproteobacteria bacterium
CTTTTCATCCTCGGCGTCGGGGGTGATGACCACCTTCCGCTTCCCCTTGGAATCCTTGCCGTAGGAGACAACGCCATCGATTTCGCTGATCACGGCATATTCCTTCGGCTTTCGCGCCTCGAACAGTTCCGCCACGCGGGGAAGACCGCCCGTGATATCCTTCGTCTTGGTGGTCTCCCGGGGAATCTTGGCGAGGATGTCGCCGGCGTAGACCGTATCCCCCTCCGACACGACGATGTTGGACCCAACCGACAGGAGGTGCCGGGCGACCGCGCTTGTCCCCGGAACTTTGGCTGTCTTGCCCTTCTTGTCCTTGACGGAAACGCGCGGACGCATATCCGTTCCCTTGGACTCGACGATGACCTTCCGCGAGAGGCCGGTCACCTCATCCACTAACTCCTGCATGGTCTTCCCTTCGATGATATCCCCGAACTTGACCGTTCCGTCCACTTCGGCCAGGATCGGAATGGAGAAGGGATCCCACTCTGCAATGAGGTCGCCTCTTTTCTGATCTTTGGGTCCCTTCACCCGGCTGCCGTCTTCCACTTTAATATGTGCCCCGTAGGGAACGGGATACTTACCGCGGCTCCGCTCCTGTTCATCGAGGACATGTACCTCGCCGTTGCGGTTCATGACGACAAGCCCGCCGGCCCTGCTTTTTACCGTATTGAGATTCACGAATCGGATGATCCCGTCATGTCTCGACTCCAGCGTGGAGTGTTCCTCGAACTTTGCCGTACCACCGATATGGAACGTTCTCATGGTCAACTGCGTTCCGGGTTCACCGATGGACTGGGCTGCAATGATGCCGACCGCCTCGCCGATGTTGACGAGGCGCCCGCGGGACAGGTCACGGCCATAGCACATGGCGCAGACGCCGTGCCTCGACTTGCAGGTGAGCACCGACCGGATATTGATCTTTTCAATCCCGGCGTCATCGATCTTCTTTGCCAAGGCCTCATCGATTTCCTGATTGGCATTGACCAGCACCTCTCCCGTAAAGGGATCCCGGATCTCTTCCAGGACAACCCTTCCCAGGATGCGCTCGCCCGCCGCCTCGATGATTTCTCCGCCTTCCATCAGGGCGGATACGTAGATTCCGTCGATCGTGCCGCAATCATCCTCGGTTATGATGCAATCCTGGGCCACATCCACGAGCCGCCGGGTGAGATACCCCGAGTTGGCCGTTTTCAATGCCGTGTCGGCAAGTCCCTTCCGGGCGCCGTGTGTGGAAATAAAATACTCGAGGACCGTCAGGCCTTCCCGGAAATTCGCCCGGATCGGGGTTTCGATGATCTCGCCGGACGGTTTGGCCATAAGCCCCCTCATCCCAGCGAGCTGCCGGATCTGGACCGCGCTCCCTCTTGCGCCGGAATCGGCCATCATGTAGATGGGATTGAAGCTTTCGCCCCTGATCCGGCTCCCGTCGGGCAAAACGCGCTCTTCAGTGGTTATCCCACTCAACATCTCCGCGGCGATCTTTTCCGTCGACTGGGCCCAGATATCGATGACCTTGTTGTACCGTTCTCCGTAGGTAATCAGCCCCTCCATATACTGCTTCTGGATCCCCAGCACGTCCTTGTCGGCACGCGCCACGATCTCCTTCTTGTTTTCCGGGATGACCATGTTGTGGATCGCAATCGAAACACCGGCGCGGGTCGCGTATTTGAACCCGATATCCTTCAGGCGGTCGGCGAGCAGAACCGTGGTTTTATCCCCGCGGGTGCGGTAGCAGTGGTTGATCAGGTTGGCCAGTTCCTTCTTGTTCATGACCTTGTTGACCGCATCGAAGGAAATGGTCTCGGGAATGACTTCATGAAGCACGATCCGGCCCACAGTGGTCTCTTTCATCTCCCCGTCGATACGGACCTTGATTCTTGCATGCAGATCCACGGCCTGTGAATCCAGCGCCGACCGGACCTCTCCGGGGTCGGCAAAGACCATCCCCTCACCCTTGACGCCGCTCTTCGCCCGAGTCAGATAATAAATCCCCAGAACGATATCCTGGCTGGGGATAATGATCGGCATCCCGTTGGCCGGGGAAAGGATGTTATTGGTCGACATCATCAGGACCCGGGCCTCGGTCTGGGCCTCAATGGAAAGAGGCACATGAACGGCCATCTGATCGCCGTCGAAATCGGCGTTGAAGGCCGTGCAGACGAGAGGATGAAGCTGGATGGCCTTCCCTTCGATCAGGATGGGTTCAAACGCCTGAAGGCCGAGACGGTGAAGAGTCGGCGCCCGGTTCAGCATGACGGGATATTCCCGAACCACCTCGTCGAGGGCGTCCCACACCTCGGACGTTTCCTTCTCCACCATCTTCTTGGCGCTCTTGACCGTCGTTACGTACCCCTTTTCCTGGAGACGCCTGTAGATGAACGGTTTGAAGAGCTCCAGGGCCATCTTCTTG
>JAPLJY010000017.1 GCA_026388345.1 Deltaproteobacteria bacterium
ATGGCGATCCTGATCGAGACGATGCGCCGGGAGGGGTACGAATTCATGGTCTCCAAGCCCCACGTGATCACGCGGCTTGAGGGTGAGAAGGTCTTCGAACCGGTCGAGCGCCTGTTCATCGACGCCCCCGAGGAGTTCATCGGGGTGCTTACCGAAAAGCTCGCGGCGCGGAAGGGGCGGCTGGTCAACCTGGTGAACAAGGGGAGCGGCCGGGTGAACCTGGAGTTCATCATCCCGGCGCGCGGCCTGATCGGCTTCCGAACCCACTTCCTGACGGACACAAAGGGGTCCGGGGTGATGAACACCCTCTTCGAGGGATACGAGCCCTGGGCGGGCGCGATCCCGCAGCGGGTGACGGGGGCGCTCGTGGCCGACCGGCCGGGGAGGACGACCGCCTACGCCTGCCACGCGATGGCGGACCGCGGCGAGCTGCTGATTTCGCCGGGGACGGAGGTGTACGGCGGGATGGTCGTCGGGGAGCGGAACCGCTCCATCGACATGAACGTGAACATCGTCAAGGAGAAGAAGCTCACGAACATGCGGAGTTCCACCTCGGACCAGACGGTGATCCTCCGGCCCGCGCGGCCGATGTCGCTCGACCAGTGCATCGAATTCATCGCCGAGGACGAGCTGGTCGAGGTGACCCCGGGGAGCATCCGCCTGCGGAAGCGCGATCTCGACCCCCAGGTCCGGATGGCCCACTACCGCGAGGAGAAGTGGTCCTAAGCTCCGCCCGGTGATTGCACCCTACCGTTCCATTCCGGTTTTGCCCGGCGGAAACGTTTCCCCGCCGGGTTTTTCTTTGTTCTCGGGAATTTTATTTTTCGACCGGGTGTGCTATGGTGCCGACCATGCAACCACGCATCATTCCCCGGAGGGAACACAGCATATCCCGAAAGCAGGTGAGCCCGAATGCGATGCGGACGCTCTACCGGCTCCATGAAAACGGTTTCATCGCCTACCTGGTGGGGGGGTGTGTCCGCGACCTGCTGATGGAGCGAACCCCCAAGGATTTCGACATCGCCACCGATGCGGCGCCCGGTCAGATCAAGCGGCTCTTCCGCAACTGCCGTCTCATCGGCCGCCGTTTCCGGTTGGCCCATCTGCACTTTCAGGACGAAATTCTGGAAGTCTCCACCTTCCGGGCGGCCGTCCCCGCCAATGAAGCGGACACGGAAGAGACGGACCACGATGGCCGTCCGCCCCATCACCTCAAGGATGAGGATGGCATGGTCCTGCGCGACAACATCTTCGGTACGCCGGAGGAGGATGCCCTCCGCCGCGACTTCACCATCAACGCCCTGGCCTACAATATCGCCGACGCTTCCGTGATCGACTACAGCACCGGTCTGAGCGACTTGAAGCAGCGTCTGATCCGCCCCATCGGCGACCCGTTGGTCCGGTTTACGGAAGACCCGGTGCGGATGATCCGCGCCGTTCGTTTTGCGGCATCCCACGACCTCGTCATCGAGCCGGCGACATGGGAGACGCTCTGCGCACTCTCCTCCACCATTTCCCGCGCGGCGCCGGCCAGGCTCTACGAAGAGATGCTGAAACTCTTCCTGCTCGGATCCGCACGGCCGGTTTTCACGCTGCTGGACGACGGCGGGCTCCTTGCCGCCCTTTTCCCGGGGTTGGGCCGGTGGCTTGACGGAAACGTCGATCACCGGGCATTACTGCACACCAACCTGGAATGCCTCGACCGGCTGTATCGAAGCGGGGTGCCCCCGTCTCCGGCGCTCTTTCTCTCCGCACTCTTCGGGCCGAGCCTCGAGGAGGAGACGCTTGCACGCCAGCGTGACGGCATCCCCCACGTGCAGGCGCTCCATGCCGCATGCGCTGTTTTTATGGAAGAGTTCTGCAAGACCGTGTGCATCCCGGGACGGGTCGGGGGTCAACTGCGCGGGATCCTCGCATTGCAGCCCTCGCTGCACCGGATGCCGCCGCGGCGTCCCGCCTCCCTGGTCGGCAGGCCCGATTTTTCGGACGCCATGTCCTACCTCTGTCTCATCGCAAAGACCAGAGCAGAAAACAGAGCCGCCCGGGAATGGTGGGAGGCCTTCCTGGAGACCCCTGCCGCAAGCGTTTCGGCGCCACCGGCCGATGAAGCCCCTGCCAAACGGCGAAGAAAGGGGCGCCGCAGACGTCGCCCTGCCGCGGCCGCCGCCGGCTGAACGCTAACCCCCCGCCCCGTCCCCCAGGAGTTCCGGATGCGGATGGCGCCCCGGGCGGGAACGCTTCCCGGCTCGCTGTTTTGAATGATGCCGCCGTTATCATGCCTGACGGCAGGCCGGCGCTTGTCTAAAATGATTGACAAATGCACCTGAAGGTGCTTGACTGCCTTCCGCTTCCATCTGAAGCTCCGATCCTTCGCACGGGTTCTCAGGTTTTTTCCGAATGTTTCAAAAGAGTTTTGGGGCAAAGGAATGACCGGAACGAGAGTGCCACTCAAAATAGTTTCCATACGTAAGGATAACATTCCATCCGGGAATGCGGGTTGCGTCACCCCTGCTGATTCCCCGACTTCCCCTAAACCGAAACTCCTTGCTCAACTCCGGGAAGCGTTGCGCTCTCGACATTATAGCCGCCGGGAGGGTTGGGGTCGAGTGCAGATGCCGGATGCCTTGGACCGCAAGTATCCGAATGCGCCCGCCGACTGGCGCTGGCAATGGGTTTTCCCTCAGGAGAAGCGATGGAAAAACCCCAAGACCAGCGAACAGGGACGGCATCATGTGGACGAATCACTGGTTCAAAAAGCCGTCAAAGACGCAGTCATGAAGGCCGGATTGACGAAGCGGGCCACATGCCATACGTTTCGGCATTCGTTTGCAACCCACCTTTTGGAAAGCGGTTATGACATTCGGACGGTGCAGGAACTCTTGGGGCACAATGATGTGAAAACAACGATGATTTACACCCATGTCCTCAACCGTGGGCCGACCGGTGTACGCAGACCCGTCGATACGCTTTGACAGAATCAGGAGGATTTTATGCCGATCCATATAAGACGCCATGATAAAAACAATTGTCATCCACAAGTATAAGATTCAATGATGTTTATGGCCGATAAATCATAATTTCTGTCGGCGTCTTATACGGCAAATATTGCGGTGTTTGGGGTTTTATACCGACCCATATAACCATTGTTGGGCGAAGGAGGACGTAACGAAAGATGAAAAAATGTCCTTATTGTGCTGAGGAAATTCAGGAAGAGGCAGTTAAATGTAAGCATTGTGGGGAATGGCTTCAAGGTGACAAATTGCACATGAGGTCAGAATCGCAGCCTGCTGCTATTCCATCAAGTGGCAATATTGATGGCAAACTCACATACCCAACAATTATGAGGAGATATTTATCTACTTTTATTGATGGCATGCTCATTCTCGGTGTATTCATTCTATCCTCCTATGTCTTCTCAGGGGATACAGATTTTGTAAGGACATTGCGGATTGGTATAATTCTAATAATGATTTTTATCTATGAACCTCTTTGCACCAGTAAGCTTTGCACTGTGGGTCAAAAGCTCATGGGAATAAGAGTCAGAAAAGTCTCAAATCACGAACGAATATCTTTAGCTCAGGCGTGCTTGAGGATAGTAGTCAAGATATTTCTTGGATTTATTTCCTTTTTTTCGATAATTTTTTCAGAAAGAAAGCGTGCGATCCATGATTTTGCTTCAGGGTCGATTGTTGTGACGGCTGCAAGGATTTAGAGAGGTTTATTCTTGCCCAACAACCGCATCAACTCGGACTGGCAATTCCGCTGCGCTCCATTGCCAGCCAGTTATGCGGGGCGTTAGCCGGATACACACCGGGGGAAAATGACTTTGAGGCTTATGAAGGAGGCCGAAGCGAAGTTCACGACCGCGATTCGCACGGCGCTCGGCAGAATTCCCTTTCGAGACTTAAACGAACCCCTCTATCACTTTACAGATAGTGTGGGTCTCGACGGAATCCTGCGAACATGAGGTCGGTCGTCAATAGTGGACACCAAACCTTTCATGCTGCCAGTCGTTTTTCATAGAACCATCGTTCAAAAGCGGCAGGAGACAAGAACCTGAGTCTGGCCTGCCTTCTTTGCCGGTTATAGAAAATCTCGATGTAC
>JAPLJY010000205.1 GCA_026388345.1 Deltaproteobacteria bacterium
GAAACGACAAAGATGACGGCGCTGACCGCGGTCATGCATTTCACAAATGTAAAGGCAAGGCCTGCGTAAAACGCCGGCGTGATCAGCGGGAGGGTGATTCTCCGGAAGGTGGTCGCGCTGTCCGCACCCAGATCGGTCGCCGCCTCTTCAATGCTGGGATCGATCTGCTGGAGTTCGGCAATGCCGGTCTGAACGCCCACGGCCAGATCACGGAAAATAAAAAGCAGCACGATGATTGCCGCCGTTCCGGTCAACTTGAGAGGATATTCATTGAAAGCCAGTATATACCCGATTCCCACGACGGTTCCGGGAACGGCAAACGTCAGCAGCGATACCAGTTCCATCAGTCTCTTGCCCGGGAAATTCTTCCGGACCACCAAAAACGCGATGATCATCGCCAGGATCCCGGCGATCGGCGTTGCGATCGACGACAACAGCAGCGTATCCCTGATGAACCCCCACCCTACGGTAAAAACATGTTTATAATTAATGAACGTCAAGGAATGGTTGGCGCCCCAGAGCTTCACGAAAGAGCCGAACAGGACCATGCCGTAGAAGAGGAAGATGACCCCCGTCAGCAACAGGCAAAGTCCGAAGATCGAATATTTTGTGACCGGATGATCCATCTTGATCCGGGTGGACGACGGTTTGCCGGTCACCGTGACATACGACTTTCGGCTCACCCAGTATTTTTGCAGGCCGAAGGCGATCAGGGATGGAATGAGGAGCAAGATGGCAAGCCCCGCCCCGCTCCTCATGTCATACATGCCGACAATCGTCAGGTAAGCCTGGGTGGCGAGGATGGTATAGTTTCCCGCCAGAATCATCGGATTCCCGAAATCGGCCAGCGACTGGCTGAAGACCAGCAGGATCGCACTGGCAATCCCCGGGGTGGCGAGGGGCAGGGTAATCCGACTGAACACCTTCCATTTCGGCGCGCCCAGATCCAGGGCCGCGTCTTCCAGGGCCGGGTCGATGGCCTGCAGGACGCCGTACAGTGTCAAATATGCGGTCGAGAAGTAGGTCAATGTCTCGACCACCAGCAACCCGTAAAATCCATAGATCTTGAAATGAATGATATCATTCAAGATCATATTGCTGACGAACCCCTGCTTGCCGAACAATAAGATCGCAGACAGGGACATCATGAAGGGGGGGGCGATGATCGGGAAGGTGGCGGTAACGTTGAAGAACCGTTTCCAGGGAATGTCCACCCTGGTCACGGCATAGGCGAAAATGAAACCGATGGCCGTGCCCAGAATCGAGACGGCCGCACCCAGGGTCAGACTGTGGATCAAGGGTTGAACGTTGTAACTTTTCGAAAGCAGCTCCGCGAAGACCTTCAGGCTGTAACGACCGTTTTCTTCAAAGCTCAACTGAAAAATTTTGAATAAGGGAAGAACGATAAACAGGAACAGAAAGACGCTGACCAGGGTAATCCCAAAGAGCAAGAGCGGCTCCCTCCACAGTTTTCGGATATCGGAGGGAACCCTCTTCAGATAGGCAACAGCCCGCCCGCTTCTTGGCATGGATGCACGCGCCTTATTCCAGCAGGCCGTTGAACAACGCCCATCTGCTGCGTTTCCCTCATCCTTCGCCGTTCAACGTACCAGCAAGTACGCCTCACGGCTCAGGATTTCGGGGGCCTTGCATCTGGGCATTTTTGAACAGCCTGCAAAAGGGCCTTTTTCAAGGCTCCCAGACCGAATCAAGAGAGAAGGGAGGGGAAAATCCCCTCCCTTCTCTTAGGTTACTTGCCGATGATCTGACGCCATTTTTCGATCAATCGCTTGTTGTTACTTCCCGACCACTCGGCGTCATAATTGATGAGCTTCACATCGGATGCCTTCGTCGCTCCGGCCGCAATTTCGGCCTGAGGGTTCAACGGAATCCGGAACCAGGCCTGCAGGAGGTCCTGCGCCCGTTTGGACAACACCCAATCGATGAATTTCTTGCCAAGCTCGGGTTCCGGTCCGCCTTTGATCAGCGCCACCACGCCAATCTCATACCCGGTTCCCTCGCTCGGGAACGACGCTTTGATCGGATAGCCTTTGGAAGTCCCTTTGGCCAGGATATCGTGGGAA
>JAPLJY010000027.1 GCA_026388345.1 Deltaproteobacteria bacterium
GTACATCGAGATTTTCTATAACCGGCAAAGAAGGCAGGCCAGACTCAGGTTCTTGTCTCCTGCCGCTTTTGAACGATGGTTCTATGAAAAACGACTGGCAGCATGAAAGGTTTGGTGTCCACTATTGACGACCGACCTCACTGACGGTAGGCTTCGATGGCTTCGTTGTAGCGGTTGAGTTTGTTGTAAGCGACCCCGAGGTTGTACCAGGCTTCGACATACTTCGGATTGATGCGGATGGCCTGACGATTGGCTTCGATTGCGTCGTTCCAACGCTTGAGATTTTCGTAAGCGTTCCCGAGGCCGAACCAGGCTATGGCAGCTACGGCATCCTCCGGACTGATGCGCAGACCCTGCCGATAGGCTTCGATTGCGTCGTTCCAGCGGTTGAGTTTGTGGTAAGCGACCCCAAGGCCGAACCAGGCATTGGCGGCATACTCCGGGTTGATACGCAGGCCCTGACGGTAGGCTTCGATGGCTTCATCGTAACGCTTGAGTTCGTTGTAAGTGATCCCAAGGCTGATCCAGGCTTCGGCATCCTTCGGATTGATGCGGATGGCCTGCCGGTAGACTTCGATGGCTTCGTTGTAACGGTTGAGTCTGTGGTAAGCGACCCCGAGGTTGAACCAGGCATTGGCAAGTTCCGGGTTGATGCGGATGGCCTGACGATTGGCTTCGATTGCTTCGTTGTAACTGTTGAGGTTTTCGTAAGCGTGCCCGAGGCCATACCAGGCCCAGGAATTTTCTGGTTCGTTTTTCGTCCACTTCAAGCACCAATCAAGCATTCCCTGCCAGTCTTTCATCTGTTGCAGGGCGTTCGCTCGTTTCATCCATTCGGTTTGACTGCGTCCCCCGGCAGCCGTTTTTCGGCCCGGCTTGATTTCGTCTACCCACTCCACGGGCATGGCGAAGTTCAGGCTTTGCGCGCCTTCAATGTAGAGGGTGGTCAGGCCGACCAGACGGCCTTCCCCATCGAATAAGCCCCCGCCACTTGAACCGGGGGAGATGGCCGCCGTGGTCTGAATGAAGGGGGGCGGTCCACCCCGGAGCTGCGCAACAATACCGTCGGAAAGGGAAAGCTCCAGACCCTTCGGCGCTCCAACGGCATAAACCGGAACCCCCACCTTGAGGCCCACCGCCTTGCCGAGCTGGGCTGGTTTTCCTTTAATACCTTTTGCATCGAGGAGGCAGATGTCCTTGTCCCCGTCTTCAGCATATAGAGTGGCTTGGACAAGCTGTTTTCCCCGGCCCACCTGGTAGGAGGCACCCCCTTCCACAACGTGGCAGTTGGTGGCGATCTTCCCGGAAGGGAGCAGTACCCCGCTCCCCTGGCCTTTCACCTTGCCTTGGGCGTCCAGAGTCTTCACCACAACGATTGAATCCTTGACCTTGTCGAAAACCTGGTCAGGCGTAAGGGCGTGAACTTGTACGGGTATGATTGTGAGGAAGAACACAGCGACGATCAACTTCAAAACGGATGGTATATTCATCATTATCCCCTTTCCATTCTTCTGTTTGTCCGTCATTCCGTCTATCCCCGTTCATGAAGTCCGTTCAAGTCCCAAAGGAATAAAATATGACAATCCCTTTGTGGACATTTGGAAGATATGAAGCGGATATCTTTGATATCATGAATATTTACCATATGGGGTTAAAGTTGTTGTCATGTATTGTTGCCGGAGTAATAACTGTGATATCAGTCCGATGTCATAATTTGAAGGCAACTTCCAAAAGTTCATTAAAATATTTACCTCTATCGGAAAATATATCTCTCATATGTTCATATTTGTTTTTGTCATCATCGGGCAATTCAAAGTAATCTATATGATGAAAAATGAACCAACCGCGATACAATCGTATTAAGGGGGTTGCCTCCCCAGTAAGGCGTTGATAGAGGCTGCCTGTCTCCCACAGTAAAAAATCAGTCTGACTCGGTCTAAAAAAAAGGATCGCCCCGGGATCTTTTTCTGCATGCTTAAAAAAGTTCTCTGCTTGATTTTGAAGGATTTTGAACTCTTTTTGTTTTTCTTGTCTTATCATGTGTTTAGGAAACCATTCTTTGATATAGACAGGATCATTCCCTCTATTTTTGTTGATATCTTTTAAAACATTATATGCAGCCGCCGTAAGGGTATGAATTGAGACAGGATCGTCAAAGTTGAAATATAGTTTTATGGCTACTTCGAGCTGTCTCTTTGCTGCATCAAGTTTTGATAGATCAAGCTGTTCCATATTTTCTAAGGAAGATTTTTTATTAAATCAGGGAACGTACCATCAATAATCCTTTTCCCAAATTCAAAGCAACGGATGATTGCTTCCTCTCGGTTATTATACGTTGTTGATGCATGAAACTCCCTATCGGATACTCCAGATCCCCAATGTCTTTGAATATAAATATAGGTAGTCCACTGTCCAGAATCTGTCAATTGTTCAGGATTTGGTATAATTATAAATCCCTTGTACTGTATTTCTTCGGACATATATCTCCCCATAATAAAAAACCCCGCTCTTTTGTAAGAAAAGGGGCCTTTGTCAGCCAGTCCATATTTCCCTCCAGCATGGTTATACGGGATGGAACTTATTCAGCTGCCTTTCATGTGTTAAACCTACTATCATGATTTCCATTTGAAATCCACTATGTCATGGAATTTTTTCAGCCTTAGAAGAGGAAGCTACGCATCAACCGATTGATATGAAATTATGATGCATAACGCCTGCGGAGTTCCGCTTTCACGATCTTCCCCGCCGGCGTCTTCGGAATCTCCTTCACGAAGTGGATCCGGCCGGGACACTTGTAGTCCGCCAGGTTCCCCCGGTACCAGGCGATCAATTCTTCCTCGGCGAGCTCCTCCCGGAGGGCGACGACGGCCTCGACCCGCTCCCCGCGCACCTCGTCCGGCACGCCGATCACGGCGGTTTCAAGGACCTTCGGATTCGCCTGAATCACCTCCTCAACCTGTGTTCCGGGGATAGTTTACTTAATTCTCAGCATTTGTTTTCTTACGCGATCATTATGTATGCTGTCCCCGAAATTCCCATGTCCAGCGCAGGCGCAACGACGGAAAAACTAATCGGCGTGTTGAATCAATTCCCTGCCGGCGGCCGGCTACCAGATGATCTTCAAGCCTTTGACAGCCTGCAGGGCCTCATCACAGGTCACGAGCGGCTTCTCGTAATGAAGGGCAGTGGCCGCAATGATGCGGTCCGCCGGATCATGATGCGCAAAGAGGGCGTCGACGGCCGAAATCTTCGCTATCTCCGGCGTAATGGGCAGCGGCCGGATCACCCGGGACGCTAAAACAAGTTTCAGGAAAGAAAGAGAATCCGTGCCCGGATCCAGTCGCCCCTTGGCAACCAGCATGGCGATCTCCCACAGCGATATGTCGCAGCAGACCAGGGAACCGCTCTCCTCGCCCTCTTCAATGGCGCGGAGCGCCTCGGCACTGAGACGCTCCGGCGCCAGTGCATCGAAAACGAGGGCGCAGGTATCGAGAAGAATCAAGATGACGCCTCCCATTTTTCATTCAGGGAGGACACAACGTCGCCAATCCTGCATTTCCCCCGCAACACGGCAAGCTTTTCCTTCGCGCCTGAACGCTCATCGGCAACGGGCGTCAGACGCGCGATCTTCTTTCCGCGCGAGGTCAGGAGCAGCTCTTCGCCGGCCCTGACCATGCCGAGATAGGCGGGCAGGTTGTTCCGCAGCTCCGTAACGTTAACTTCTTTCATGACATCCTCCTTTCTGTACATTTTATCTGTACGCCCGCTGGTCGGCGATGTCAAGAATCAAAAGTGGTCGCTCCTGCTCAGGCTTCCGGTATGAACTTCAGGTGTAGGGTGCGTCTTGACGTACATAAAGAGATAAATGTTTTAAATGAGACTTAAGTCGAGTTATTTCAATCAGCATCGATAGAAATGCTGCATGGATAAACCGAATTGGGGAAAAAGCTCAGGAGGCATGCATCAACCGGATGAACCTGAACTTATGATGCATAACGCCTGCGGAGTTCCGCTTTCACGATCTTCCCCGCCGGCGTCTTCGGGATCTCCTTCACGAAGTGGATCCGGCCGGGACACTTGTAGTCCGTTAGGTTCAGCCGACACCAGGCGATCAATTCCTCCTCGGCGAGTTCCTCCCGGAAGGCGACGACGGCCTCGACCCGCTCCCCGTGTACCTCGTCCGGCACGCCGATCACGGCGGTCTCAAGGACCTTCGGATTCGCCTGAATCACCTGTGCGGAAAACGTGTCCATAAAATGGCAAAACAGGGACACGTTATGGTTTCGTGTCGATGTCATCGACAGGATATTTCGACAGCGGCGGCCGCCCCAGTCTGCCTTTGATGTCGCAAAATGCGATTCCAAGTTTTCGAACTCCGTAGCGAACAGCCTGAACATGAAGTCTTCAGGAATCGGAATCAACGCTTTCTGATCTTTCATTGGTTACGCCAAAACCTTATCCAGTTTTTAAGGTCACAAATTGTGACCTCAAAATATCCCGCTACGCCCCATAGCCGATATCCTCCAGGTTGGCCCAGATGAATTTGTCGAGTTTGGCAGCCTGTTTGGTTTGTTTACGTAACGCGGTCACTTCTCACCGCCTTTTTTGTTGCGTCCGGCGGCCCGTTTCGGCCTCACCACTTCTCCCAGTTCGGCCTTGATCTGACCGACCGTGTACATCCTCCTTGAAACCTATTTGTCTTCTGGGTTTGGAGGGAGGTGCCATGAGTTGCCGGATGGCGACAACGAGGTTGCGGATGTCTTGATCATGGAAGTCGAGGCGTTTTTCCAGTTCCGTGAGTTTGCCGGCCATTTCCTTGTGGGTGGCCAGCATTTCCCGTAGCTTGACAAAGGCCCGGACCACTTGGATGCTAACTTTGACCGCGCGTTCCGACTTGAGAACGTTCGCGGCCATGATCGCCCCATGTTCGGTAAAGGCATAAGGCAGAACCGGTGAGAATTTCAGCCTGCCGAGGTGGTCGCAATTTGCGACCACCTCGGCTTTCTCTTGTTAGGTCAGTTGAAACATGAAATCTTCGGGGAAGCGGTCTATGTTGCGCTTGACCTGTTCGTTAAACCGCTTGGTTGGCACGCCATAGAGTGCGGCCAAGTCCGCATCCAGCATGACACGCTGGCCACGAATGATCAGGATCAAGCTTTCAATCCACTGCGTGGGTACAACGGATTTTTTATCCGCCATTCCTCGCCTCCTCTTCGTCCATCACAACCAGGACGTGACGACATTGCGGGCAACGGAAATGGGCGGCATCGATTTCTTCAAAGCGCATTCCCGTATCGGCATAGTGGTATGTCTTATATTTGATGCTCCCTAATTGCCTTCAGAAAGTACGCATCAACCGGCTCCTCCTCCGATGCGTTGTGGAGAAGGTCTTCCGGATCGAGGCTTCCCCCTTCGCTGGCGGGCAACATCATAACGCCGCCAGCATCCCCCCGTCCACGTAAATGATCTGCCCGTTGACGAAATCGGAGGCCCGGGAGGCCAAGAACACTGCCGTCCCGACCAGCTCGGTAGGATCCGCCCAACGGCCGGCCGGGGTGCGGGCGCACACCCAGGCGTTGAACTTCCGGTCTTCGCTTAATGGCCGGGTCATTTCAGTCAAGATATACCCTGGACCGATGCCGTTCGATTGGATGTTGTGCTTCGCCCACTCCACTGCCATGGACTTGGTGAGCTGTTTCACTCCGCCCTTGGCTGCGGTGTAGGCCCCCACGGACGGACGCGTTGCCTCGGACATAACCGAACAGATGTTGATGATCTTGCCCGATTTCCGCGCGATCATCCCCTGGACAACCTGCTGCGTCACCAGGAACAACCCGGTGAGATTGATGTCCAGCACCTCGCGCCACACCTTTTCGTCAAACTGCTCCAGGGGGCTGCGCCGCTGAACGCCAGCGTTATTCACCAGGATGTCAATCCCGCCGACTTCCTGCTCCAGCGCCGCGACGCGCTCTCGAACCTCGGCGCCGTTGAGCAAATCGAAACGACAGCCGGAGACCGTCAAGCCCTCCCGCGTCAGTGCCGCCACGGCCTGCTCCAGCTTCTCAGCGTTGCGGGCGTTGATGATGACCCGGGCTCCGGCCTGCGCCAGCCCGCGCGCGAGGGCAAGCCCGATCCCGTGGGTTGCGCCGGTGATCAGCGCCACCTTACAGGTAAGTTCGAAGAGTTTGCTTCCTGTCATTTTTTATCCTCCTGGGCGCTGCGTTGCCGCCGGATGTACCGCAAAGAATCCCCGACCCGACTACTTGAACTTGCTCACCATGTCCTGGATGCCGGGGATCCCGCGCATCAGATGCCGATGCTCTTCCTTGAAGTTCTGGACGAGGCCGCGCCGGGGCGATTGCGTCTCGATGGATCCGACGTCGACCACCTCGACCTCTTCGGGCTCCGCCGTCAGGCGAGGTCCGACTTACTTTCCCATCACCAGGGTGGGCAACCACGTGACCAGCGGCGGGAAGAAGGTGATCAGCACCAGGACCGCAAGAAGCGGGATAAGGAATGGCGCTGTGGCCCGGACAACCCGCTCGAAGGGCAAGCGGGAGATCCTGACCATGACAAAGAGGACGACGCCAAAGGGCGGCGTCAGGAGGCCGATCATCAGATTGAGCACCATGACCAGGCCGAAATGGAGCGGGTCAATGCCCAGTTTGGCGATGACCGGCATGAGCATGGGAGTGAGGATCAGGATGGCCACCACGGTTTCCATGAAGCAGCCGATGATCAGCAGGAAGATGTTGAGGAGGATGAGCAGGACGATGGGATTGTTGGTCATCTGGGTGATGCCGGCGGTGACCTGGATGGTTAGACCAGTGCGCAGGAGCAGCCAACCGAAGAAGTTGGCGGCGCAGATGATGATGCCAATGGCGGCGGTCTCTCTTGCCGTATCGATGAAGATTTGGCCCAGGTCCTTCAGGCTGATTTCCTTGTAGATGATCACTCCCAGCACAAGGGCATACGCCACGGCGACGGCGGCCGCCTCGGTCGGGGTGAACTGCCCGGACCAGATGCCGCCCAGCAGGATGATCGGGGTGAGGATGGGCAGAAAAGCGCGGTTGAACCCTTTGACCAATTCCCGAAAACCCGGAAAGGGGGTGCGGGGGTAATTGTTGTGCTGGGCGTAGAGGGCCACCATGATCATCAGGGCGACGGTCATGAGCAAGCCGGGGACCACCCCGCCCAGGAAGAGCCGTCCCACGGAGACCTCGGCCACCAGCCCGAAGATGACCATGGGGATGCTGGGCGGGAAGATCGGTCCGATGGTCGAGGAGGCGGCGGTGATGGCGACGCTAAAGTCGTCGTCGTAGCCTTCGTCCCTCATGGCCTTCAATTCCACCTGGCCGAGACCGGCCGCGTCGGCCACGGCCGCGCCGGACATGCCGGCGAAGATCAGGCTGGCCACGACGTTGGCTTGTCCGAGGCCGCCGGGCAAGAATCCGACCAGCAGGCGGGCGAAGTTGAAGAGTCGGGTGGTGATGCCGGCGGTGTTCATCAGCTTGGCGGCCAGGATGAACAGGGGGATGGCCAGTAGAAGGAAGTTGTTGACTCCGTACTGCATCCGCTGGGACAGCATGGGGATGTTCACCCGGCTGCCCATCTCGTTGAAATAGGCCAGCAAGCCGGCCACGCCCAGCGAGTAGCCCACAGGTATGCCCAGTAAAAAGAGGATGATCATCCCGGCGGTGACGATGAAAGTAGTCATATGGTCAGCCTGCGATCCATTCCCGGATGGCGTTGAAGCGGCCGGGGAAAAGGGTGCGGAACATGTTGAGCAGCAGGTAATAGAGGGTCAGTACTCCGCTGATCACCAGGGCCAAATAGAGGTAGGATAGCCGGAACCAGGGCATACTTGGGGCATAGAACTCCCAACTGTTAAGGACGTTGATCCAGGAGCTCCAGACGAAGAACACCCCGAAGACGACCAGGACCAACTGGACGAACAGCCGGTGCCATCGGGCCAGCCAGGCGGGAAGGCGGTCGGACAGGATGCTGATGCGAATGTGATCTTCGCTTTCCATCAGCGTGGCCGAGCCAAAGAATACGATGGAAACGAAGAGGATCTTGGCCAGCTCCTCGGTCCACATGGCGGTGATGAAAAAGACGTTTCTGGTCAGGACCTGATAAAACGTAGCCAGAAACATCACGCCGAGCAGCGCCCCGTTGAGGCGGTCAACCCATTTTTTCATATGCGGTTTCTCCGACGACAACCCCACCCGGCGAATACGACCAGGCGGGGTTGCGGGTTGCTCGTGGGCAGAGGATTACTTGATGTCGCGGACCTTTTTGAGCAAGCCGGGCTCGAACACTTCCTTGTCCAGCTTGTCCATGGCCGGCGCCACCGCCTTGGCGAAGGCCGCCTTGTCCACCTCGACCAGGGTCATGCCGCCTTCCTTCTGGAGCTTGGCTGTATAATCCTTGTCAGCGGCCACGGCCATCTCGTTGGCGTACTTGGTGGAATCTTCCCAGGCCTTGAGGATGAGATCCTGCTGACCTTTCTTCAGCGTGTTGAACCACTTCATGGAGATCTGATACTTGCAGGCCGAATAGATGTGCTCGGTCCGCATCATGTACTTCTGCGCCTCGTAAAACTTGAGGGACCAGATCGACTCCGGAGGGTTCTCCTGGGAGTCCACGACGCCGGTCTTCAGGGCCATGTAGACTTCCTGGAAGGGGACCGGGGTGGGCAGGGCACCCAGCGACTTCCAGACTTCCATCCAGGGCATGATCTCCGGCAGGCGGAGCTTGAGACCCTTGACGTCGGCCGGGGTCCTGACGGGACGGTTGGCGGTCAGGAGGCGGGGTCCGCGATAGACGACGCCCACGGTTTTGACCCCCTTCTGCTTCAGCGGCACGTCGTTGATGTACGCCCCGAGCGGGCCGTTCCAGAACTTCCAGAAGTGGTCAATGTCCTTCATGACATAGGGCACCTCGAAGACCAGGTACTTGGGGAAGAAGATCGAGATGTCGCCCGAGCCCATGGCGCCCATCTCCAGGCCGCCGGTGCTCATCGCTTCGAAGACATCCCGCTCTCCTCCCATGGCGCCGAGGGGATGGACGAAGACCTCGAACTCGCCCTTCGAGCGCTGCTCGACCAGCTCCTTGAATTTCTCCTGACCCTTGTAGACCGGGGCGCCGGGCCCGAAGGTTGAGCCAACATTGATCTTCATGCCGGCCATTGCCGGCGCGACCGTCAAGGCCACGCCGAGCAAAGCGATAACGCACACCGCCATCCACAACCGTGACTTCATAACCGCACCTCCTTGGGTGAAAGGGATTCGCCTGCCGCTGGAAAGGGATGAGCAGGCCGCAAACGCGCATCTTTACTTTTGATAAGGCATTGCTTTTTTTGATAAGGAATTGCTTACGATGGTCGAAAGTATAGGGGGGCTGTTTTTGCTTGTCAAGGGATATTGTAGCTAATGTCAAGCCAAAGTAGAAATGTCCTATTTGGTCAATAGGCAGATATCCTCCGTTGTCGGGAGGGCATCCAGTCTTTCCAGCTCTTGTTCCAGGGGTGATTTTTCGCTGGTTTGGGTGGCCGGTTGAACACCCTGGTGTCT
>JAPLJY010000003.1 GCA_026388345.1 Deltaproteobacteria bacterium
AAGCTGGGAGAGCGATGCGGGTCTCCGTTTGAAACTCCCGGACCAGGCCGTTCGCAAGGCTATCGTCCGGAGCCATCTGGCCGATATCGCCGCATGGGAGAAGGAAACGGATCGGCCGCTCCTCTTTTCCGACGAGGTGACAGCGGCCGAACTCGAGCTGACCGCCCCCTTCGGCGGCGGCCGTTACCAACTTAAAGGGCGCATCGACCGCCTGCAGCTTCAGGGGGAAAAACAGCTCATCGCCGACCTGAAATACAGGGAAAAGTTCTCCCGAAAGGGACTACTGGCCGACCGGGTGGAAGAGGCCGACACCTTCGACGACCGTTTCCAACTCCTCATCTATGCCTATCTCGCCCTGCACAACAAGAGGGCAACGCCCGAACAGCTCGATGCGGCCCATATCTTTCTCAGGCCACGGGTGCGCGGCGATTATGAGTGCCGCCTTGCCCAGGAGGATCTGGGCGCCTGCGACGCCACGATGGAGCGCATCGCCGGACGGCTCGACGCGTTACTGGCCCTGGAGAGCTTCACCCCGAACTTCCGCGCCGCCGGCTGTTCCTACTGCCCTCACAAGGCGCTCTGCCTCAAGCCGGACCTCTACCGGACGGGAGGCCGCCTTTGGTGAAAAGCCTCTTCGTCACCGCCTCGGCCGGTTCAGGGAAGACCTTCCGTCTGACCCAGGAGGTCCGACGCCACCTCGACCGGGAAGGGGAGGGGGCTTTCGTCGTCGCCGCCACCTTCACCCGTGCCGCGGCGGCCGAGATGGAAAAACGGATCCTAGAAGCCATCGAGAAGGGAGAGGAGAGCCCAGCCGACAAACTGCGGCTCATCATGCGGGCCGCCAGGGTCTACTTCTCTACCATTGATGCCCTCTTCCACCGGTTCCTCTCGACGGAAGCCTATGTGCCGCAGGTGGCCGACGATCACGAGAGGGCGATCATCACCGCGATCGCCGACGAGCGTTTTTTTCGGCATCCGCGCATTCTGGCCGACATCGAAACCATCCTAATCGCTGCCCGTATCCTCCACATGCAGCCCGAGTCGCTGATCGAAGCGTTGGACAAGGGCAAAGAGGCGTTGGAGGCATGGACCTGTCCCGAGAGCCTGCTTGACGAACTCAAGGGAAAGCAGGCGCGACTCATTGCCGAGTACGAGCGGTTGCAGGGACAGGTGCAGACCGTCGCCGAGGAAACGAGGGGAGCCCTACGCACGCAGGTGGCCGGCCCGCTCCTCGAACCGCTCGCCGAGGTGGATCTCAAACGGGCACTCTTCCTCAAATCCGATCTGGCGGAGGTCCGTGTGGCCGCCGCTGACCGCGGGACACCCGCATACGCCGCCTTGCGGGACCTTTATCCCCCGATGCGCCGCCTTGTCGCCGAACATCTCATCAACACCAAACGGTTGCGCAGCGCCCTTCTCAAGCGCTTCAGCGCCTTGCGCGCCCAATTGCTCACCGAGGAGAAGGAACGGCTCGGCCGGCTCTATTTCGACGATATCCCCAGGGCGCTTATTGCCCTCGACGGGCCGGTAAGCCACGACCGGCCGCTCTTCATGGCGCGCCTCTACGAACTGGGATTCCACCGGACGGCGCATCTGCTCCTCGACGAGTTCCAGGATACGTCGCAAATCCAGTATGACCTGCTCCGGCCGCTGATCGAGGATATCCTCGGCTCCGTGGGGGAGAATGCCGAGGGGGAACGGTCGATCTTTCTCGTGGGAGACTGGAAACAGTCGATCTACCAGTGGCGGGACGCGGCACCAGATCAGCTCCGGGCCTCCATCGCTCCCGCTCTCTCAAGCGGACAGATCGCCGCCGAGACGCTGCCTTACAATTACCGCTCGACTCCGCTTCTCATCGATTTCTTCAACCATCTGGTCGCCAACCTCTTCGCCGGAACCGACAAAGTCAATCTTCAAACGCCGCCCGAAAAGCCGATGTATCCCTACAGCGGCATCTCCGAGGTGGCGGTCATCCCAGCCGCTTGCGGTGCCGGCGATGATCCGGCCTATGATCGGCTCGTCGAGGCCATTGTACAGAAAAAGGCGGCCTGCGGCTGCCTCTGGGGCGGCATGGCGGTCCTGTGCCGCACCAACGCGCACATGGACAAGGCCGCTGCGGCGCTGGCACGTGCCGGCATTCCCACCTCGGGAATCCGTGGACGCGAGCTGCTGTCGCTCCGCGAGGGGACGGCGCTCTATTTTTCACTCATCGCCGTTTTCACCGGCCATGACAGCCGCTTTATCCCCCGCGCCCTCTCGGCACTGGGCTATGATGAACCGCTGACGGCCGCCGTCACGCGGCTTGCCGGGACCACCGGCACGGCGCCCCGGCCGCACCGTTTTGCGACCTTTGCCGCCGCCTTGCACGACCTCCTGCCCCATTTTCCGCGTGTCCTTATCGAGACGCTGTGGGATGAGGCGGAGCGTTACTTTAACCGTCCCGATGCCGTTGA
>JAPLJY010000337.1 GCA_026388345.1 Deltaproteobacteria bacterium
CTCCTGTACAAGAAACACTGACGAGGAAAGCGAACATCCGCCGCTCACCTCCTGCTCTCAAATGGCCCTCCATTCAAGAACAGTAAAAGCGGACAACTCATTTGCTACAAAACCGGACAAGTCTATTTACTCTTGACAGAAAAATTTTAGAAAAAAGCCGCTATTTCTAGCGGCTTTCGTACGTCCAAGGACACCCTCGGACTCACATCTGGCGGAGAGAGGGGGATTCGAACCCCCGTGAGGGCTTTTGGCCCCCAAATCGATTTCGAGTCGATCCCGTTACGACCACTTCGGTATCTCTCCTGATAATTCTTTCACACCCGGCGGTATCTTTTCCCCCCTTGGCCGATTCCCTCGGTCCGCATCCCGTGTATCTTTTTCCTCGACCGGCCGTCTTTTCTGCTGCTCCCCCGCGGGAGGGGATGGCCGCCCTTGCAATCGCGCTACGACGGCAGTATTAGCCTCTTTTCCCGAAAAAATCCACTCAAAATTTCGGCGCACGCCTCCCGGAGGATCCCCTCCGTGACGGCAACCGCGTGGTTCAGACGCCGGTCTTCGAAGATCCGCCAGAGGGAGACCGCCGCGCCCCCCTTGGGATCGACGGCGCCGAAGACGAGTCGTTCGATCCGGGCATGGAGGATCGCGCCTGCGCACATGAGGCAGGGCTCAAGCGTCACATAGAGCGTCGCCCCTGCAAGGCGGTAATTCGCGGCAACGGCCGCGGCGGCGCGGATGGCCAGAATCTCCGCATGGGCCGAGGGGTCGTGGAGCGAAATGGGGCTGTTGTGCGCGCTTGCGAGGAGGCCGCCGTCCCGGACGATCACCGCCCCGACCGGCACCTCCCCGGCCTCACGGGCGCGGCCGGCCTCAGCAAGCGCGATCCGCATCCATTTTTCATCTGTTTCCGGAGCCGTTTCCATTTCCTTCCTTTGACTTTTCCCTCGAATTCCGCCATCATTTGTCTCGTCTGAATGACGGAGGTTTTTGAACCCCATGACGGCGAAGAAGTTCCTCATCCCTTTTATTCTGGCCTCGCTCGCGGGCCATGCGCTGGTCATCGCCCTGACGGCCCGTATCGACATGAAGGACATCCCGCGGCCCGAGAAGGTGATGAAAGTCGAGCTGAAGACAACCGAGGAGGTCGAAACGCCTCCCTCTGCCGCCCGCAGCAGGCCGACGGCACAGGCCGCCCGCACGGCAGAAACGCCCGCCGGTACCCGTGAGGATACCGTCGCGCTGCAAAACCCCGGCGGCCCTTACGAGTCCTATCTCCTCCAGATCCGCCGGAGGATTGAGGGCCTCTGGTCCTACCCGGCGCAGGCCCTCTCCCAAAGGCTGGAGGGAGAGGCCGTGATCCGCTTCACGATCGAAGCCGGCGGCGCCCTGAAAGACAACTACGTCACCTCCACATCCGGAAGCCCGGTTCTCGACGATGGGGCGCTTGCCGTCGTCCGGGCCGCCTCGCCCTTTGCACCGCTGCCTGCGGTCTTCCATCTCTCGCGCCTCCACGTGACCGCAACCTTCCGCTACCGGATGGGAAATTAGGATGTTCAGATGTCGGAGATGATCCCGGCCAGGCTCCGGTTCATCTCCAGCAGGCGGTCGCGGAGCTCGGTCTGCTCCACCCAGGCCTTCCCCTCCGCCTGTCCCCGGCGTTCGCGGAGCTGGGCGAGCCTCGTTTCCATATCCGCGAT
>JAPLJY010000336.1 GCA_026388345.1 Deltaproteobacteria bacterium
GGAGTATCCGTTTCCCTGTATAGGCACGGGCCAGACGCAGGGCCGTGGCGCAGGCCAGGGTGGTCTTGCCGACCCCGCCTTTTCCCGCAAAGACGAGCATCGCCGTTTCCGGCGGAGGCAGGGGGATGGGGCTGTCGACGCGGGGCGTTACCGGAGGCAGGGATAACGGGGCTTCCCCGGGGGACGGCGCACATTCCGTCAGGCCTTCCCAGAAGGACCGAAGCGATTCCATGCCGCGTATTTCCTCGGGATACATGGGAACCTCCCAGAGCCGGAGATGGGAAAAGAACGGCTCCTTGAAGATGCGGTCCAGCTCCTGCAACTGGCGAGCGCGGATATGACGGCAGGTGAGACACGTACTTTCCGGGTAGAGGCGGTTGATGACCACATCCGCGACACCGATGCGGAGGCGCTGCAATTCCCGGATCAGATCCAGTGTCTCCTCGACGCTCAGCACCTCGGCCAGCATGACCGGGACAAACCGGCACTGCTGATGATCCTTGAGGAGTCTTTCCATCTGCTTGACGGAAGCGGCGAGTTCTTCGATGAAGTGATCGAGGTCGTCCCGCTCATAAGATCCCCGGAAGAGCTTTTTCATGTACCGCTGCTTGGCCAAAAGGGCGTCCAGGGCATCCAGCCACTTCCGGATCATGTCGGGCATTTCCATGAGGCGCAGGGTATGCCCCGTCGGCGCCGTATCCATGATGATCCCGTCATAGGTCCTCTCCTTGACCCAGCGGCTGATCTCCAGGAAGGCCATGAGCTCGTCCATCCCCGGCAGGGAAAGCTCC
Source organism: Deltaproteobacteria bacterium (assembly GCA_026388345.1). Next base: position 792 of record JAPLJY010000336.1, read on the forward strand.
ATAAAACGGTTGATGTCCTCTTCGTCCAGGAAGGTCCCCCGGGAGGCGATTTCCCGGAGGCGCTGCCGGTTTTTCTCCTGGAATGTGTGGAGATAGGCCTGTGCGTCCAATTCCAGGACATTCAGATTGGGGGGTGTCTTCGCCCCGGAGAAACTGTCTTGAAGGGAGTGGGCGGGATCGGTGGAAACCAGAAGCAGGGATCTCTCAGGATGACGGAGGGCGAGCTCCAGCGCCGTTGCCGCCGAGGCTGTGGTTTTCCCCACACCACCCTTGCCGCCGAACAGCAGGAGCCGGATGTTTCCATCGCTTAAGAAATCCGGTTTCTCTGACACGCCGCTCATCGATCCTAAACCCCCCGAAGAGTATCATTGCCTTTTCCGGATAACGACCTCTTCATCGTCTTCCTCTTCGTCTTCCTTATCTGGCCCGCCGCCCTCCCTCTCCTTGATGGCGTCGAGACGGTCGAGGAGCGTCTTTTCCTCGGCGTTGAATTCCGCCTCCGTCATCTGTCCCGTCTCCAGCATCATGTAGAGTTCGCTGAGCTTGGTCGTGATGGCCTCCGCCTCGTTCGCCTGCTCTTCTTCGACGGCGTGATGGATCTCCTTGAAGATCCAGAGGAGGCCGTGCGCGGGCGCCATGAGGATGTCATCAATCAGGAACATTTCTAACCTCCGCAGGGACGAAAAGAAAATGCGAGACTCCGTCGGATAAGGGCTTCAGGAGCGGAGTTCCACGTCCACAAAATTGTGAGGCGCCCAGGGGCCGTTGAAATCGAAGGTAAAATTATTATCGAACCCGCGCGCCGCCTCGAATATGGCCGCCTCGAAATCCTTATCCACTGCCTCCCGCCCGACCAGGCAGGCCAGATTCATGACGTCCCGCTCGGTCCGGGGAACGTTCCGCTTGATTTCAAAACAGGCGGGCGACAGGATCGCCTCCACCTTGTCCGTTTGTTCCTCCCGGTCTTCCTGAAGGACCCGGTCAAAGAGACGCCCGACTTCGATCTTGTCTTCCTGGGTGGGGACATGGCTTTTCCCCAAGAACTGGTCCCTCGCCAACCGGATCTCCGCATGGGTGTTAACAAAATACTCGAAAATATTAGGCACATCCCATGCGACCCGCAATCCCATCTCCACCTTGCCATGGACGCGGCGAAGCTGTTCGGCAAAGGATTTTCGGTTGAGCGACAGGATTCGTTTGATCGCTTTTGCCCCTTCCGCGATGACGCCGAAAGTGATGGGCAGAGGTGTTTCTTCTTCCATGAGGCGTTTCAGAACGGCCTGGTGCGCCGCGATATGGCGGCGTTCCGGGCGGATCTTCCCGTTGCTGAAATTACTGACCACGGCGGCGACCTGGTTATCCGCAATGAGATAAACCGACTTCTCGTCGATGCCGATATTCCCGTACTCACGGTCTCCTGCCGCCGGGATGATGGCATAGAGATATTTCCCATCATTTTTCGTTTCTTTGCCGCCCATGTTGCCGTTCCCCCTTATGCTTCCTCTTGGCTGTCATTCTGCGAAAATGTCATTCCGGACGTGTTCCGGAATCCGATCGTTTCCTCATCGTCATTCCGGGCTTGACCCGGAATCCAGAGCCTTGAATCCTGGATTCCCGCCTCCGCGGGAATGACAACGAAGAGTACGGGAATGACATTCCGTGTTATATTCCGTCGTCGGCGCTGCGCGTCAGCTTGAGGAATTTGACAGACTTAATCAGGCTTTCCTCCAGCTTTACCTCCAACAGGGCGCTGCATGTATAGCACTTTACCTGCCCCTCATAGTCACTGTAAGTCTCATCGAGGTCGATGGTATGACCGCAGGATAGACAGTTGATCTTCATCTTTGCAGTCCTTTCAGTATTTGATCTTGAACGGCCCTGTCGTTGTTCGAGGCGCCGCCGTCGGCAGGGGCTCCTCAAGGCTCGGCAGCCGCTGGCGCCGAATCCCCTTGGCTTCCAGTCCAGTGATGATTTTCTGCCTTTCCGCCTCGATGTCCCGGAAGCGCTGATCAATATGATGAACCATTTCCAGCGCGTTCGTCTTCTCCTTCCCGCGGCGGAACTTTTCCATTTCGAGAATGCTGAGCTTCATATAGGCCTTGTATGGAATCGCACCTTCATCCGCACTGCCGGAACGCGTCCTGATGTCCTGCACACCTCTCATAATCCTCTTCGTCATGGACGATCCTCCTTGACTT
>JAPLJY010000056.1 GCA_026388345.1 Deltaproteobacteria bacterium
GTCGCCTGATCCCGAGAATCCAGAGCAGTAACAGCATGATCAGAAAACAGAAGACCGGGTATCCCAGGAAACCGAGACACAGCGTCGCGGCGGCGGTAATGCCCAGAAATAGCAGGACCTGCTTGGCGTTGGCAGGGGTTGCGGCAGCGGGTTCACGCGTCTGCGGGGTTGCCCCTTTTCCAAACAGAAGATTCAACAGAAAAAGGAGGGAGAGGATCATCAGAAGGATTCCCAGGCACAGGGGAAACAGACCCGATCCCGCCATCCGGAATGTCCCTATCGGCATCTGCAGGGAAAGAAGGGCGGTGATCCCTCCGAAAAGGAAAACGATCCCACACCCGATCAGTTCATCCCTTTTCATCTTCATCTCCCCACTTGAAACCCAATCGTCGGGAGATTGCGGCGGCCGCTGCCATGATCTCTCTCCTCATCGCATCATTGACGACCTTCCTTGGGTTTTTTTCCTGTTCTGTCGAGAATGAACCACTCTCTCCTTCAATTGTGTGGACGATAACGCTCCGCCGGGAGACGGAAACTGTTCCATAATACGAAACTTTGTTCCTAATAACAAAACTTTACCCATATGTCAATATTTTTTTCGCTCTCCCTGCCGATACCCGGCATTCTCCAAAATATACATATTTCCCCGGCACGATTTCTCTTGACATACGGAATAATTCATGTAGCGTCAGCGCATACAAAGCACATGCAGCGCGGGATTAGTTACCGGTGCTGTATGACCACTCCTCATCTTTACTCCCCGTGATTTTTCACCTGCTGATCTTCGCTCTCCACCTTGGTCATCGCTGTGCGGATACTCTCGGAATCAGTGCATGACTGTGCGTTTCCCAGGGAAAATGCCATTGACAAATCGTTTGGAATGGAAAGGCATTGTGAAACGAACACTGATGCCCTGCGTCCATGGTGACCGGCGTGAGGGGAGTGGGTATGCGGATCGACTGCCATTGTCATGTTTTCAATAATGATTGCATTCCCGTCAAAGGACTTATGCAAAGCCGGTTCGGTATTGTCGTCGGCAGTCGTCTTACTGACCACATCAACTCATCCCAAGAAGATCGCACCATTCCACACCGGGATGAGTTGCGGAGTCATTTGACCCTTGATCTTGCATCATTACTCGATTCCCTGACGGATCCGGCGGAGAAGGACGGCATCCGCTATCTTATTGAACATCCGTACGATTTCGTCAGGTTTGCTCTAATCGGCGGGAAGAACATGACGGATATCGTCGCCGGTATGATGAAAAAGGCAAAAAATATCGACATCTGGGTTCCCCTGATGATGGATACGGAAAAAGGGTTCGAGGGAAGCGCCTCGTCAATCAGCTTCGATGAGCAGAAGCGGATCATGATGGATCTAACAGCCACCGCCCGGGGGAGGATCTGGCCTTTCTTCGCCTACGATCCGCGATCGCGGCCCGTTGACGCGGTCCAGAACGCCATCGAGAGGGAGGGATTTGTGGGGGTAAAGCTCTACCCTCCTTTGGGTTTCAAGCCGTGCGGCAATGATGACGGCGAAGTTAACAACAGGCTGGAGAGCCTGTATCAGTATTGCGTTGCCGGGAGGAACGAGCCCATCCCGATCACGGCCCATTGCAGTTGGAGCGATGGCGTTTTTTCGAACCGTGCAGTACCCGGGATCAGCGCATACAAGGAATACTACCGGGACATGGCCCATCCGTCGCACTGGGAAAAAGTGCTTAAGCGATACGGGAACCTGAAGCTGAATCTCGCCCACTTTGGCGGTGCAGGAGAATGGGAACAACGGGCGCTGGGAGGTCCATCGGCAGCCGTAGATAAAAACTGGGTGGATACCATCCTGCGGCTCATGCGCGAGCATGAAAACGTCTATACGGATCTTTCCTTCCACGGAATCCTGACTACGAAAAATGGCGACGCCTACAGGAGGGCACTGCTGGAAAAGATTGGCGGCGTGGAGAAGCGGGTCCTTCTGGGAAGCGACTGGTACATGTCGGCCATTCAGTGCGACCTTGCTGATTACTGGCGGAACTTCGCGACCCTCTTCCCCGACCTGTTTGATTCCATGACCGGACCAAACGCGTTACGGTTTTTGCGCTCTGAGGCATCAGAGGCATTTTTACCCGCTTTTCTCACATCGCGACATGGGCATGACGGGCAATTTGTGGATCTGTTTAACGGATCATGAAATGAAAGGAGATAAACCATGCTGGTTTTTTTAAGTGATGTCCATATGACGGATGGCAGCTCGGGAGAAACGATTAAACCAACGGCATTCAGGATCGTGGTGGAAAACATCTGTAAACTGGCGGACTCAGTGAAACCGCTCGAAGAAATACGGCTGGTCCTGTTGGGGGATATCTTTGACATTATCAGATCCGCCCGCTGGCTTGCCAACGCCGTCAGGCCATGGGATGTCGCCGGACCCCTGCAGGAGCAAATCGTCCAGCAGATTCTCGAAAAAATTATAACCAATAATCAAGTTTCATTGGGGTATTTCAATAACCTTCGGGAATACGCAGCGAAGATTGGGGTTCATTTCGACATCACCTATGTCATTGGCAATCATGACTGGCTCATTAACCGCTACCCCAATTGCCGGGCCACGGTGGCAAAAGCCCTGGGGGTTGCCGCCGGAAACGTTCCTTTTCCATCCCAGTTGTTTGAGCCAAGTTATAAAGTGTTTGCCCGACACGGTGATTATTACGATGAATTCAATTACATGGGCGATCGCGATGCTTCGTCTATCGGCGATGCCATCGTGATCGAATTGCTCAATAAGTATCCTCAAGAGGCAACCCGGAGATTAACAGACCTGGTTAACGCTAGGTCCGTCACGATACCGGAAATGGACTGGATCACAACACAACTGAAGGAGTTGGATAACATCCGGCCGCTTCTCGATGCGCCGTCCTGGGTGCTGATGGTGGCGAACAAGACGGAAAATGAGGTTGCCCGTAAGGCTATTGAACAAGTTTGGGATGATTGTGTAGATAATTTCTTTAAGGTGCCTTTCGTTCAGAGTCAGGATAAATTTCTGTGGCCCGACAAGATCGACCTCCTGCAGATTGCGCTGCAGCTCTCCTCCCACACATCCAAAAAGATGCTGGAAAAGATCTGTGAACTTAAGGAGAAGTTGTTCCCGGAAGATAAAGCCGGAGGATATGACAACCACGCCTTTCAGGAACCGCGGGTCCGGTCCGGTGAAGCAAATTTCGTTCTCTATGGCCATACACATGATTACGTGATGGTCCCCATGGATCAAACGTCCATCCCGGGCGGGCCGACCCAGGATAAAATCTACTTCAATACCGGCACCTGGCGAAAGACTTGGAACAAGGTCCAGTTCGATCCCGCGAATCGCGAATTCATCGGCTGGCATGTCCTCACGTATGTGGCTATCTTCAAGCCATCGGAAAATGGTCCCTATAACTTCGAAGTTTGGAACGCCGCGCTGGGCTAAGACAGCGCTTCCAAGGCGGCAAAGTAGAGGTAAGCGAACGGAACACAGACGGAAAACTATGTCCCCGTATCGGACCGGTTTTAACACGTTCAACTGGATTGATGGAAAAGGGAGCAGCTTGAATTTCTAAAGTCACGGCACTTTGGATTGTAAAGGGGGAAAAACCTAACCAACACCAACGAATATATCTAAGGAGGGAAAGAACATGCCCATGTCACTCGCCAAAGCGCCGGGTGTCCCCACCCAGCTCACACCGGGTACGTCCTCTGCGACCTCCTCCTCCACCCCCGACCTATCCGCTCGCGGCGCAAAGCTCCTCGCCGGCACAGTCGGCCTTCGCTGCCGGAATTTCACGTATGACGTGGAATCCGTCCAGTTGCTCCTCAAGCTGAACGACAAGCGCTTCGGACTTACCAAGCCGCCCTCCTACATCATCAACACGCCGAATACACCTGGACGGGCCGATTGGATGTGGATGTGGTGGCCGACCCCAATCAAGTGGCAACGAACGATCAACTGTGCGTCGATGTCGCCGGCTGGTTCTGGGACCTGCACGGCCTAAATGTCATCGCCGACCGCAACGATCTCGAGACGATTACCCGGAGGATCAACGGCGGCCTGAACGGCCTCGATGACCGGCCGCGGCTTCTTTTGCGGGCGAAAATGCTGGTTGGGGCATGTAAAGGTAGTTAAGACTCACATCGGGAAGGATAGATGGTTGATTGATCACGCCGGCGGCATGACTGCCGTCATCCCGCAAAGACCATCGTGAACCGGCCCTGATCGTAAGGAGCTTTAATCCGAGAGACGGAATTCCCAACAAAGGAGGGTGGGGAGATGCTGAAATCCAGAAGTATGCCGGCTGTATGGATTGTCCTGATCTGGTTTTTGGTCATGATATTTCCAGGCGGTTGCGCAAAGAAGGCGACGCTGAAGGAAGAGGCCATGGTCACCCAGGAGCAGAAAGCGGTTGCCCAAGTGGCGGAAGAAGCGGCGGTGGTGGACGCTCATGCCACCAGAGAGAGAGCCCTGCGGGAACAGGCTTTGAGGGATCAGGCGGCGCGTGAAGCGGCCGAGAGAGCGACCAGGGAAGCGGCGCCGAGGGAACAGGCCCTGAGAGATGATGCCGCGGCGCGTGAAGCGGTCGAGAGAGCGACCAGGGAAGCGGCGTCGAGGGAACAGGCTGGTCGTGGGAGGACACCCGTCGGGGTGGTCGCATCCGCACAGCCGGCGGTCGTCATTAGCAAGCATGTGTCACCTGAATTCGGTGCCGACGCGGCCCTCCTCGCGCGTCGCGAGGCCTATCGCAAGGAACTGAAGCAAGCTTCCTACACGTTTAACCCTCCTTCTCCAATCAAGGTGGCTAAGCCAGTAACTGTCCATTTTTGGCTTGACCCCCTCGCTGAGCCCATGCGTCTTGCTGAGGAACTCAAGGCCGAGTTACTGAAGATGCGACCCGGCGAGACGCCTAAAACCAAGGCAGGGCGCATGGATTGGAGTCCGAAGATGCGCGCAAAACTCACCGGCGATGACTTCGTCATCATCCCAACAGAAGGGAAAGATTTCGACGGCCTAAAAACTCTTTCCGCCACTCGTCGCACGGAATGGAGCTGGGACGTGAAGGCGAAAAACGTCGGACCGCAGCTTCCTCTACATCTCAAGGTTTGGGCCGTTTTGCCTCAGGAACTTGGGGATCCCGATGAAGTACTCAAGCTGGACGAACTCATTCATGTGGAAGTCACTTTTCTTTGGTTAGTGGACGAGTTTTGGGAAAAATACTGGAAGGGGATTCTGGGAGGTCTCGGTACCGCGCTTGCAGGCGCAATCACCGCATGGTGGAATATCCGGCGACGAAAGGCGGCAGGGGGCTGAGAAAAGCCTCGCGTGACGCCCATGTCATCTCCAAATTCTATGTAGGGCCTTTGGATCCTACTTCTTCAATGGCATCGGTTTCGAATTGCTCGTGGATACTCACTGTTGCGGATACGAGCAAGCCGGCAGTAGAATCTAAATACTCGATATATTCGGCATCCGGTCAATTCTTGTAAACGACCAAATCATAATCGCCTGCACCTAGTTCTGCGTGCCTATCTATCAATGCTCGTAGTAGTCTGTCGAGATCACAACACACCCGAACATCTAATCACCCCCTAACGGCGCTGCGGATCAGCGGCTGAAGTTCACGCGAGCTTGCTCGCGGGGACGGCTGTCCGCTGCGGTCGCTTGATGGCCAAGCGGTAGCGCCGATGGCTGGGCGCGAAGCGTCCGAGCCATCATTCGTGATTAGGGGAGGGAAGGCTGCAGCGAAGCCGCTTGCTGACCATCCCCTCGATCGTGTTGGGCGGGAACGCTGTGAGCCATCGTTTCAAGATGCCGTCCGCAGCGGCCTGAGCCAGTCACCGGCATATTCGGCGACCTCTTGCCACCGAGGCTCGGCCACGACCCAGTGGGCATGATTTTCGAATTTCTTGTAGGTCGATACTGCCTTGTACTTCCTCGCCACCCGGCAGACGACCGATGCAGGGGTGATGCGGTCTTGGGCGCCGGCAACCACCAACACGGGGCAGGTCACTTTGGACTCATCAACCCTTGACGCACCCCTTGAGTCGCAGAGCCAATAGCCGATTTCGAACGCCACCCTCCCGGATTCATAGACGAACTTGTCGTAGGTTTCCTTCCGTTCCTTCTCTGGCAGCAGGTGCAGCATCGAATAGACCGCCTCGCCAAATGTCTGGCGCATCGGTTTTCTCCAGAAGCCCCAATTCGTCTGGACGGACCAGAAGCTCCTTAACACGGACGGAGTGAGGGCCACGATGCCGGATGGTGATGCGGGGGCGAGCAAAACAAGGGCCTTGGCGAGTCCCCTGGCCCCCAGAATCTGGGCCAGCAGACCTCCCATGGAGTGGCCCATCAGAATCGGTTTCGCGCCGAGTTGCCTCACCTCCTGTTCGAGAGCCTCGGCGTAGTCCAGCAGACTGGTCGTCCCGAGACGAGGGTCCGGAACGCCTCGCGGGTCCATGTCGTGGTAGGGCAATGTGGCAGCGACGCAGCGGTATCCCTCCCCTTCAAACACACGCCGGTAGTTCTCCCAGTAAAATGGCCCGCCCCACATTCCGTGAATCATGAAGATCGTGTCAGCCATTTCTCTCCCTTCCGACGTAACGGAGTGCCACCCAACTACCGATTATATGGTTTCCGCATAACACACGGCAATTCACCTCTACAACCGTTCTCGTCAAAACCTGTACTGCATCTGCCACCGCAGGAGCGCGGCGTTCTCCGCCTTGTCGGTGTAAAACTTGCCGGGGATGAAATATTCCGCCTGCAAAAGGCCGCTGAGCTGCGTGGTAAAGTTGTGGCTCAGGATCAGGGTGGCCACCTGCCCCCGCTCCTTGCTGTTGTTCGAAAACATGGCGGCATTGAGGCCGGAGGTCGTCTGATCGGACCGGAGGTACTGATAGGAAAGGGCCAGATTGGTGGCGGCCGTCAAAGTAAGCCGGACGTTGGCCATGTAAATATGGAGGTTCGTCCAGTAGGCCGGAATGGGACCGCTGTCATTGACCGTCTCGTAGACCATGGGATAGATATAGATCTCGTTCCAGGTGGGGGCGCGGGCAAAAAGCGGGTCCCACCCCTCGTGCTGAGGCGTGGCGGGATCATCGCCGGACAGGTAGACATAGCCCAGGTCCCACTCCGGTTTCAAGGGTACCGCCTCATGCTTCCGTCCCACGAAGAGGTACCCGCCGTTGCCCTTTCGGTCGCGGTCGTTGCCGTATTCGCCGAACTGATGGGCGAATTCGCCCCGCAACTTCCATTCGCCCACCGTCACGACGGCCCGGCCGCCGAGCGTATTCAGCTTTAGCTTCGCGTTCGTCCCGACAGGATCCTCCTCCTTGTAGATGTAATAGGGTTCCAGGGCGAGATAGCTGTTGATCCTGCTCTTGCCGTAGAGCACTACGCCCTGTTCGTCCGAGGCGTTGAGGAGGCGCTTGTTGTTGACATAGGTCGAGATGGAATCGGACCGCGCGGGGTAGAGCGAGGGCAGATAGGTGTCCGACTTGGGATCGGAGAGATAGATCAGATCGACGCTGTTGCCGTCGTTGATCCGCCAGACCGCCTTGGCGGCGTTGAAATAGGCCGTTCTCGAACCGTCGCCCGGGGTGCCGTCCAGGATCAGGAAGCCCTCTCCGTAGGCCCCCAGAAAGTCCTGGCGCCCGATCCTCAGGTCCAGGGGAAGTCCGGAGACGTTTCGGTAATCGAAATAGAGATTGTCCACAATCAGTTCATCCACATCGAACCGGTCGCTGTCCGACGTGCGATCCGCCGTTTCCAAAGGTTTGTATGTTCCCAGAAAGTACTTGGCCTCGTTGGTCAGCTTGAGATACGCGCCCAGGTCCTCGCCGAGGGCGGCCTTCCCCCACAGGGAGGAACGCAGGCGGAAGAAATCCCGGTCCGGATTCCCCCGGGTTTCCAGATCGGCCACCTTTTCCCAGTATTCCTGTCTCAGTCTGAATGCGCCGCCATAGTCGACATTGAACGCCGCCGAAACGACGTCCGCAAAAAGAATCACACCAAGAGACAAAAGAACTGAAAAAACGAACCTCTTCTTGATCATGCTTTCCCCTCCTTTATGTTACTCCGGCGCTGAAACGTACCATACGGCTGCCGGGGTAATCAGTTCGTTCATCGATATCACACGCCGCCGATGGATCAGAATTTGCTTTTGCCTGGGTTGAGGATACGGGAAGGAGTCTTGTATATCAAGCAGAATTTATTACAGAAGACTCAGCCGAAGGAGACTTTTTCCCGGCGGCATCGGCCGTCGGCAAAGTCTCGTCGTCCGGCGCCCGATCCCCCTTGACAAAGGCCGGTCGCTCTGCAATCCTGCGCGTGCATTCCCGGCCGGTAAGGCCTGAAACGGAGGAACATTCTTGCGACCGTTCGCCGCCTGGACACAACGGGCACGCCTTCTGAAACGGGAGACGTTCACGCTCTACCTCGTCTGCCGCCACCCGCGCGTCCCCTGGTATGCGAAGTTTCTGGCCCTCATCGTCGTCGGCTACGCCCTCTCCCCGATCGACCTGATCCCGGATTTCATCCCCATCCTGGGATACCTGGACGACCTGATCCTCATCCCGCTGGGGATCATGCTCGTAATCCGCCTCATCCCGGCGGACGTGGTCGCGGAGTGCCGCGCCAGGTCGGAGGAGATGGTGGGAAAGGTGACCCGGGCCGGGAAGATCACGGCCGGGGTGGTCGTCGCAATTTGGATCCTCGCGGCGGCGCTCGTCATTCGTCTGATCCTCAGGAATTAGTGGAACGTCGCCGGATACGATCTCCGGGCCTTGTCATCTGAATAATTTCAGTAGTAAGGATTGACGGCAGCGTAAAAAAGATATAGATATATTCCGATATCTATATGATCATCTAAATATAACATGCACTGGGAGGCGTTATGTCGAAAAAAAAGAATGGAAAATCAGCGAAAGATACGGAGCGTGTTGTCGCCGCCTTCAAGGCCCTGTCCAATGAAACGCGCCTGGGTGTTTTTGAGCATATCCGTCTCGGATTGGGACAGGCATCCCTGAATCAGGAATTGCGTCCCTCTGTCTGCAATGTGGCCAGCAATTTTGATATCTCCCTCTCCACGATATCCCATCACATCAAGGAACTCCGGAACGCCGACCTTGTCCGCTGCGAACGGCAGGGACAGACGATTCTTTGACAGCCGGTAGAAGAGACCATCAGGATGATGGTTGATTATCTCACCGGCAATCCAAAGGAGACGTAAACGATCCGTTTGTCCCTCCCGGATACCGGTTCAATGCCAAACCCGGCACGCAAAAATCATAATTTAATATATTAATACATAGCCTTATCATATTCATAAAAATATCTCTTGACAAATTAAAACTAACGATTATTATATTTCTAAAATTATATGAATCTATGATTTCGGAAATGGCGGTGATCGCTTTCCCTTTCCATCATGAAATAAGAATGCGGAAGGGAGGTGAAGGAATCAGTGTAAGCCGTCGGGAAGTCAGGCGGAAGATGATGACGATAACAACAAGAAAGGAGAACAACCATGTCGGCAGGTCAAGAGTCATACAAAAATTTCGGTTCCATGTGTTGCGGACCCTGGGTTCATCACAGGCATCCAGCTTCAAAAACAAAGATCGGCTTTCTGCTGGTCACAATCGGTCTGATCTGGCTGGGATCAAGGGTGGGATTTCTCGATTTATCATGGCTACATGCCGTTCCCTTCTGGCCGGCGGCATTCATTCTGATTGGCGCCTGGCTAGTCTACAGGGGGTTCATGGGGAGGAAACCAGGAACATTTGACAAAGAAAGGAAAGAGGTGTGACATGGAAGCGATGTTTACTAAGATGATGGAAGGATGCATGAAGGGCATGTCGGAGGAGGATAAGAAAAAATTGATGGCCTGCGGGGAGAAGATGGCAGCGATGTGCCCGTGTATGGGGACGAAGGAGATGTCCGATGAGGACAGGAAGGACATGAGGGAAAAGATGATGGCCTTCTGCGGAAGCAAGATGGAGCTGATGTCGGCCTGTTTCAAGAAGGCAGGCTCAACGTCCGATCAGACATGTTGTTCAGAAAAGGCATCATGACAGGATACGCGTTGTCAAAGGGACCGGTCATGGTGACCGGTTCCTTTGACGGGAAAAACAAGCGATGGAAGTATCGTTGAATTATGTGTATGCCGTCCTGGGCTGGGTCCTCTGGTGCACCATCCACAGCGCCCTGATCTCCATCACCGTGACGGAATATATGAAAAGGAAGTTGGGAGACGGCTTCCGGTTCTACCGCCTTTTTTACAATGTGGTGTCTGTCGCGACGCTGATTCCCCTGATTTACTATTCCAACATGATTCGTGAAGCGCCGGTCTTCCGTTGGGAAGGTGCCCTGACGATTGTCCAGATTCTCCTGTTGGCGGCCTCCATCTATCTGTTCGTTGTCGGGGGCAGGCATTACAGTTGGGCGCAGTTTTGGGGGATTGCTCAAATCAGGGCGGGACGGGCTCACGGTTCCCTTGCCAGGGGCGATTCATTCGTTGTGTCGGGCATCCACCGGATCATCCGCCATCCCTGGTACCTGGGCGGCATCCTGATCGTATGGACGCAGGACCTGAGCGTCCCGACGATCCTGATCAACATGGTCATCAGCGTCTATTTTATCGTTGGATCCTTTCTGGAAGAGCTGAAGCTGGTGCGCGAGTTCGGCGACCGATACCGGGAATACCAGCGGACCGTCTCCATGCTTTTCCCCTGGCGATGGCTTAAAGCGACGATCGCAGAGGGTTAAATCAAAAAGTAAGTCAAATCCGGCCGGGTAACTTTCTTTTGGGATGAAATTTGTATTCCTGTGCCGCTTTTCATGATAAAATCCCTATCCAAAATACAGGAATCAGCAACTGTTTTGTCTCCATCAGACAAGCGGTGGGTGCGGCTGTATCCATGGGAAAAGCCGGTAACGGGGGAAACGTTTCGATCTGAAATCCCACAAGTCATGGGAAAAACAATCAATCAGAAAGGAGAATTTTCACATGTCTCAGGAGAAGCCCCAAAAAGGCCTGACAAGAAGAGGGTTTATCGGCGCCGCGGCCGGAGCCGGCGCCGGGTTGGCAATGCTGATGGAGTTCGGGGTCAAAGAAGCGAAGGCCATGGCGCCGCCCAAGAAGTGGGACAAGGAAGTGGGTATCCTCATTGTGGGCACGGGGGCTGCCGGCCTATCCGCCGCCATCGAAGCCAAGAAGGCGGGGGCGGACGTGCTCATCCTGGAAAAGATGCCCTTCCTCGGAGGGAACACAGGGGTTTCCACGGCGGCAATGAACGGCGTGCAGAGCGCCCTCCAGAGGGAGCGGGGCGTGGCCTCATGGACGATCGAAGAGTTTTATGAATGGACGATGAAGGGGGGGGATTTCAAGAACAACCCAGCCCAGGTTCGCATTTTTGCCCAGGAATCGCCCAACGGCATCGATTTTCTCCGCACCCTGGGGGCGCCTTTTCCTCTGGTGACCCGTCGGGCCATGGAGATTACGGATCGGTGGGGGGCCGGGCTCGTCGAACTCCTCGCCAAGGGCGTCGCCCAATTGAAGGTTCCCATCATGACCGAAACCAAGGTCACCGCCCTGATCGCCGATGTCTCCACCCTTCCCAAAAAAGTATTGGGGGTTCGGGTGAAGGACAAAAGGGGGAAAATCCTGAACATCAGGGCCAAGAAGGCGGTCATCCTGGCGGCTGGCGGCTTCGGCGCCAACCCGGAGATGGTCGAGAAATATGATCCCTCCCTCAAGGGTTTTGCAACGACCAACATTCCCGGCGCGGCCACCGGGGAGTGCGCGATGATGGCCCTCTCTCTCGGTGCGGACACCGACGGCATCAACTACATCCAGATCCACCCCACCGTTTATGCCTTTGAGGGAAAGCGGAGTTTGATCTCGGAGACGCTGCGGGAAAACGGGGGAGCCATCATGGTCAACTCGGACGGCGACCGCTTCGTCGATGAGGAGCACAGAAGGGACGTGGTGGCCCAGACGATCCTGCAACAGAAGGGGAAAATCGCCTACCTGATCATCAGCAAGGAGACCTACCACAAGAAAACTGATGATTACGTAAAGGACGGGATGGTGATCCAGGCGGAGAGCCTCGATGAGCTGGCCCGGAAAATCAACGTCGATCCGGCCAGGCTCAAGGCGACCGCCGCCCGATACAGCGGCTACGTGGAGGCCAAGGACGACCTCGATTTCAAGCGGGGGCTCTACCGGGAGCTGGGGAAAACCCAGCACCTTCCCGCCAAGATCGAGACGGCGCCCTTCCATGCCATCAAGGTGACGCCGGGCATTCATCACTGCTGCGGCGGCCTGCGGATCAACACGAATGCCCAGGTGTTCGACGCCATCGAGGGCAAGGTGATCATCGAGAAGCTCTACGCCGCCGGTGAGGTGGCGGGCGGGACCCACGGCACCAACCGCATGGGCGGGAATGCCATCCCCAACTGTATCATCTACGGCCGTATCGCCGGGAAGAATGCCGCCGAGGAGAAAGAAGGCTGAAGGTATTGCGGGGGATGCCGGTCATGTGGCCGGCTCCCCCCCTTCTCAGGAAAAGTCAGGGTGTGGCGCTATGAAAAAGAGGGGATACCTCGCGTTGTCTCTAATTGTTTTTTGTTTTGCGCTGGTCGGATTTTCCGGGAAAGAGGCATGGGCGGCAACAACGATGTCCAACACGGCGAAACTCTCCTGCACAGGTTGCCATGGCGACTTTAAGTCCGTATTGCCGAAAGATCACGCACAGGTCGGCGGACAGGAGATCGCAGCCTGCCTGACTTGCCATCGACCCGGCAGTCCCGACAAGGCGGCGTCGAATCCCTTTGCCGCCCGCATCCATCGCCCGCACACCGGCCCCAAAGCGAAAATGGATTGTCTGGTCTGCCACACCTGGACGCCCGGCAAGAGTTTCGGCCTGGTCAAACAGAAGGACTCCTGGGGTCCTCTCTCCCGACAGGAAATGGAATTGCTCAAGCAGACCATGGCCTCATGGTCCGACTCTCCCTATCTGGACTCTCTCCATGCAAGGCAGGATGTAACCTGTTCAGGATGCCACGCAAAAAGGCTGCCGACCACGGAAGATACGGTGGAGAACGACCGCTGCCTGAGCTGTCATGACAGCTACGAAAAACTGGCGGAGAAGACAACCTCCGCGCAGTTTCCCAAACGAAATCCTCACCAGTCCCATCTCGTGGGGCTGGACTGTACCAAATGCCACATGGCCCACGGGGAGTCGAAGGTTTACTGCCTCCAGTGCCATTCCAGCTTCGACATGAAGATCCCCGGGGGACCGGCAGCGCCGCCGGGGACCGTGAAATAAATCAGACGGCGCGGGAATCGCCGACGCCCCCGCTGCCAGCCTTCATATTTCTTGACACCCGAACTACCTTTCCGGTAGTGTGCGGCCCACGTCAGCAACATTCCCCCCCAAACATAGAGAGGCAACCACGATGAAGGACCCACAGAAAGACGAACGCTGCCGCCGGATGTTTCAAGATCTCCTCCCGAACATCGCCGATTACGTGGCCCGCTACGCCAAAGAGCAGCCGAAGGAGACGGCGATCATCGAGCACAACACCGGCGAAACGGTGACCTGGAAGAAGTTCGATACCTCCGTCTCCGCCTTCGCCGCCAAGCTGCTCTCCATCGGCCTTGTCAAAGGGGACATCGTCGCCACGAGCCTGCCGCTCTTGAAGGAACACGTCTATCTGATCTACGCCTGTTACCGCATCGGGGTGATCGTCGCCCCGCTGGACCTGCGCCTGAAGGCCAAGGAACTCATCGTCTGCATGGAGAAGATGAAGCCGAAGGCCTTTTTCTTCCTGGGCAAGACGCCGGTCGTCGATTTCCGTCCCCTCATCCGGGAGGTGATGGCGGCCTGCCCCTATATCCGGCATTGGGTGCAGTTCCAGAAAGAGGCCGACCTGATCATGGAAGGCGCCGTGGGAATCGCCGAGTTCGCAAAGGACATCAAGAAGGTTTATCTCTTCAATCTCATTACGGGCCGTGTGAGGAAAGCCCGCGGCCTTGTCGGAAAGCGGGACGCCTGCCTGATCATCTTCACGACCGGCTCCACCGGCTCCCCGAAACCGGCGCTTCTGTGCCACGAGAACATCATGATCCAGTACATCGCCCTGTGCGTGGGCTTCGAGCTTACAACCTCCGACCGGATGCTGATCAACCTGCCCCCCTCCCACGTGGGCTGCACGACGGAGCAGTTGGGGACGGTCCTCTTCGGCGGCGGGGTCGCGGTGATCCTCCACATCTTCGATCCGAAGCTCTCCCTGGAGGCGATCGAAAAGCACAGGGTGACCGTGATCGGCCAGATCCCGGCCCTGTTCAATATGGAATGGCGCCTCCCCGATTACGGAAAATACGACCTCAAGAGCCTCCGTTTCGCCATCTACGGCGGTCAGGCCGTACCCCGGGAATTCCTGGTGAAGATGAAGGCGATGGCGCCCCGGATCGGGACGGGCCTCGGGCTCACGGAAACGGCCGGCTTCTGCACCTACACGAACGTGGACGCCGACGTGGACGAGCTCGCCCAGGGGATCGGCTACGACTCGCCCCTGTGCCCGATCACGATCCGCGATTTCATGAAGTCGGACGGCGCCGCCGGGGCGGAAAGACCGAAGGGCGAGGTCGGGGAGATCTGTTTTTCCGGTCCCCAGGTCTTTCTGGGCTACCTGGGCGATTCGGAAAACACGGCCAAGACGATCTCGAAGGACGGCGTCTGCTACACGGGCGATGTCGGCTATTACGATGAAAAGGGGCTCCATTTCTCCGGCCGGGCCAAGCTCGTCATCAAGCCGAAGGGGTACCAGGTCTTCCCGGAGGACGTGGAGCGCCACATCCATGAGAAGCTCAAGGAGCGGGCCGGCATGATCGCGATCGTCGGCGTCGAGCATGAGATCTTCAGCGAGGGGATCATGGCCTTCGTGGAGTGCCAGGATGGGAAGACGATCACCCCCGTGGAGGTCCTGGCCGCCTGCAACGACATCTCCGCCTATTCGCGGCCCTCGCACGTGGTGATCCTCAAGGCGGGCGAGATTCCGCTGAACCGCGTCGCCAAGACCGATTACCTCAACCTCCGGGAAAGGGCGGCGGCCGCGGTCCGGGAACTGCGCGCCGAGGGGAAATGGGACCGGGGGTGATCAAACCGCCGGGGCGCGACCCTCGTAATCCGGCATGTCCCCCAAAGATGTGGAGGTTGTAAATCACACGGGGCAGGTCGCTACCGGATGGACCACCGCAGCACAACACAATCAACCCGAAGCAGAATAGCCTCGGTATCTTTTGCGCAGGTTAACTGCCTGCACGCGTTATTTCTCTACGGTGGCTCCGCCCTTTTCCGCAGGAGCTGCAAAGAATTGTTTAGGTGTGCACGCTGTGCCGCTACGGAATGGCTCAGCGGCAGCGGCGGGGCTGGCGAGACGCATACCATTTTAGCGCCATTTATGGCAAACCACGCCTGCGCGCGAGCGGCAGAGCCGCTGTCCGACTGGAGCCGGTGTTAGGCAGCGTTTCTTCTAACCGCACCAACTTCGTTTAGATATGCCTTCCTCTGAGGCTTTTACGGTTTCTTTACTCAATTCCGATTTGAATATGCACAACACATCTTCAATCTCATGTGGCTCAAGTTGGCGCAATTCTATCGGTAAGGCGGTTATTTCGATGGCTGTTACTTTTCCGTCAAAACCTAATGCTTTTGCACCAACGCGTGTTCCTGTGTGCAAGTAAACCTTATCGGGGAATACTGAGGTCGGTCGTCAATAGTGGACACCAAACCTTTCATGCTGCCAGTCGTTTTTCATAGAACCATCGTTCAAAAGCGGCAGGAGACAAGAACCTGAGTCTGGCCTGCCTTCTTTGCCGGTTATAGAAAATCTCGATGTA
>JAPLJY010000039.1 GCA_026388345.1 Deltaproteobacteria bacterium
GTACATCGAGATTTTCTATAACCGGCAAAGAAGGCAGGCCAGACTCAGGTTCTTGTCTCCTGCCGCTTTTGAACGATGGTTCTATGAAAAACGACTGGCAGCATGAAAGGTTTGGTGTCCACTATTGACGACCGACCTCACACCTTGCTGCTCAAACAGGATGAAACCAAATTGGGTTTCTGTCAGGTAATTGTATGCAACCACGAGTTTATCACCGTTGACAAATCCGCTGGCCTTGTATTTACCGTAATTGGTCTGCATCTTCACAAGGCATTCATCTCCTTTACAGGAGATATCCATCTTGGTGTCCGTCCGTCCCTCGATTGCCCACGTTCCCGAAGGATCCCAGGCAAATGCCGTCACGTTGAAACTCAGAAGCATGAACCCCGTCATAGCGATAAACACCATTAATTTTTTCATCTTTTGTTTCTCCCTATTATTTGGATTTGCGTCGGGTGGACCGGTTTCTGCAGATACCGAAGGTTGATGTTGGTTTACTCCGTTTACCGCAGGTGCAGCAATAGTTCAACCATGTATCCATTGTCCAAACCCCTCATAAAAACAGCATACTCATATCATACTCATCGAGGAAATGACATCATTGATAACTGTTTGAAATGCTGCTTTTTGTCGAGTCTGACGATTTGTGGATTTCAGGAAGAACATTTTAGGCACATAGGATTAAACCGGACAAACCGTTTTTTTATAACTTCCCGTTAAATCTCTCCGGGTCAAATTCCCCGAAGCTTGCTTCTCTTGTAGCCGCTTGCGATATTTCAAGCGCCTTGGCAATCTTTTCAAGGGTAGCGTTACGCGGTTTCGCGCAGGCAAAGGTCAATCCTTCAGCGCCCCCATCGTCAGCCCCTGGACGATGGATTTGCGCACGAAGAAGGCGAAGATGGAGACCGGCAGGACAATCAGCGTGGCGGCGGCGCCGATCCCTGCCCAGTCGATCTTCCCGTAGGAGATGAAGTTGTAGACGGCGACCGGTACGGTCTTGGTTTTCGGACCCGAGAGGATCAGCGAGAAGAGGAACTGGTTCCAGGAAAAGATGAAGGACATGATCGCTGCGGTGGCGATGCCGTTGCGCACCAGCGGCAGCACGATCCGGATGAAGCTCTGCCAGCGGGAGCAGCCGTCGATCATCGCCGCGTCCTCTAACTCGCCCGGCATGCTTTCGAAGAAGGAGACCATCAGCCAGATCACCATCGGCATCGTGATGATCAGGTGGGTGATCGTCAGTGCGGTGAAGGTATCGATCAGCTTCAGGTAGCGGAAAATGATGTACCAGGGAAGCAGGTAGCTCACGAACGGCGTCATCCGGGCGACCAGGATCAGGATGCCGATCTTGCCCTGCCGGTACTTGGCGATGGAATAGGCCGCCGGCAGCCCCAGCACCAGGGAGATGGCCGTGGCGAGCGTGGCGATGACGAGGCTGTTCATCAGGTAACGGAAAAAGTTGTACTGCTGGAAGACCGCCCGGAAGTTCTCCAGCGTGGGCAGAAAAAAGAACTCCGGAGGGTAGGAGATGTTCTGCACGCCGGTCTTGAGGCCGGTCAGGATCATCCAGACGAAGACAAACAGCGGCGGCGCGCACAGCGCGACGGCCCCCCCGTAAAAGAGGATCGCCTTCAAAGTTCTGGTCACTCGGTTTCCTGTCATTTTCTCACCATCGTCTCGCGCATTGCCGGCCGTCAGAGGGCCGTCGTCTCATGCCGCAGACGGTTCATCACCACGTTGAACACCAGCACGATCAGAAACACCACCACCATCAGGGCCGACCCGTATCCGGCCTTGAAGAAGCTGAAACCGACATTGTAGGAATAGAGATAGAGGGTCTCGGAGGCGATGCCCGGTCCGCCCTGGGTGATCGTGTAGATCATGTCGAATTCCTTGAGGTTGTCCAGTGAGCGGAGCATCAGCGCCGCAATCAGCACCGGCCGGATCAGCGGCAGGGTGATGTACCAGAAGATCTGCAGCGCGCTCGCCCCGTCGATCCGCGCCGCCTCATAGGGGTCCTGGGGCAGGGACTTAAGGCCGGCCAGCACGATCAGCGTGATCATCGGCGTCCATTTCCAGACGTCGACCATCACCAGGGCCGGGACCACCATCGTCTCGCTGCTGACCCAGAGGCTCGGGGGCAGCCCCACGCTCGTGAGCAGGTAGTTGAGCACCCCGATCTCGGGGTTGAGCATGATCCGCCAGATCAGCGCGACGGCGACCGGCGTTGCGGCAAACGGGATGATGTAGATCGCCTGGACAAGCTCGCTCCCCTTGAACGTCCGGTTGAAATAGATCGCAATCATCAGCCCCAGCGCCAGTTCGAGGGCAAGGCTCGCTCCGCTGAAATAGACCATCACCTTCACGCCGTTCCAGACGCGTTCGTCCCCGAAAAGCTCGACGAAGTTGTCGAATCCGATGAAGCGCGGCTGCCCAAGACCTACGGTCCATTTGGTGAAGGTCAGGTAGAGGTTGAATGCGATCGGAAGGACGATGATCAGAAACAGGACAGCCACCGCCGGCGCCGGGAAGAAAAAGGCTTGGCGGCGGTCGACGAAGCGGGAGATGGCGCTGAAAGCGGTCTTCATGGCAATGGGTACGTCTCGGGAAAACCGGGTCCGCCCGCTTTAAGTCAACGCGGGCGGACCCGACAACAAAAAGTTACCGTTCCATCTTCTTGTCCATCTGCTCGGCCGCCTTCTTGGCCGCCTCGACCACGTCCTTCCCCTCGATCGCGGCCACGATCACCTGGCCGGTGATGTCGCGGATCTCGGGAACGTTGATGACCGGCGGGTTCCACTGGCCCTGGCCGATATCAAAGGACTTCATCGTGGCTGCGGTCCAGTACGGTTGCTTGTCTCCCGCCTTGTATTCCTTGGATTTCCAGGACGAGGCCCTTCCCGAAGGCACCCCGGCGAGGAGCGCGCCCAGGCAGTTCTCCTTGTTGGTCGCCCACTGGATAAAGAGCCACGCCGCCTTCTGTTTCTCGGGCGGGCTGGTCTTGCTGATCGAGAGGCTCCAGTTGGAGACGTGGGGCAGCCGCTTGCCCTTCGGACCGGCCGGGATCACCGCATAGCCTACCTTGCCGGCCACCTTGGATTCCTTGGGATTTTCGTAGAGGGCCTTGAAGACGTTGGCGTCATAGATCATGGCCGCCTTGCCCTCCATGAAGCTGGAGGTGCTCTCCGCCCAGTGGAGCATGGTGCCGCCCTGCGGGCCGTAGAACCTCAGCAGATCGCCGTAGAACTTGAAGGCCTCGATATTCTCGGCAGAGGCAAAGTTCGACTGGCCCTGGGCGTTCGTCCAGGCACCGCCGAAGGTGTAGAGGAAATCCACCCACTGGGAGGTGGCCGCCGCCCCCTTCCCGCGCAGCGTGATGCCGACCATCTTCTTGCCGTCCACCTCCTTGCCGTGAAAAAACTTGGCGACCTGCTCGAGTTCCTTCATGGTCGTGGGGACCTTCTGCTTGAACTTCGTGAAGAGGTCCTTGCGATAGGCCAGCAGCGACGTCTCGGCGTTGATGACGATGCCGATCTGCTTGCCGTCCACCGAAGAGGCCTTGGCGAAACTGGCGAAGAAGTCCTTCGGATCCCAGGCCGGATCCGTCAGCTTGGGATCGGCGATGTACGCATCCAGGGGCTGGAGCCACCCCGCCTTCCAGTAATGGAGGTCATCCTGGCCCGGCATGATCATGTAGCCGTCCACCTTGCCGCCGGCGTTGAGTTCGATCGTCCGCTTGTTCCGGTACTGATCCTCCGGGAAGGCCTCGATCACCACCTTGATGCCGGTCAGTTTTTCAAAATCGGCCACCTTCGGTTCGATGTAGGTCGTAAAGGGGTGCTTGTTCATCAGAAAGCGGATCTCGGTCCCCTGGGACTGCTTCCAATCCATCGCGGCGAAAGCGGTCGCCGACATCAGCCCCACGCACAGCAGGACCGCCAACGCGATCAATATCCTTCCTCTTTTCATACATTGCCTCCTTGTCAAATGGTTTTGGTTCATACGTTACACGATGGTCTGTGACGTCTCCTTGTCGAAGATATGGGTCTTCACCATCTTCAGATCCACCTCCAGGGTCTGTCCCACGGTCAGCGGCCGCTCCGGCACCTCCATCCGGGCGACGACGGAATGGGCTCCGCAGGTCAGATAGACGAAGATCTCCGATCCCAGGGTTTCGACCACATCCGCCCGGGCGGTCACGGTGTTTCCGTTGCCGACGCCCGCCGCAGGGTCGTGCGCCGTCATATCCTCGGGACGCACGCCGAAGATGACCGGCCGTCCGGCATGGGAATCGAGCCGGGCATGAAACGCCTCGGGCGCCCGGACCCTGAAACCGCCGGCGTCGACGAACCAGGCGCCATCTTCCCGGACCAGTGTCGCCTCGATGAAGTTCATCGCCGGCGAGCCGATGAAGCCGGCGACAAAGCGGTTGGCCGGCTGCCCGTAGACCTCCAGCGGCATGCCGGTCTGCTGCAGGGCGCCGTTGTGCATGATGAAGATCCGGTCGGCCATGGTCAT
>JAPLJY010000214.1 GCA_026388345.1 Deltaproteobacteria bacterium
AGCGCCGAGGGTCTCCTCAAGGCCTCGGTGGCCATAGCCCGGCCGGGTCATGACGGCGAAGTGGCACATCAGGAGGAGTCTCTCCCAGTCCTTCCAGGTTCGGATCGCGTGGAAGGCGTCCTGACCGAGGATGAAGTAGAGATCGAGATTTTCAAGACGGTACTTGTCCAGCACGTACTCCACCGTCTCTACGGAATAGGATGTCTTTTCCCGCCGGTTTTCCACGTCCGAGAAGGAAAAGGCCGGATTTCCTTCGATGGCGAGACGGATCATCTGCTCGCGGTGGTAGAAGGGCGTGATCGCGGCGTTGAGTTTGTGCGGCGGCCGTGCCGCCGGAACGAAGACGATCCGGTTCAGATCGAAGATCTCCAGCATCTCTGATGCACACCGGAGATGTCCGATATGGATCGGATCAAACGTGCCCCCGAACAATCCCCATTTCATGTTCTTACCTGCCCGTTTCCGTAAACGATGAATTTGGTTGTGGTCAGCTCTTCCAGCCCCATGGGTCCGAAGGCGTGGAGTTTGGTCGTGCTGATGCCGATCTCCGCCCCCAGCCCCAGCTCGAAGCCGTCGTTGAAACGGGTGGAGGCGTTGACGAGGACCGTGGAGGAGTTTACCTCCTGGAGGAACCGCTGCGCCCTGCCGTAGTTCTCCGTGACGATCGCCTCGGTGTGGAGTGAGCCGTACTTCTCGATGTGGGCGATCGCCTCGTCAATGTCGCGGACCACGCGGACGGCGAGGATAAGGTCGAGGTATTCCCGATACCAGTCCTCCTCGGTCGCCGCCTCCGCCTTCGGCAGGATCTTCCGGGTTTTCTCGCAGCCGCGGATCACGACGCCGGCCTCCCGGAGCTTCCCGGCCGCGAGCGGCAGGAACGCCCCGGCGACGCCCTCATGGACGAGGAGCGTCTCCATCGCGTTGCAGACCCCCGGCCGTTGCGTTTTTGCATTCATGCAGATCCGGACGGCCATATCCAGATTCGCTCCCTCGTCGATGAAGACGTGGCAGACCCCCTTGTAGTGCTTGATCACCGGGATCTTCGAATCCCGGACCACGGCGCGGATCAGCTCCTCCCCGCCGCGCGGGATGATCACGTCGATGAACTCCTCCAACTGGAGCATCTCATAGACCGCCTCCCGGTCGATTATGGGGACGACCTGGATCGCCGTCTCAGGGAGTGCAAGGTCCCGGAGGACCTCATGGAGTGTCCCGGCGATGGCGAGGTTGGAGTGGATTGCCTCCGACCCGCCGCGAAGGATCACGGCGTTCCCCGATTTCAGGCAGAGGGCGGCCGCGTCCGCCGTGACGTTCGGGCGGGATTCGTAGATGATGCCGATGACCCCGAGGGGGATCCGCATCCGGCCGACGAGGAGGCCGTTCGGTCTCCGCCACATGGAGGTGACCTTGCCGAGGGGATCGGGCAGGGCCGCCACCTCGGTGAGCCCCTGGGAGATTCCCGCGATGGTCGCCTCCGTAAGCGTCAGGCGGTCGGTCATCGCCGGCGAGAGGCCAAGATCCCGCGCCCGGGCGAGATCCTTTTCGTTTTCCCGGATCAGGCGATCACTGCTCCGGACGAGGGCGTCCGCCATCGCGATGAGCGCCCGGTTCCTGACATCCGTGGAGGTCCGGGCGAGGACGGCGGAGGCCCGCCTGGCCTGTCGTCCCATCTCCGTCATCTGTAATGCGATGTCCGTCATGATCATTTCCTTAAGCGAACCGCGGGACACACGCGCCGCAATCGACCCCGGCGCGAGATCCATATTAGGCGTTGACAATTCCGGCGGTATTTGTATAAAACCGCCCATCTGCAGGGGAGATGTCGGCGATAATGTACAGGACGCCTCGGGCCGTGTCAAGGTCATTTGCCGACAGATCATTTGAGCGTTTGCACGGATGAAAAACCCGCGGAGCGGCGTCTTTTAGGCTGCCGCGAATATGCGGCAGACGATCCGCCGGAGGGAAGCATGAGCAGGGAAAACATCCGCGTCAAGGCGGGGAAGCGGGCCTATGATCTCATCCGGGCCGGCGGTTTCAGCCTGGACCGGATCGCGACCTATTTCGGACCGGCGGGCGGTCCCCGGTGGCTTGCCGCAAGCGGTTTCGATCTGACGCTCCTCCGGGAGGGGCTGCTCGGCAGGCGGCAGCCGGTCTGGCTCGTCGGCGCCTCCGCCGGGGCGTGGCGTTTTGCGGCCTGGCTGCAGCCGGAGGCGGAGAAGAGCTACCGCGCCCTGATGGAGGCTTACATCGGCGCCACGTACGGGCGGAAGGATACCCCGGCGACCATCCTTAAGTCTTTGACGGCGATCGTCGACAGCTATATCGATGACGACGCCCTTTCCTTTGCGCTGGCTTGCAAAACGTACCGCCTGGCGATCCTGACCTCCCGGGCGGAACACCTCACGGCCTTCGAACGGCCCTGGGTGCAGAAATTGGGCTTCATTCTCGGCTTCATGGCCAACGTCCTTCATCCGGCGCTGATACACCGCTTTGCCGAGCGGACCGTTTTCTATTACGGCGCGCAGCCCCCCGATTTCTGCCTGCGGAAGGGGTTCCGCGGTCGTTTTTTCCCCCTCAGCGAGGTCAATTTCAAGGCCGCCGTGATCGCCTCCGGCGCAATCCCCAGTGCCGTTGCCGGCGTGCGGGATATCTTCGGCGCCCCGGACGGCGTATACCGGGACGGAGGGCTGATCGACTATCACATCAATCAGGATTACCGGACCAGAAGCGGCGGGTTGACCCTCTTTTTTCACCACCAGGAGCGGATCATCCCCGGCTGGATGGACAAGAAACTCAAGAAACGTCGCCCGCCGGACGAGTTCCTCGACTCCGTCGTCATGGTCTATCCAGCGGAGGGTTTTGTGGAGGGCCTCCCGGACGGCCGGATCCCGGACCGCGGCGATTTCGAAACCTTCATCAACGATCCGGCAACGCGGATCGCGAACTGGCGACGTACGGTGGAATTGGCTGCCCCGCTCGGCGAGGAGTTTCTGGAGATGATCGCGAGCGGCCGATTGCAGGATGTGGTGGAACGGCTTTGACGGCTTCGCGCCGGAGAGGAGACCTAAATGCAAGGCTCGCCGTTGCATGAAGCCGCTGCCCCCGGCGAACAGAATCCGGAAATCGACCGCCGGATCGAGTCTCTGAAGAAGATCCTGAAGCGCTGCGTCCTCTGCCCGCGGATGTGCCGCGCCGACCGGATCGCAGGCGTTAAGGGGTTCTGCCGCCTTGCCGAGGAGATGGTCATGAGCTCGGCGCTTCCCCACCACGGCGAGGAGCCGCCGCTCTCCGGATGCCGCGGCGCGGGGACGATCTTCTTCTCCTCCTGCAACCTGAAGTGCATCTACTGCCAGAATTACCAGATCAGCCATTCCCCGGAGGGAAGGCCGGTCACCGCCGAAGAGCTGGTAGGGATCATGCTGGATCTCGAGGCCAGGGGATGCCACAATGTCGAGCCGGTCACGCCTACCCCCCACTTGACAGGGATCATGGAGGCGCTCCGGATCGCCCGGGGACGGGGCCTGCGCGTTCCCTTCGTCTTCAACTGCGGCGGTTACGAACGGAAGGAGATCCTCCGCCTGATCGACGGGATGGTCGAGATCTATCTGCCCGATTTCAAATACGGCCTGGATGAGGCGGGGATGAGTTGTTCCGGCGTGCCGGACTACCCGCGCCGCGCCCTGAGCTCTCTCCGGGAGATGGTCCGCCAGGTCGGCGACGCCCTCGATATCGAGGATGGTGTCGCCCGGCGGGGGATCCTTGTCCGCCACCTTGTGCTGCCGGGGAGGACGGACAACAGCCTGGCTGCCCTGGAGCTGATCCGGGGGGTCTCTCCGTCCATCCCCTTGAGCCTGATGTCCCAGTATACGCCGATCCCGGCCGTACAGCGCCATCCCCTCCTCGGCCGGCGGGTGACGCGGGAGGAGTATGAGCGGGTGGTCAATGCCGCCCTCGACCTGGGTTTCGAGGAGCTCTACACCCAGGAGGTCGACGACCGGGCGCTCAACCCGGACTTCGCGCGGGAAAAGCCCTTTGCCTGGGAGTCAACCGGAGGTGGGGACGATGTTTGACTTTTCCAATCCCGGCCGGATTCCGTCGGTCCCGACGACAAGCGAAGAGGGATCGATTCCTTTT
>JAPLJY010000176.1 GCA_026388345.1 Deltaproteobacteria bacterium
AAGGACATGGGCGGACCGATCAGCGTGCCGGTAGGCCCCGAATGCCTCGGGAGGATCCTCAACGTGGTCGGCCGGCCGGTCGACGGCCTGGGGCCCATCGAGGCGAAACATCACATGCCCATCCACCGCGAGGCCCCCACCTTCCTCGAACAGGACACCTCGGTCCACGTCCTTGAAACCGGGGTCAAGGTCATCGACCTCCTCGTCCCCTTCCCGCGGGGCGGCAAGATGGGGATGTTCGGCGGCGCCGGCGTCGGCAAGACCGTCGTCATGATGGAGATGATCCACAACATCGCCATGCACCACGGCGGCATCTCCGTGTTCGCGGGTGTCGGCGAGCGGACCCGCGAGGGAAACGACCTCTACCTCGAGATGAAGGCCTCCGGGGTCATCAAGCAGGCCGCCCTGATCTACGGCCAGATGACCGAACCGCCCGGCGCCCGGTCCCGCGTGGCCCTGACGGCCCTCGCGGCGGCGGAATATTTCCGGGATGTGGAAGGACAGGATGTCCTTCTGTTCATCGACAACATCTTCCGTTTCACGCAGGCCGGGTCCGAGGTCTCGGCCCTGCTGGGCCGCATGCCCTCCGCCGTCGGTTATCAGCCGACGCTGGCCACCGACCTCGGGGAACTTCAGGAACGCATCACCTCGACCAATAAGGGGTCCATTACGGCTGTTCAATGCGTCTACGTGCCCGCCGACGACCTGACGGATCCGGCGCCGGCGACCACCTTTGCCCACCTCGATGGAACCGTCGTTCTCTCTCGACCGATCGCTGAACTCGGCATCTATCCCGCAGTGGATCCCCTTGATTCAACCTCCCGCATCCTGGACCCGAACGTCCTGGGCGCCGAGCACTACCGGGTCGCCCGCCAGGTTCAGGTGACGCTTCAGAAATACAAGGACCTCCAGGACATCATCGCAATCCTCGGCATGGACGAACTCTCCGAGGAGGATAAGCTGACCGTGAGCCGGGCGAGAAAGATTCAACGGTTCCTCTCCCAGCCCTTCTTCGTCGCCGCCCAGTTCACCGGCACCGAGGGCAAGTTCGTCACGGTAGCCGACACGGTCCGGGGCTTCAAGGAGATCCTCGATGGGAAGCACGACGACCTGCCCGAACAGGCCTTCTACATGGTCGGCGGCATCGACGAGGTCGTGGAGAAGGCGAAGAAACTCGCCGAATAGCCGGAGGATCTGATGGCTGATGAATTGACGCTGGAAATCGTGACACCCGAGAGGATGGCCTTCAAGGGCGTCGTCGAAGAGGTGACCATCCCCGGCACGGAAGGCGAGTTCGGCGTGCTCCGGGGCCACGCTTCCCTCCTGAGTTCGGTCGATGTCGGAGAACTCAGCTTCACCCAGGATCACAAGAAGACCCGTTATGCGGTGAATACCGGCTATGCGGAGGTCACGGCCTCCAAGGTCACTGTCCTGGTGGAGACCGCGGAAAGATCGGACATGATTGACCTCGAAAGGGCGCGCCGGGCCAAGGAAAGGGCCGAGGAGATCATGGCAAAGCTCCCCAAAGAGGATGCCGAGTTCGAAAAGATCCGACTGGCTCTGCTGAGGGCGGTGACCCGGCTCAACCTCGCCGGGAAAAACTAATCTTCTTCCTGAACGGTGATCTCGACGATCTCGAATTCCCGGATGCCGCCCGGTGTATTGACGCTGATTTCATCGCCGACGCATTTGCCGATCAGCGCCCGGCCGATCGGCGAGGTTACCGAAATCCGGTTCCGTGCGAGGTCCGATTCGAGGGGACCCAGAAGCCGGTAGGTGATTCCTTTGCCGGTGCCGGTCTCCTCGATGGCCACGGTCGTGCCGAAGACCACTTTTTCGCAGGTCAGGTTCTTCAGATCGATCACGTTGGACATCGCCAGGTTGTTTTCCAGTTCCTGCATCTTCCCGTGAAGGTAGGACTGCCTCTCCTTGGCCGCTGTGTATTCCGCGTTTTCCGAAAGATCCCCGTGTCCTCTGGCGATCTCAATGTCTTTGATGTTCTGCGGGATGGAGACCGTCTTGAGAACCTCCAGTTCCCGCTTCAGCCTTGCAAATCCCCCCTTGGTGATGGGTATCTTGTCCATAAACCTTCTCCTGCCCGGATTCTTTGAGTGCCTCGCAGGCAGGCACAAACCCGGCCGACCGACTACCGCACGATGTTTGATCCTTAATCGAGAAACCGTGGGGTGTCAAGGAAGAAATGAGCGGGGGAGATGCTTGTCACGATCCGGAATCTGTGTTAGAAAACGGCCGATCCATCCCGGTCCGGAACCTTCAGGACCGGCGGGCCCGAAGACGACGTCCGGCTGCCGGATTGAAAAGGAGCGCAACCATTTTCGATGTTAGATCAATATGAACGTAATATCAACTATCTACGTGTTTCCGTGACAGACCGGTGCAACCTCCGGTGCGCCTATTGCATGCCCAAGGAGGGACTCTCCCGGATCGGTCACGACGACATCCTCCGGTATGAGGAGATCCATCGGATCATCCGGGTCGCGGCGGGGCTGGGAATCACGAAAGTCCGGATCACCGGCGGCGAGCCCCTGGTCCGCCGGGGCGTCGCGGAGTTCATCGTATCGTTGCACGCGATCCCGGAACTGAAGGACGTCAGCCTGACGACGAACGGCATCCTCCTCGACGGCTGCGCAGAAAACCTTTTCGCGGCCGGGATCCGGCGGATCAATGTCAGCCTCGATTCCCTTGACGCAGAAAAGTACGCCCGGATCACGCGGGGCGGGGACATCCGGGCCGTTCTCCGGGGAATCCGGAAGGTCCGGGAAACCGGCTTCTCCCCGATCAAGATCAACATTGTGGCCATCAAGGGGTTCAACGACGACGAGGTCCTGGATTTCGTCCGTCTGACCCTTGAAAATCCCTACCAGATCCGCTTCATTGAACTGATGCCCCTGGGCCATGCGGGGATCGAGAACAACGGCCGTTACATATCGAACGCCATCATCCGGGAGCGGATCGAGACCCTCGGCCGGCTCGAACCGGTCGACGGCCGGGGAAACGGGAGCGACGGTCCGGCGCAGATCTACCGCCTGGCGGGCGGCACGGGGGAGATCGGTTTCATCAGTCCGGTCTCCCGCCATTTCTGCCGCACCTGCAACCGCCTCCGCCTGACGGCGGACGGCCACCTCCGGGCCTGCCTGCTGTCGGACGACGAAACCGACCTCAAAGGCCCCCTCCGGTCCGGGTGCGCCGACGGGGCGATCCAGGAACTCATCCGGGGGGCGATCTCCCGGAAACCAAAACAGCACGAGATCGCCTGCAACGAGAGCCACATCAAGAAATGCATGAAGGAGATGCAGGAGATCGGCGGGTAAGGCGGGGCCTTTCGGAGCAGCGCCGGATTTCGGCCATGAGCGGAAAAAAGGAAGGAATACCGGACCGCTTTCCAACGATCCGGATGACGGGGGGGGAAAAAATCGATGACCACGGAAGAGGAAATCATCCATGATGACTGGCGGACGACGTCCACCGGCCGCTATCTCGACGGGAGGGTCAAGAGCCTCATCCTCGACCTGACCGCGCCCCGGGCGGGGGAGCGGCTCCTCGACGTCGGGTGCGGGAGCGGGGAGCACCTTGGCCTCTTCCGGCGCA
This sequence comes from Deltaproteobacteria bacterium, assembly GCA_026388345.1. The sequence goes on from JAPLJY010000176.1 coordinate 3,610, forward strand.
AGGGGTGCGACGTAACGGGAATCGATCCGTCCCCCTTCCTCCTCGACCAGGCCTGCCAGCGGCTCCGAAGCCGAGCCGAGCTCCGCATCGGCCCGGCGGAAGATCTCCCCTTCTCCGACAACGAATTCGACATCGTCACCCTGATCAATTCTCTCGAATTTACCGACGATCCGGGGCTTGCCGTCGCCGAGGCGATCCGGGTCTGCCGGGGGCGGGTCTTCATCGGGGTGATGAATCGTTATTCCCTGATCGGGGCGCAGGGGAGACTGACCAACCTCTTCCATCCTCCAGCCGGCACGAACGCACGTTTCTTCCACCTTGCCTCCATCTCCGCGATGATCCGGAGGCAGCTCCCGGGGGTTCGTATCCAGTGGGGCAGCGTCATCTTCCTCCCCTGGGGCTGGTATGACTTCGCCACCGGCTTGGAGGAGCTGCTCCCCGTGATGAGAAACCCTTTCGGCGCCTTCTTCGGCCTTTCCTTCTCCGTGACCTTCACCTTCCGGACGATCCAGGAGATCATCCGGGAGCCCGTCGAGCTCACCGCCGAGGGCGGAAGACCAATGCCCGGCGTCGTCCGGGAATTTAAGAAAAATCGCCCGTTACCAGCCACGGATAGGGGCATGAAACATGGTTCATGAAGCGCTGCTGTACGAAAAGGAAGCGGAAAATCGGGTAAGGTGCGGCCTCTGCGCCCACCGCTGCCGGATCGATCCCGGCACGCGCGGCATCTGCGGCGTCCGGGAAAACCGAAAGGGGATCCTCTGCAGCCTCGTCTACGGGTCCATCGTCGCCGAGAATGTCGATCCCATCGAAAAGAAACCCCTCTTCCATTTCCTGCCCGGTTCACGCTCCTTCTCCATCGCCACGGCGGGCTGCAACTTCCGTTGCACCTTCTGCCAGAACCATGACATCTCACAGGCGCCGCGGGAAAAGGGTCAGATCGTCGGGCGGGAGAGAACCCCGGCGGAAATCGTGGAGAGGGCCATGCGGAGCGGGTCGCGGAGCATCGCCTATACCTACACGGAGCCGACTGTCTATTTCGAATTCGCCTATGCAACCGCCGGAATCGCCAGGGGGAGGGGTCTCAAAAACGTCTTCGTGACCAACGGCTACATGACCCCCGGGATGCTGGAGATCATCGCCCCGAGTCTCGACGCGGCGAACGTCGATCTGAAGGCCTTCCGCGACGACTTTTACAAGAAGCAATGCGGCGCGCGCCTCCAGCCGGTCCTCGACAGTTTGAGAAAGATGAAGGAACTCGGGATCTGGGTCGAAGTGACGACACTCCTCATCCCCGGCCTGAACGACGGCGAGGAGGAGCTGGGCGAACTGGCCGCCTTCATCGTCTCCCTCGGGGCGGAGACCCCCTGGCACATTAGCCGCTTTCACCCCCAGTACCGGATGACGGAGACACCGCCGACGCCGGCATCCTCGATTCACCGGGCCGCGGAGATCGGCCGATCCGCCGGCCTGAAGTACGTCTACTGCGGGAACCTCCCGGGGGATGTCGGGGAAAACACCCTCTGTGCCGGCTGCGGCCGGCTCCTCATCGGCCGTTGCGGCTTCTCCATCGAGCGTCTGGACCTGAAGGAATCGGCCTGCCCCCATTGCGGGACGCCCCTGGACGGCATCTTCTGACGGGCTGATGACCGGGAGCGCATCCCCTAAGCCCCGCCTTGTGGGCGGGGATAGGGGGCGCAATCAAAAGCAGACAGTTTCCTTGCCGGGAAGCCCCGCCCTTTGGGCGGGCTGCTTCCAAAACGTCCATCTGCTGCGTTTCCCTCATCCTTCGCCGTTCAACGTACCCAAAGGTACGCCTCACGGCTCAGGATCTCGGGGGCCTTGCATCCGGGCATTTTTGATCAGCCCGCTTTGATCTAAGAGGAGACCGGAATCATGAACGAAACGAGCGATGACCTTTGGGAGGTGGTCGCCACAGCCGCCGGGATGACGCAGGCGAATCTCATCACGGGCAGGCTCGCAAGCGACGGCATCCGGACCCGGCTACGCTACGAAGCCGCCGGAACGATCTATGCGATCACGGTCGACGGCCTGGGCGAGGTGAAGATCCTCGTCCCCGTCCCCGACTGGGAACGGGCGAAAGAGCTCCTCTGCCGCTCCTACGACGACGGCGATCTCCCCTGGGAAAAGGTTCCGGACGACGGGATGTGAGAAGCTCTGAAAAGAACGCCCACAGGCGATTGCTACAGCGAGGGTGGATGGGGGCGGGCAGCGGGTCCCCCTTGATGGGGAAAGAAAGGGGGTGAACGGAACGAATGAACGGTTTTAGCGAGCGTGATATCCGGTGGAGACCAGTGTATATGCTTTAAATTTGTCTGTTCCCATTAGATTAGCCTGTCGAGTACTTCCGAATGGCACTGGTCATCCTGATTCTTGCCTTGGAAATTACTGGCCCTCACGCCCACCAGCCGGACCTTCTTTTTGAGCTCAATTCTTTTAAGGCAGGCGAATGCCGCTTTTCTGATCTCTTCTTCCGAATCGGTATAATCGGAGATCGTCATCGCCCTCGTGAATGTCTCAAAATCGCTGAATCGGATCTTTATGGTGATCGTTCTTGCCTTATACTGATGTCCCTGCATATCTTGAACGACATCTTTTGAAAGATCGGCGAGTGTTCTGGCGATCACTTGCCAGTCCCTCACATCTTCCTGAAAAGTGGTTTCACGACTGAATGATTTCGGTTCCCAGTGAGTGACCAGAGGGCTTTCATCAATGCCTCTGGCCGCTTCATAAAGGTATTGACCGTAAGAATTACCGAAAAACTCCAACAGCTTTTCCAGAGGCAATGCGGCTAACTGTCCGATGGTTTCTATGTTGATGCCCTTTAGGTGTTCTTCCGTTTTTGGACCTATGCCGTATAATTTTCTGACGGGCAGCGGCCAGAGCTTCGTTTCAACGTCGGCCTCCATGAGAACGGTGACTCCATCCGGCTTCCGCATGTCTGAGGCAATCTTGGCCAGAAGTTTGTTGGACGCAATGCCGATGGAACAGGTGAGGCCTGTCTTCTCTTTGATCCCGGCCTTAATCCGCCCCGTGATCTCTTCATTGGTGACCGGTATATCCGTAACGTCCAGATACGCCTCGTCAATGCCGACATCTTCCATAATCGGGCTTGCGGTTCGGAGAACTTCTTTGAATTTTACGGAAGCGGATGAATAGGCCTCGTAATCTACCGGAAGGAATACCGCATGAGGACACATCTTGTATGCGGTCTTCATCGGCATGGCGGAGTGAACGCCATATTTTCTGGCTTCGTAATTGGCGGTAGAGACAATGCCCCTTTTGGATGGATCTCCCTGACCGCCGATGACAACGGGTTTTCCTGCGAGCTCCGGTCTCCTTTTTTGCTCAACAGCAGCGAAGAAGGCGTCCATGTCGATATGAAGGATTCTCCTTTTCATGGACTGGCTCAATGACGGATCGCTCATTCAGCTCCAACCGGTATTTATTCTTGAATGATGGACATCAGAAAAGGGATAAAGTAAATCAGTGAAACGACAATACCACAAAGGCACATCTTGTCAATCCAGTGATTGCAAAGATATCGCTCCTCCCAATCGGTCGATTCGATGAAATGCTGAAAGCGTTTGAACAGGCTCTTTTTCGCTGCGATTTTGTAATGCACCAGCCTGGGTTGCCGGATTGCAATGGATGCTGCCGCTCTTGCCGGAACTGTCGCCATGGTATTCATTATTTTGTCCTTTTGGTTCCTCGTTGGTCAATAAAATCTCGGTATATTCAATGGTGGTACTTCCGGATCACCGCTGTAACAACGCCTCCCAACCGAAGCTCTGTCTTGGGTCTGATGATTGGGTATTTGGGATTGGCAGCTTCCAGAATAACCTGCCCTCCCTGTTTCTTAAAATATTTTATGGTCCATTCCCCATCCACTTCGGCGATCACAACATCTCCATTCCTCGGCTGCTTGCCCTTCTCGACGATGACCAGATCCCCCTCCATGATTCCTTCGCCGATCATGGAGTCACCGCTGACCTGGAGCAAAAAGGACGCATCCGGTTTTGTGATCAGATATTCGTCCATGGACATGATGTCGCAGAGGGCTTCTTCCTCGGGGGACGGGAAGCCGGCCCGGACAGATCCGGCCATGGGAATAGCAAACGCGCTCTGCTTGAATTTCAGATGGCGCTTGTCGTCCTTTTCCAGAATCTCGGCCTCGATGAGCTTGTCGATCCAGAAATTGACGACGCTCTTGGATCGGACCCCGAGAAGGCCCACCATCTCGGCAAAGGAGGGCATGCGGCGATTTTCTCGGGAGAAGGCGGCAATGGATTTCTGGACTGTCTGGATGGTTCGTTTTTCTTTCATGGTTCCCGTATATAGAACATTCGTTCTACTGTCAAGAAAAAAATGATCCCCTGATTTTTTATTTGTTCCTTCCTCCTACCATGAATTCGTTATCAATAAGTGATTCTAACACATCGTGAAAAAGAGGCGTGCAGGAGAGGTCTGCCTGAATTGTGCTCAAAAATGCCTTCTTGATGGGCAACTCGACCAAAAAGTGGTCTGATTTCTCAAAAGGGCGGCCACCACTCCACCTCCCTTTCCCAAGCGCATCGCCAGCCCCTGCCTTTCGATCCAAATATCCCTTGACAGGCAAAAACAGCCCCCCTATATTTCCAGCTATTGAAAGCAATATCTTATCAAATCAAAAAAATGTTTGACAAGGAGGATTGAAATGAAAAAAACTGGAGTCTTTCTGGCCATTGCGGCACTCATGTTATCAAGCACTTCAGTTTTTGCCCTGGAGCATAATCTTGGCGGTACCTGGTACATGGGAGGGCCGGGCAATGTCGGAATGCCTTGCAAGATCATCCAGGAAGGAAAAGAACTCACTTTCATTAATGAACGGGGCGACCATTCGGCTGGGCGTTTTAATGCTGACGGCACCGTGGTCGCCACTACCTGGAGCAATCTGCAAGGGACGCTTGTCAATGGCAGTGACCGGATCAACTGAAACAACAAGACATGGTGGACCAGATACCCTAATCTTGATGGCGCCTGGTACATGGGGGGGCCGGGTAATGTTGACATGCCCTGCAAGATAATCCAAAAGGGGAAAGAACTCACTTTCATTAATGAACGGGGTGATCGCTCGGCTGGACATTTCAACTCCGACGGCACCGTGGTTGCCAATACCTGGCACGATCTGAAGGGAGCTCTTGCCGAGAGCACTAATCGCATTAAATGGGAAAATCAAACGTGGTGGTATCGGAAATAAACTGCACAAGTTCCGACTGGCACAGCTTACCGGTCTCGGATTTACGGACTACCTGGCCGCCGAAGAGATTATCCTCCCCTGCGGGGTGACCCGCGATGCCCCGTGAGCCCGGGACAAACCATCTGCCTTTCGGCAGCGCGCCGGACGACGGAAAGGTCCTCTGAAAAAGCGGTCGGTAACATCGGTAGCTGTCCCCCTTTTTGGGGGCATGGCCTTCATGACGAGAGGGCGCAGGAAACCATCGGCGTTTCTCCCCGCCGTTTGAGCCCTTTTTCCACCATATGTTGTGGTTCTTCCACCCTCCCCCCACAGCGGATTGTATTTTTTCTTTACAAGACCCTTTTCTTCTGTTAGAATCCGACTAAATTGCGTTACCCGACGGATATTAAAGAAGATGAGGCTCAAAAAACTCGAAATTACCGGTTTCAAATCCTTCCGGGAGAAGGTCGTTGTCGATTTCGCCCCCGGAATCAGCGGCATCGTTGGCCCGAACGGCTGCGGCAAGAGCAACATCGCCGACGCGATCCGCTGGGTCATGGGCGAGCAGCGGGTCAAGACCCTCCGCGGGAAGAAGATGGACGACGTGATCTTCAACGGCTCGGAGGAGGCCGCCCCCGTCGGGATGGCCGAGGTCTCCATGATGCTCACGGCGGATGGGCAGCAGTTCCCCGGCAATTACGCGGAGTGCAACGAGATGATGATCACGCGTCGCCTCTTCCGCGATGGGGAGAGCGAATACACGATCAACAAAATCCCGTGCCGCCTCCTGGACGTCCGGGAATTCTTCATGGGCACGGGGGTCGGCGCCCGGACCTACTCCCTCGTCGAGCAGAACAGCGTCGCCTCCCTTGTCGAGGCAAAGCCGGAAGATCGGCGGCAGTTCATCGAGGAGGCGGCCGGCATCTCCAAGTATAAGAGCCGGAGGGAGTCCGCCGTCCGTAAGATGGAGGCGACCCGTGAGAACATGGTCCGCCTGAACGATATTCTCCGCGAGGTGAAGACGCAGCTTAACGCGATCTCCCGCCAGGCGAAGAAGGCGGAGCAGTACAAGGCCCTGAAGCAAGCCCTCAAAGAAGCCGAGCTGACCGTCGCCCTCCAGACCTGTTCCGACCTGTCCGCCCGCCGGACATCCCGGGAAGAGGCAAAGAACGCACTCAAAAAACGCGAGACGGAGGTCCGGACGCGCATGCAGGGCCTTGAGGCCGCCCTGGAGGAACTGAAGGCGGAAGTCCTGGAAAACGAAGGCCTGATTTCGACCCACCAGGAAAAGCTCTACGGCACGAAAAACGCTATCAATATCAAGGAACAGGGGATCGACTTCTCCCGGCGGAAGATCGCCGATCTCGCCGCAAGGCGGGAAAAGGACCTCGCCGAGGGCGAGGCCCTGAAACGGCGCGAGGGGGAGACCGACGGCGAGATCGCCGCCCTCCGGGCCGCCGCGGCTGAGGCGGAGGAGCGGATCGGGACGCTCAGGGAGGAGGTCGCCGAGGGGGCGCAGGCCCTCGAAGAACTCCGGCGGATGGACCGGACCTGTAGGCTCGCGCTGGAGGAAAAGAAGGTCCGGTACATCGACATCGTGACCGAAAAGGCCAAGCTGAAGAACATGGTCGCCGGCCTCGCCCGGATGGTCGAGGACTTCGAAAAACGCGAGGCGCATGAGGTCCGGGAGATCGAGGAAAACGGGAGGCGGTCGGCGGAACTTGGCCGCACGCTGGAGAAGCTCCGCTCCGGGCTTACCGCCGACGAGGAGGGCTTTGCGGAACTGGGGGTCAGGCGGGAGGAGATCGCCGACGAGCTGGAACGCGCCCGCGGGGAGCTCGCGGAGGCCGAGGAAAGGATTGCCGGACTCCGCGAAGAGAACAGCCGGAAGGCGTCGCGCCTCGCCTCGCTCCGGGAATTCGAGGAGAGCTACGCCGGGTGCAACGAGGGAATCAAGTCCCTCATGACCGGCAGCCGGGGGGCGAGCGGGCGGGGTCTCTCCCGCGAGCTCTTCCTGGGTCTCGTTGCCGACCATATCCATGTCCCCCGGGAGTACGAGACGGCTGTCGAGGCGGTCCTCGGGGAAAAACTCCAGTACGTCGTGGTGAAGGATCAGACGGATGGCGTCCGGGCGATCGATTACCTGAAAAGCGCCTCCCTCGGCCGGGGAAGCTTCGTCCCCCTCGAGGTCCGGCCCCATGCCTCCGGCGCGTCCCTCGCAGAGCATGAGCATCTCAGGGAGGCGGTCCCGCTGATCGAGAGGATCACGGTCCAGGAGGATTGCCGGGCGATCGTCAACGAACTGTTAGGCGATGTCCTTCTGATTCCAAACCTCGGGAGCGGTATCTCCCTCTGGCGGCAGAACGGATTCTGCGGCACCTTCGTCACCCCGGAGGGGGACATCATCAGCCCGAGCGGTATCCTGACGGGCGGGAGCGGCACGGGCGCCGACCGGAGCCTTCTGCGCAACCGGCGCGAAATCGCCGAGCTCACCGAAGAGGTTGCAAAGCTCCAGGCCGAACTCCAGGAGGAGCAGGACGGCCGGAAAAAAGCCGCATCCCTGATCGCCCAGTGGGACGAGGAACTCCTCCGGATCCGTTCCCGGCTCCACCTCACGGAACTCCGGATCAGCGGCCTCCGGAAGGACGTCGAACGGTACGAAGGCGAATTGCACCAGGTCGGGGAGCGGCTCAAGGCCCTCAATTTCAATCGGGAAAGCCTCGCTGCGGAGGCCGCCGACGCCCGGGGAAAGATCGTGCGGCACGAGGCGGAGATGAAGGCCATCGAGGCCGGAGAGGCGGCGCTCAACGGTGCGATGGCCGTTGACCGGGAGCGGGGGGATGCCCTCCGCACCGATCTGGAGGAGCGGGAGCGCGTCCTCACCGAGCAGAAGGTCCGCCTGGCATCCATCGAGGAAAAATGGGAGGCCGATCTAAGGACGCTGGCCCGTCTGGAGACCTCTCTCGGCGACCACGCCCGCGAGATCGCCGCCCGGACGGCCGACGCGGCGGCCTGCGAACGCGAGGCGCAGGCGCAGGCCACCCTGATCGCCGCCGAGGAGGCGGCTCTAAAAGGCCTCTACGCCGAATACGAAACCATCGAGAAAACCATCTCCGGGAAGCGGGACGCCCAGCAGGAGAAGGAGGCGCTCCTCCGGGCGCAGGAGGCGGAAATCCGGGAGGTCAAGAAGATCCTCGATGCACAGCTCCGCGAGGGGGCCGAATTGGAGGTCGCCGCCCGGGAGATCGTTCTGCAGATGGAGAACCTTCAGAGGAACATCCAGGAGAAGTACGGCGCGGACCTCCTTCAGCTCCTCCCGGAATTCCAGCCGCTCGAGGAGGAGGCGCTGGCGGAGCTTGCCGCGAGGCTCGGGAGGGACCGGCAGGCCGTCGAGAATTTCGGCGAGGTCAATCTCCTCGCCCTCTCCGAACACGAGGAGCTTAAGACGCGCTTCGAGTTCCTCACCGGCCAGATCGCCGACCTGAACGCCTCCCTGGAGACGCTCCAGAAGACGATATCCCGGATCAATACCGTCTCCCGGCAGCGGTTCGCCGAGACCTTCGCGGGGGTCAACAAGTGCTTCCAGGAGGTCTTCACCCGCCTCTTCCCCGGCGGCCGGGCGGATCTCAGCCTGACCGACGAGAACGACCTCCTCGAAACGGGCGTCGACATCGAAATCAGGATCCCGGGAAAGCGGGCGCAGAGCGTCACGCTCCTCTCCGGCGGCGAAAAGTCCCTGTCGGCGATCGCGCTCATCTTCTCGATCCTGCTCTACCGCCCCGTCCCCTTCGTGCTGCTGGACGAGGTGGACGCGGCGCTCGACGACTCAAATATCTCGCTCTTCAACCGTCTCGTGAAGGATACCGCAACCCAATCCCAGATCCTGATGATCACCCACAACAAGAAGTCGATGGAAATCGCCGACAGCCTCTACGGCGTCACGATCCAGAAACAGGGGGTCTCCACGCTGGTTTCCGTCAATCTCAACTGATTTCTGTGATCGTGAAAGGCAAACAATCCTGAAAGGTGAAATGCATGGGTGATGTCGGCAATGTCACAAGAATGACCGCAACCGAACTGGCCCGTCGCATCCGTGCGCGCGAGCTGAGCGCGATCGAAGTGCTGCGCGCGCATCTCGATGCCATCGAGCGCGTGAACGCGAAGATCAATGCGATCTGCACGCTTGTACCCGAGCGTGCGCTGGCCGAAGCCGCCGTTATCGATGCGAGACTCGCGCGCGGCGAGACGCCCGGTCCGCTCGCGGGCGTGCCCGTCGGCATCAAGGACGTGACCGACACCTCCGGCATCCGCACCACGTACGGCTCGCTGCGCTTCGCCGATCACGTTCCCCAAGCGGACGACCTCGTCGTCACACGGCTGCGCGCCGCGGGTGCGGTGGTGATCGGCAAAACCAACACGCCCGAATTCGCCGCCGGCGCGAACACGGTCAACCGCGTGTTCGGCGCGACGCGCAATCCGTGGAACCTTGCGCTCTCGGCGGCGGGATCAAGCGGTGGCGCCGGCGCCGCGCTCGCCGCACGCATTCTCCCGCTGGCACAAGGGACCGACTACGGCGGTTCGGTGCGGCTGCCCGCCGCATTCTGCGGCGTCGTCGGGTTGCGCCCCACTCCGGGCGTGATTCCGAGTGTGCCGTCACGTCTGCCATTCGATTCCGGCAGCGTCCACGGCCCGATGGCGCGCACGGTTGAAGATGCGGCGTTGATGCTCGATGCAATGGCCGGTTTTACGCCCGCCGCCCCGCTCTCGGTGCCGTTACCCTGGAGGAGCGCATACGACGAGGTCTCTCGTGCCCAGAACCTCGCGGGGCGGCGCATCGCATTCGTGCCCGACATTACGGGCATCGGCGTCGATCCGGAAATCGAAGCAGCGTGCCGGCGCGCGGCGGAGCGGCTTGCGAGCGACGGTGCAATCGTCGAGGAGATCTCCTTCGATGCCGCCGGCGGCCGCGATGCCTACATCGCGCTTCGCGGTGCGCGCATGGTCGCGGCGTATTTCGCCGACCTCGATGCGCCTGAAAATCTCGGGCCGAATCTCGCCGGCAACGTTGCCGCCGGCCTCAAGGTCTCGACACGCGAACTCGCAGCAGCAGAGAAGGCGCGCACCGCGCTATGGCATCGATTCCGCGCTCTCTTTGAGGGCTATGATCTTCTCGTCACACCGACGGTCGCTGTGCTGCCGTTTCCCGTTGAACAGAGCTACCCCGAGGAAATCGCCGGCCGCAAGCTCGCGACCTACATCGATTGGGTCGCATCGACCTTTCTCATCACGCTCGTCGCCCTGCCCGCGGCGTCGGTGCCGGCCGGACTTTCGAAGAGCGGCCTGCCGATCGGCCTGCAGATCGTCGGTCCGCGATTCTCCGAGCCGCGCATCCTTGCGGCAGCAAAGTTCGTCGAGTATGGAAATCCGATCGGGCTGCCGCCGAACTGCGCGTAGCTTCTCCACTGCCGCATCGGGAGTACGATTCGGATTGCCTGTCATTCCTCAGCGCATCGACTGTTTCCCCGTCGATGGTCTTTCATCCAAACCATGCGGTCTTGTTTCTGACATCTTCTTTGGGGGGCATCTTCGGATGATGGGCGGGGATGCCCAGGGGAACAATGCCGACGATTTCCTTGTCGTCGGGGATCCTGAGGAATGCCTTGATATCCGGTCCCTTCTTCTGGAGAGGGCCGGTCATCCAGCAGGAGCCCAATCCTTCGCCCCACGCCGCCAAGAGCAGATTTTCGATCGCCGCGGCGGCGTCATACAGGTTGTTCTTCCAAAGCCACGGATCGTCCACCTTCTCCACATAGACGACAACGGCCAGCGGCGCCCCCCCCCAAGGTTCTGTAGAATTCGTTCAGACCCTTCACTTTGTCGTTGGATAGGTCCACGGGGATCGGAAGATCCTTGATCTTTTCGGCCAGTGTTGCCCTGCCGACCTCCTCGACCCTCTCCCGGAACGACCGGTCCATGATCTCAAACATCCGGTCGAGGGAGGATCGGCGGACGACAATGAAATGCCAAGGCTGACGATTGCTTGCCGTGGGCGCCAGATTGGCGGCCGCCAGAATTCTCAGGATCTTTTCTTCCGGAATGGCCTCGGCTTTGAACTTTCTTACGCTTCTTCTCGTTTGGATCGCCTCATATAATTCCATAGGAATCTCCTTCGTTTTTCTCACCATCGTTTACGAACTTGATCTGCCGGAAGTAAAATAACCAAGTTTTGTCCTCATTGTCAAGGCGCAACGGGGGGAATGCCGAGGAGGCTGCAGCATTCTTCCGAAAACACCGGTTTGAGGCCCCGGCTTTCCGCATAGGCGACGGTCGCTTCATCCGGATACGCAATCCCATTCACCCCGCAATCAATGGCCATGATTTCCACCTGCCGTTTGTAAAGACCCGGCGGTCTCATACAACCCAGGGCGATGGGTGTTGCCGGATGCATAGCCCTCGCCGCTGCCATGATCTCCGCCGCCTTTTCCACCGGAGGGGGTTGAATCCCTGCCATGGCGGTTCCCCGGGCCGGGGTCACGATCACCAGTACGATCGCTTCCGGATCCGCCTGGCGGATCATTTCCAGGGCCCGTTGTTCCCCCCGGATTTGACAAAAGTCAAGACCGATGACCACATGGGGGGCAATCGGCAACCCCGCTTCGCGGCAGCAAAGCATCGCTTGAAGATAATCGTCCGGTTTCCGGTTCAGGTGGTATACTTGACGAATCGTGCGTTCATCGCCGATCACGTCCAGCAATACCTGGTCCACCCCGGCTTCCTTCAACCGGACGGCCGTCTCCCGCTGGACGAGCCCCCCGTGCACCAGCACCTTCAGCCCCTTTTGTTTCGCATAATTCAGCCCTTCCGCAAAGTCCCGGAGGGGAACTTCCCCCCGGACGTCGCTGCCGCCGCTCACCAGAATGCCGCGGCAGTGGTTTTCCAAGAGCTTATCAACGATCCCCCGCATCGCTCTCAGGCTGGTCGCCCTCAGCATGGTCTTCAATAACCTGCCGTCGCAATGGGCGCAGTGGCGGGTGCAGGAATCTCCGGTGATGCTCAGATGGGCAAAGGAAGACAGGTGGTTCGAATAGTACCGGTTGTCGTAATGTTTGGCCCCGGGGACGAAAAACCGGATCTCCGCCCTCCGGGTTTCCCTGTCCCGTTCTATGGTTGCGCGCATGTCCTTCCCATTTGTGGTAACGTTGTACATGCCCGTCACGGATCACCGCCGTTCCGGATCTGGGCGAGGATCCTTCCGACATCCTCCGGGTCGGGCCGGAAGGGATAATTGCGCATCGGTTCACTGGCCCGTTCGTTTCCAAAGGGTCGGTTGCAGGCCAATTGACCGTCTTCACCCGGACAACCCGAGGTCATAAAGGCTTCCCCTTTTGAGAACCATGGCTCAATATCCAGCCCGAAATCGACAATCCGCCCGTCGGGGGAAAAACGCATACCTTCTGCGTCGATGATGCCTTCGTTGATGAGATGACGCGCCAGTTGTACACGGCGGTATTTTCCCAGAGGGGGCTGCGGTCTGTCCTGCAACAAACTGCCGCCTTCCGGGAAAAAGGAAAACAGATGGGTCAGCGCGCCTATCCGGTAAGCCCGGGAGATGGCATGGACCATCTCTTCTTCGGTCTCCCCCATGCCTACGATCAGGTGCACCCCTGCCTTATAGCGCCCAAATATTTCTACAGAATCCGACAAACACTCCCAGAAAAGTCCCCACTGATGAGGGCCGCCGACACCGGCCCCGCGGTGTTGGACAAACAATGCATCCGTGGCCGTATCGATGGCAATGCCGACCCGGTCGGCGCCGGCATCCCGAATTTTTTGCAGATCATCCTTCCCTTCCATTACAGTGGGCGCCAGCAAACCGCTGACGGGCAAGCCGGTGCTCTCGCGGACCCGGCGTATGGCAGTGCACGTATCCTCCACGGCACGGGCATGGGTAATCATGGATACGCACGCACGCCGGAAGGGATGCCTCCCTTTGACCCGCTCCAGGATTTCCGCCAGGGGATAAGTGGGCCATCTGACCCGGATAAAAGTATTCGATTTGTCCGTCTGGCGGTTATGAGCCAGTCCGCAATAACTGCATGAGGCTCGGCAACCCCCTGCATACGTTAACAGGAGATTGAGGCAGCTACACCTGATTTTGGGCATGAACCGACCCGGTTCCAGGCCCAGAGATATCGCTCCGGCAAGGCTGGTCTTGACAAATTGCGGACTTTCTCCATCGGATCGCATCGCCTTCTCCTCCATTTAATTCGCCGCGTCCTGCGCAGAGATTGCCAGTTGAAGCGCATGATAGAAATCATCCGTTTCAACGCCCGGAATCTTCACATCGTTTCCGGCAAAAAAATTGCGCACCGTTGCCAGAACGTCTGTCGGTCTGCTGGAGGAATTCTTGAGGGCAACCTCCAGATCCAGGATGCTTCGTTCCGGATAGGCGAAAAAATCACCGGTGATAAAAGCGCTCTTGATACGATGACGCACAGGGTCGATACGGAGCGAAACCCTGATCAATCCTCCCGGGGTCTTATGGTCCACCACGCTCAAATGGCTCTCCTGGGAAGCCCGCGGCCCTCGAATCCACTCCTCGGACCGGAATTTCGGCAATTCCTCGATCATAAACGTTTCTTCATATTCGGTCAGGCCGCCCGGCTCCAGTTCGACTCCCAGAACTTCGGTGAAACCATCTTCCATAGCCTTTTTAATCTCCCGCATCGGGGGCACATGGCCCAGAACATCCCGCAGGCAGGTCACGCGTTCTCGAAACGATCGGATTTGTTTGTCTTCCAATTTTTTCAAGGGCAGCTTCAGACAGGCGATCATCGTATCGACGTCAAAGTCGGTCAGCATGGTGCCGTGATACAGAAGGGAATTCCCCATCTCCGCACCGCCGGTGCCGGAAATCTTGCGTCCCCCCACCTCGATGTCATTGAGGGGGCGATAACGGGCGTCTATCCCCAGTTTGGCGAGGCCGGTCACGACGCTCTCACACATCAGCCGGTACATATCCTCCCGTCGTTTGGGGATTCCGGGGGTATCTTTCAAGGCAAATATTTCCCATCCCAACTGTCCTTCGTCCATGTATATGCTTCCCCCGCCGCTGATACGGCGGTTGATCTCTATTCCATGCTCCCGGCAGTATTCTTCTTCCACTTCCAATTCCACGGCCTGATGGTAGCCTACCAGCGCACAATGAGGAGAAAATTGCAGATAGTGCAGGGTATTCGGGATGAGATTCCGGCTGCGGGCGGTCAGTATCACCTGCTCCAGGGTCATATTGTTTGCCGCCGGCAGTTCGCCGGTGTCAAGGAGCCGCCAAACCTGTCTCATAAGGTTACTCCTTCCTTCTCTTCCCGACGGATTCGCTCCTCAATACAGGCAAGATAGGCGCCGGCATCCATCAGCAGGCATATCTCGTTTCGGTTGGCCAGCTCCATCCGGTACAACCATCCCCGGCCAAAGGGATCGGCATTGACCTGACGCGGGTCGGCTTCCGCCTCGCGGTTGGTTTCCAGGATCACTCCCGAGATGGGCGCCAGGAGGCTGCCCACCCATTTTCCCGACTCGATGGAACCGCACCTCTCACCTCGCCTGATGACCGTACCGGCGGGGACAAGCTCCAGGTAAATGATGTCGCCGATGTTGCCCTGCCCATAGTCAGTCAACCCGATCACTGCCTCTTTATCAACCTTTATCCAAAAATCAGCGCTGTCATAGAAAAGATCATCGGGGATCGCCATCTTCTCCCTTTGCATCCTTTTGCCCCCTCTCATTGAACTTCATGCCCAGCTCCATTGCCTCATTGCCGGCCATGATTTCTTTGGCAATTCCATCTCTAACGAGTATCGCGTTGCGGCCCTGTCCAACGCTCCCCTGCGCCAGGAGATATACCCCCTCGGCTATCTTCACTTTACGCCCGGCAGGTCTGCGTCCCGGCAGGCCCAACCACTCCCGGGAAGTAAGTCGCTCCCCGACCCGTCGGGCGGTTTCCCGCAACTCCGCATCCGGTTCGCGTGGGGAGAGATCCCCCAGTTGTTTTTGAAAACCGGCAATCAGGCCGGCCGCCAGAGGGGAATATTCCACAGGGCATTCGAGACAATCCGCCAGGGTAACGATATTGGCCCGCATGGTCCGGTACAAATGCCGGCGATAGGTCTCATCGGGAACCTTCAATGCCCGGCTCATCGTCACGAAATCAAAGTCCAGCAGGATGTTTCCCACATACGCCACGCAGCATCCAATGTCCCCCGACCCATTCCCCGAAAATTTCCTTCCCCCGGCGGCGATATCTGCGGGCTCCTTCAATTCTGCAGCGATTCCCAAATCCCGGTATACGGAAATGGCGGGTTGCAGGAATTTTTCGTAAAAACGATGCCTGCGCAACGGAACCAACGGATTATCCTGTCTCAAGACCAGTTGAAAAAACAACTGGCGGTCATCCAGGTAAACGACCCCGCCCCCGATCTCGCGCCGTAACAGGGGAATCCCCCGTTCCCGACAGTAGGGCTGGTCGATTTCGTAATCCAGGTCGTCGTGCAATCCCAGGCAAATATAAGGAGTGGTCGGATAACAGATGATTAACCCTTCGCGGCCCAGCAAGGCCAGAGCATGATAGATGCTTTGTGATTCCACCCACCCCACCGGTCCCAGGTGATACAGATCCACTTCCCCGAACCTCCCGACCCCTCACCCCTTACCGATCATCGCTTTACCCCATCGCTTCCAAGATCAACTGACTTACGTCCATTACCCTCACCGGCAGTTTGGCCTTGCGGATGGCCGCGGTCAGCATCTGTTCGCATTGCTGACAGGCCGAAACGACGACCGTTGCTCCGCTGGTCCTGATTTCCTCGGTTCTGAGCCGGGCTATTTCCGCCGCCAAATCGGCATCGACGCTCTGCAGGTTGCCTCCACCGCCGCAGCACAGCGCCTGTTCGTGGTGGTGCGGCAGTTCAACAAAACGGACTTGCGGAATACTCCGGATGATTTCCCGGGGGGCGTCATAGACCCCGCCGTTGCGGCCCAGATCACAAGGGTCATGGTACGTCACGGTCTCAGCCAGCGTATGCATCGGGATGCGTCCCTCTTGGATCAGGCGGGCAAGGTATTCCGTAGTGTGCAATATCTCCAGGTTATAGCCCTGCAATGCCTCCCGGCTGTCATGTTTCCAGACGTGATAACAGGAGGCGCAACTGGCGACCAGGGTATGGATTTCCAGTTCCTTGATTTTGTCAACGTTGTGCCGGATGAATATCTTGGAGTCATCGACAAATCCGGTGCTTATAAGCGGGAAACCGCAGCACCATTCATCCCCACCCATCGTGGTGAAATCTACCCCGGCCTCGGTAAATATTTCGGCAATCGCCACGGGGACCTGGGCTGACTGGGGAAAGAAAGAGGAAACGCAACCTACGAAATAACCGACCCCTGCACCCGCCCGCGGTTCCAGCGCATCAGGGTCATCCAGATCCTGGGCCCATTCCAACCGTTCATCATTGGGAAAGGTTGAAATATTCTTCCTGGCGAGCAGGTTATTCTGCATGGATCGGTAAGCTTCAGGCTCTTTACCCAGTTCGACGATGCGTTTGCGCAATTCCAGCCACAATTTTCTGGTGTCGATCACGGTGGAACACTCGACGGCGCAGGCCCCGCACAGGGTGCATTGCGCCATCCGGTGTACAAACTCTGCACTGCATTTGGCTTGGTTTCCATGCGAAAAGATTTCCTTGGCCATGGAAATCTTACCCCGAGGGGCCGTCGACTCCCAGCCCACCGCGTTATAAACCGGGCAGCCGCTCCGGCAATAACCGCAGCGGCCGCAGATCAAGGCTTCCTTTTCCAGGTTGGTGAATAAATTGGCGGTTTTCTCACTCATCCGTGGCCGCTCCTTCCGGCAACGCGCCTCACCGCGGCCAGGACTTCCATCCCCGCCGCAAAATTGAATGGATTCAAGAGAGCCGGCGAGCGGTAAACTTTACCGGGATTCATGATTCCCCGGCTGTCCAACATCCGTTTTCTTCGCCTCAGTTCATTCAGATGCGCAGATGTAAACATACGGCCCAGGTATGGTGTATTCCACAATCCCACCCCATACGGACAACCTCCGTGACGGCGTCCCACATCGTGTATTTTCTTGACCAGGCTCAGATCAAGAATATAGGCAATGGTTTTGGTTTCATCCGTATAGAACATCGTCATGACGGTGGCCCGATCGGGTGCAACCACATGACCGTAGGATATCAAATCAATTTCATAACGGTTTGCCATTTTTCGAATATCAGACAGATAACCGGACAGAACGTTGACCGGGAGCCAGATTTCGCTGCCCAAGACAGACGGCCCGCCTCTTTTTAAACGCAGGGCATTGAATTTTTCCGCCCATTCCCGTTCAGCGGTTTCTGCCGAGAATAGGCGGATCGTGTAATCAGTCCCAACCAGCGCCGCAACCATATCCTGAGCTGTTTTAAGCTCCGCGTCGCCGCCTTCGTAATCGATTCCCAGCGTGTGGGCCGGCGCCGAATCGATGGGGAAAAACCCCAGGGAATGCATGGCCGACGCGAACCGATCATCCGCAAAATGCACATTATAGGGGATCACCGGGGCATGAATGACGGCCTCCAACGCGCGATCCATTTTCCCGGCATCAGGGAATGCGAGCAGAAAATGTTTCATGGGGCTTAATTTGCGAATCTCCACTTCCAACCGGGTGATGACGCCCAGGGTCCCCTCGGAAGCCGCAAACCACTCCAGAGGCGGGTCCGTATCCCGCGTAAGCCGGCGGATGTCACCGGTCGGGAGCACCGCTTCAACAGCCCGCACCTGGGAAAGCAGACTGCCGTATTTCATGCTGCCGATGCCGTAACCCATCATGCTAAACCAGCCGCCGATGCTGGCCGACGGTGCGCTGCTGGGAAAGGATTTCAGCGCGAACCCCAGGGGATTGAGATATTCATCCAATTCGCGCCAGGTCGTTCCCGCCTTCACCGTGACCGTCATCCCGTATTCATCAAGGCCAACCACTCCTTTGATGAGATTGAGGTCCATCACGATGCCGCCTCTGACCGGAACCGAATTGAAATACACCGTCGAGGCGCCGGCCCGTGGAGTCACCGGGATATGGTTGGCGAAGGCCAGTTTCAAAATCTCCGCTGCTTCCTCTGCATCTGCGGGACGCACGATCATCTCAGGCAGGGTATTGAACAGGGGATTCACCAGGAATGCCGGCACGGGTGCCATGTCGCGCGAATAAAGGCTGCATTCAAAAGGGGAATCGGTAGCCCTGCGGCCGAATCGCTGTTTTATTTGTTCCAGCGCCGCGTTTTTCATTCCTTGTTCCTCTTGACCCCAATCACGCTTTATCCGCCGTGCTTGGCGATTTCCCCTCGAAGCCAATCGATTACCCGGTCTCCCTTGAGAAGTTTTGCCAACCCGCCGGAGAGGTCGGCAGGTTCCAACACCGCAATCCATCCCCGGTGGTACGGATCCGTATTCAATATCTGGGGATTCGCGGCCAGATCCTTATTGACATCAACGACCAGGGACTGCATGGGAACCAATATTTTACCGGCCCATTTGCCGGATTGCAGGGTGCACAGGGTCTTGCCCTCTTCCATATCCTTGCCGGTCCTGGGTACCCGTATAAAGGTAATTTCACCCGCCATCTGTTGCATGAAATCCGTTACCCCGATTCGAATACATTTGCCTTCCTCCTTCACCCAGGCATGGTCGGTGGTATAATAAAGATCGTCAGGCATTTCATATTTATCTATTTTCGCCATGATTCGTTTGACCCCCTTTTCGCGTTTTGGTCGCACCTATTCTTGAAAAAATCCTGTCCGCGTGGTAGGAACTCCGCACCAGGGGCCCGGCATGAACCTCCATAAAACCCATATCGTAGCCGATTTTTTCCAGCGACTTGAAGGTGTCCGGGTGAATATATTCAACGACGGGATGATGAACGGGGGATGGGCTCAGGTACTGGCCCAGGGTGAGGATATCGCAATGTACCGCACGCAGATCCTCCATGACCTCAATCACTTCCCTTTCCGTCTCTCCCAACCCCAGCATCAAACCGGACTTGGACAATATGCCGCTTCCGAATTCACGAACCTCTTGCAATAACGCCAGCGAACGACTGTAGAGCGCCTGCGGTCTGACGGAAGGGTAGCTCCGGGGAACGGTTTCCACATTGTGATTGATCACATCCGGTTCGGCATCGATCACCCGATGCAAGGAGTCGATGTTTCCCAGAAAATCGGGGATGAGCACTTCAATGGTGGCTTCAGGCATCTCATCGTGGACAGCCCCGATGGTAGCGGCAAAATGGCCGGCGCCCCCATCGGCCAGATCATCCCTCGTAACCGAGGTCACCACCACATGTTTGAGTCCCAAGTGCCGGGCAGCCGAAGCGACGGCCTGCGGCTCATCCGAATCCACGACCGAAGGACGCCCGTGAACAACCGCACAAAACCGGCAATTTCGGGTGCAGACATTGCCCAGAATCATAAAGGTGCAGGTTTTACCGGCGAAACACTCGCCGATATTCGGGCAGTCGGCGTCTTCACAAACCGTATGGAGACGACCCGCGTCCAGTAGCCGCTTCATCTGGTCCAGGGCTTCGGCATCGGGCGCCTGCACGGTTAACCAATCCGGTCTTTTCATACGGGGCGTGCATCCCCCCCTGCCATCTCCATCACCTTTTCCAGGCTGATGTCTTCCAGCGTCAGGTTAAATATTCTGCCCACCTGCCGGCGCATTTCCCTTTTGACCAGGACCATATCTGTCGGATGACCCAGAATTTCCTCCATGGAGGTGACTCCCAGGGTGGAAATTCCGCAGGGAACGATGAATGAAAAATGCCGCAGGTCCGGGCATACATTCAGCGAAACGCCGTGCATTGTCACCCAATGTTGAACGGCGATGCCCTCGGCGCCGATTTTTGCGGTTCCTGCCCACACCCCGGGATAATCGTTTCTGCGCCCCGCCACGATACCGAAAGCTTCCAAAGTGCGAATCAGCGTTTCCTCCATCCGGCGGGCATATAAATGAACGTCACACCCAAATCCATTGAGATCCAGAATCGGATAACAAACCAGTTGCCCCGGCCCGTGGAAGGTGATATCCCCACCCCGATCGGTTTCATATACCTTGATTCCTTCCTGATCCAAGAACTGATCGGTGACCAGGATATGATCGATACCGCCCTTTCTTCCGATGGTAAAACAGGGATGATGCTCCAGGAGAATGACGGTGTCCGGAATGATTCCTTCCCAACGGGCTTGATTCAGTTTCTTCTGTAATTCAAAAACCTTCCCGTATTCTTCAATGCCCATTTCTAAACAGTACCCGGGTCCGGTCACATCTTTATCCCCTGATCATGTTTTATTCCTCGAAAGTATCCAGAGCCTTCAAAACAGTCGTTGAGAGGTACGCCATTGACGGAGATCCGCCAAAAGCAACGGCCACCGAGCAAGCCTCCAGAATTTCTTCCCGAGTGGCCCCTTCATTGAGAGCCTGCTTCACATGCAGGTTAATGCAGTATTCACAGCGGGCGTAAAGTGCGATTCCCAGCCCGATAAGCTCTTTGTATTTGCGTTCAATTTCACCTTCGACATAAGCCGCCTGATCCATCCGCACAAATGCGGCGCTTAATTCAGGAGCATCGTCTCCTAAAGTCATCATGCCTTTGCCGAGATCAGCCATTAATTCGTTGGGATCTTTTACCATTCGTATTACCTCCAAAAATATTAATCCATAACCCAGCCACCATCGACATTGATGGTCTGTCCCGTGGTGTAATTAGATGCATCCGATGCAAGGAACACAACCATTTGAGCGACATCTTCCGGCTTTCCCATTCTCGAGATCGGGAGGTCTTCGATCGGATACACGAATCCCTTCGACATGTCTGTTTCGATCCCGCCCGGCGCTATGGCATTCACATAAATCCCGTAACAACCGGCGTCTTTGGCAACCCATTTGGTGAAGGCGATGACACCGCCCTTTGCGGCCGCATAGGCAGGACCGGAGCGCCCGCGTTTGCCTTCAACACCTGCCCCTTTTTTGGATACAGCCCCACCGATCTTTCCTGAAATCGAAGCGATGTTGACGATCTTTCCGGATCCGCTCTTCTTCATATGCGGATAGACGGCCTGGGTACACAAGAAGGTCCCCTTCATGATGGTATTGACATCCCTGTCCCATTGTTCTTCCGTGAGCTCTTCAAGGGGAACCCGCTGGCAGGTCCCGGCATTGTTCACCAGGATATCGATCTTCCCAAATTTCTCGATGACTTGTGCCACCATAGCGAGGACATCCCCTTTTTTGGATACATCCGTCGTTATTCCGAGGGCTTCCCTACCGAGTGACTTTATTTCATTGAGGGTTTCTTCCATCGGGATGATGTCCGTCACACAAACATGAGCGCCTTCTTTGGCCAAAGCAAGGGCACACGCTTTCCCAATTCCCCTGGCACCACCCGTGAGGATTGCCACTTTGTCCTTTAATTTCATTGATATCTCCAAATCGAAGTCACCTCATCATAACCGCGATTGGCCATGGCAGGAATCATCACCGCTCCGATCGCCGCTATGTCTGCGGGTACGGTTCATGAAATGGCCCCAAAGAGAACGCACCCTGCCACAGCCAAAAGCCCGAGATCTCCTAAAGTATTGGGTCGATGTGGTTGGTAAAGGAGGCTTCTCCATGACTGCAATGGTTGTCAATGAACAGGTTTGTACAGGCCGAACCAGACTGGTGGGGCAAGGGATAACCACGGCCAAAGGATGACCACCACCAGTCCGCCGATCATGGCAAGGACAAAGGGAACGACCGCCACGGCCACCCGGTCCAGCTTGGTCTTGGCCAGAGAAGTGGTCACGTACAGGTTCACCGCCACCGGTGGGGTCGCCTGGCCGATGGCCAAGTTGTAGGTCATCACCACGCCGAACCAGAGCGGGTCCCAGCCGAAGTGCGCCATCATGGGGATGAAGATCGGCAAGAAGACATAGAATATGGAGATGGCGTCCAGGAGCATCCCGGCGATGAACAGGACCCCGTTGATGATAAACATCATCAGCATCCCGTTGTCGCTCAGGCTGAGCATACTTTTGAGCACGTGGTCGATGGCGCCCACGCGGTCGGCCGCCCAGCCGAAAAGCCCGGCAAAGGCCACGATGAACATGACCACCGCCGAGGTGATGGCCGAATCCAGCATGCACCGGTACAGTTCCTTCCATCCGATGGTCCGGTACATCCATCCGAGCGTGATGCCGTACACCACGGCGATGATCGCCGCCTCTGTCGGAGTGCAGATGCCGCCGTACATGCTCCCCAAAATCACCGCCGGCGCCATCAGCCCCCAGAACGCCCGTCTGAACGCCACCCAGAGCTCCCGCGGGGTTCCCCATCGCTCGCCGCCCCAGCCATTTTTTTTGGATATTAAATAGGCCGGCACGATGAGTGTCGTTCCCGCCACCAAGCCGGGGAAAATCCCCCCGGCGAACAGGGCCGGGACCGAGATCTCGGTGATTACGCCATACACTACGAAGGCGATGGAAGGGGGGATAAGGATGGCCGTGGAACCGGCGGTGGCGATGAGGGCGGCCGCGAAGTTCCGATCATACCCCTTGGCGATCATGGCCGGGATCAGCACGGCGCCGATGGCCGCCGCATCCGCGGGGCCGGAGCCGGAGATGCCGCCGAAGAAGACGCAGACCGCGACCCCCACAATGGCCAGCCCGCCGGGGATGGGTCCGACGATCATGCTCGCCAGATTGACCAGCCGAGCCGAGACGCCCGAGCGCTCCATCACGAATCCAGCCAAAATGAAGAACGGAATGGCGAGCAGCGGGAACTTGGCGATGTTGGAGTAGAAGATGGAGGAGATGCCCATCGTCCCCTGATGGTACAGCAGGATGATCAGACAGGCCGTCGCCCCCAGGGCGATGGCGATGCGGATTCCCAGGACAACGAGAACCAGGAACAGCCCGAAGACGAGAAGGGTCACGATGGTCATTGCCCGGCCCTCCCCAGGCTCTGCCAGTCCCCCCACGAGGCCTGCAGAACCCGGATGACGACCAGCACCCCGCACACGGGGATGGCGAGGCTGTAATAGACCGTGGGCAGGTCCAGGGATAGAGTCCGACTATTCAGGAGGATCTCATCGGGGATCTGGTAGAGCACACAGACGACCATGATCACGAGCAGCGATCCGACCGTCAGGGCTACCGAGAGGATCTCCAGGGCCTTCTGGCCGACGATGGGGATCCGCTCCCGAAAGAAGGTCATGCTCAGGTGGGCATTCCGCTTGAAGCCGGCCGCGGTTCCCAGCATGGTGAGCCAGACCAGCAGCATGACGAGCAGCTCCTCCGTGTAGGCCATCGAGTACCCCAAGTACCGAGCCAGCACGTTTATGAATCCTAGTATGGTCATGAAGGTCATCATGGCGACGCAGATGACCTCTTCCGCGTTTCGTCCCAACCAGCGCAGCTTGTTGCCCATCACGCACCCCCCTTGGAGGAAAGAGGCGCAGGGCGGGCGCACGCCCGCCCTGCGCCGTTGCACAGGCTACTTCTTCACCTTGGCCACGTCCCCGAAGGCCGCCTTGACCACGTCCTCCCCGATCTCCTTGGTCCACTTGTCATAGACCGGCTTGCTGCGATCCTGGAAGACCTTGATCTGCGCGGGCGTCAGGTAGGTGATGGTCATACCGTCGGCCTCGAGTTTCTTGTAAGATGCCCCGTCCCTACTGAGACCCTCCCGTGCTTCACGTATCTCCCACTTCATGGCCTCATCAGCCGCCCCCAGCATCATGTTTTTGTCTGCGTCTGAGAACGTATCCCAGGTCATCTTGCTGACGCCCAGGATGAGCGGGTCGATGGCATAGTGCCAGACGGTGATGTATTTGTGCAGCTGGGCGATCTTGTAGGGGATGATGATCACGTTGACCGGGTTCTCCTGGGCGTCGATCGTTCCCTGCTGGAGCGCCGACAGCGCGTCCCCCCAGTTCATCAGGACCGGGTTGGCCCCCATGGCGGTGAAGGTGTCGATGAAGATGGGCGAAGCGGCAGCGCGCACCTTCAGCCCCTTCATATCGTCGGGGGTCGCGATCGGCCGCAGCCGGTTCGTCAGCTCACGGTAGCCGTTCTCGCCCCAGCCCAGGAAGACCACCCCGAACCGGTCCATCTGCTCCTTGATCATCTTGCCGGCGGTGCCGGCCTTCGCCGCGTCCAGGGCCTCGTAGCTGGGAAACATGAAGGGCAGGTTGAAGAGGTTGAGGACCCGTAGCTGGGGCGACCAGTTGATGGTGGAGCCCAGCGCGAAGTCCGCCACCCCCTGCTTGGTGAGCATGAACTCCTTTGTCTGGTCGTCGGCAAAGAGCGCGCCGTTGAAGTAGACCTTGATGTTGATCTGGCCGCCGGACTTCTCCCGGACGGTGTCGGCGAACCTCTGCGCGCCGGCGCCCCACGGGGACGTCTGGGTCGTCCGGACGGACATCTTGTACTCGGCCTTGTACGCGCCCCAGGCCGGAACGGCCAAGACCGCAACGAGCATGCCAACCAGCATCAAAATCGCGCCTTTTCCTCCAATGTGCTGTCGAGTAAACATTTTCTATTACCTCCTCTCTGTTGGTTATTTAATACCTCACACAGAACTGAATCTCAAGTTTTCCCAGACTTGGCTCTCCGGTAATACTTACACAAGTTTTCAAAAAATGGGATAACACTATCAGTTCTCTTCATGCCATATACAGAACCTTCTTCACTGCCCTGACGATATCCTCTTCGTCCGGAATCACGGCGTTCTCGAGCGGCTCGCTATAAGGAATCGGCACATTGAGCGCCCCCACCCGTGCAACAGGGGCATCGAGATAATCAAATGCCTCTTCCTGGATTTGCGCGGCAATTTCCGCTCCGATGCCGCCTGTGCGGCATCCCTCATGGACGATGACGACGCGATTCGTATTGCGAACCGATTGGAGGATGGCGTCGAAATCCAGGGGAACGAGCGTCCTCAGATCGATCACCTCCGCCTCGATGCCCTCTTCCGCCAACCGGGCGGCGGCCTTCAGGGCCACTGTGACCATATAAGAAATGGCCACGATCGTGACATCCTTTCCCTTTCTCTTGATATCGGCCTGGCCAAAGGGGATGAGATATTCTTCATCCGGAATCGATCCCCTGGTGGCATACAGCAGCTTATGCTCGATGAACATGACGGGATTATCATCCCGGATGGCGGTCTTCAGAAGACCTCTTGCATCATAAGGATTGGACGGCATAACGATTTTCAAGCCGGGTATATGAAGGAAAAGCGCCTCGAGGCTCTGGGAGTGCTGGGCGGCATTCCCCCTCCCTCCGCCTTCCTGAGTGCGAATCACCATCGGCACGGTTGCCTTCCCGCCCGACATGTAAGTCATCTTTGCCACCTGATTGACAATCTGATCCATGGCCACGGGGGTGAAGTCTATATACATGAGTTCTGCAACCGTCCGAATTCCGGTCATGGCCGCTCCCAGCGCGGAACCGATAATCGCTGATTCGGAAATGGGGGTGCTCCGAACCCGCTTGGGCCCGAATTTTTCCAGCAATCCCTTGGTCACTCCAAAAATACCCCCGTATCGGCCGATATCTTCTCCAATCAGCATCAGAGAAGGATCCCTTTCCATCTCCTCCTTGAGTGTCATCCTAAGCGACTCGACAAAAGTGATTTCCGGCATTTTTCACTCTCCGTTCGGTAATCATTTCAATGGAAGAGGTCTTGCAGGGCCTCTTCAGGCAAAGGCAGGGGACTCTCTTTCGCAAATTGAACGGCCTCTTCAATGGAAGCAATCACCTTTGCTTCCATTGTCTTTACCAGCTTTTCGGTCATTCTCTTTTCCTTGATCAGGCGTTCTCTGTACCTTTTGATCGGGCAACGTTCCAGCCATTGGCCCATCTCTTCCTTGGAACGATAGGTGATCCCTTTTCCCGGATCTCCGGTAAAATGACCGAAGAAACGATAGGTGATGCAATCGAGCAATGTCGGTCCTTCTCCGGCCCTCGCCCTGGCTACGGCTTCCATCATTTTTGTATGCACCGCATCGATATCATTACCATCGATGCTTATCCCCGGAATGCCGTAGGCCTTTGCCCGATCCGAAATGTGGACGACGGAAACGGCCTCGCGAACCGGGGTGGACAAGCCATAGAGATTGTTCTCACAAACAAAAATCACGGGGAGCTTCCACAGGGCAGCAAAATTGAGGCTTTCGTGAAAGGTTCCTTGATTCGTCGCCCCATCCCCGAAGAAACAGACGGAGACCTGGTCCGTCCCCCTGTTTTGAATGCCGATACCCGCTCCTACGGCGATCGGAAGACCGCCGCCGACGATGCCGTTGGCTCCCAGGTTTCCTCCCTTGAAGTCGGCAATGTGCATGGAGCCTCCCTTGCCCTTGCAATAGCCCGTTGATTTCCCGAAAAGCTCCGCCATCATCAATTTCAGATCCGCCCCTTTGGCGATACAGTTGCCGTGTCCTCGATGGGTATTCACCATATAATCGTCCCGCCGAAGAGGGGTACAGGCCCCCACGGAAACGGCCTCCTGCCCGATGCAGGGGTGAATGTTTCCGCGGATGAGATTATGTTCAAACAGCTCGATCGCTTTTTCCTCAAAATGCCGGATCGTCAACATCTGTTCGTACATTTTGAGGCAACGTTTGGTATCGATTTTTGATGTCATTTTCCCACCTGCCCCTTGCCTGGTTCCCGCCTGATCGTTCTCATTGAATTAAACGAGCAGGTATGCGGGGTTTTCGATTATTTTCTGGATACGGCTCAAGAACGAACCCGCGGCCGCCCCATCGACGATGCGGTGGTCGGAGGATAAAGTGAACCATGCCATGGGTTTGATCTTGATTTCCCCTCCCCGAACCACCGGTTTTTCGATTGTCCTGCCCACCCCCAGGATGGCACATTCCGGCGGATTGATGATGGGATTGATTTTATCGATCCCAAGCATCCCCATATTGGACAGGGTGAATGTCCCTCCTCCGACATCTTCCAGAGAGAGCTTCCCCCTTCTTGCCCTTTTTGTGATGGTTCTGATCGCAGATGCGATTTCCGATAATGATTTTTGATCTGCTTTGCGGACGACTGGAACGATCAACCCATCCGCAAGGGCGATCGCAACGCCAACATTGATTTCTTCGAGCAACCGGATCTGGTCTCCCTCGAATCGGGAGTTCATGATGGGGTGCTCCTTCAGCGCCGAGGCCACTATTCTGACCAATATATCGGTCAGGGTTAATTTGACCTTGGCGCGCTTTTCGATTTCATCCTTCACCCTTTCTTTCAGGTCCTGGACCGCAGACATGTCTACCTCCACTGAAAGGTAGAAATGGGGTGTGTTCTGGAAACTGTCTGTCATTCGCTGGGCAATGATTTTGCGGATGCCCTTGAGAGGGATGATGGTATCCTCTGATTTCTGCGTTTGAACCGAAGGTTTTACCCCTTCGGTCTGAACTCTCTCGGCCGCTTTTAAAACATCGGCCTGAGTAATCCTTCCTTCCGGACCAGACCCTTTTACCAAAGAAAGATCGATTCCTTTTTCCTGAGCGGTCTTTCTGGCGACGGGGGAGGCGAAAATCCGTTCCCCATGTTCTTTCCTTTCGCCCTGTACTGCAGCAGCAGGCGCCGACGCCTCTTTGGGAGCATCGGGTTTGCCTGCCTCTATCTCCGGCAATGCCTCACCTTCCTCGGCAATAATGGCAATGGGGGTGGTCACGGAAACGACCTTCCCCGCGGGATGAAGGATCTTCCGGAGAATGCCGGAAGCGGGAGACTCATATTGAAAGTTGAGCTTCTCCGTGATGATTTCAACAAGCGGTTCCCCTTTATCAACGCGATCTCCTTCCTGTTTCAGCCACTTCTCAATCGTCCCTTCTTTCATGGTCAAGCCAAGTTTGGGCATGATAACCGTAGTCGCCACGTGCAATCCTCCATGATCTTGTTATAGGGTAACGTCAAACAATCCCAAATCATTTGAACCGCAAGCGGGTATCCGTCTTACGTGCCGGGATGCATTCCCGCTTCAATTCCGCAAGCATCCATGGTTCGTCATTTTGTTCTGAACTCATCATCATGAATCCTACCTTGGGATCCATGCGACACATCATGTACATCCTGTCATTTCAGAAATATGGGGGAAATGTATCATGAACTATGCTCCTTGTCATCTATGTCAACGCATCAGCAAACCCGGCAAGACAAGCGAAAGCGGCGGATAGTAGGTCAGCACCAACAATCCGATGAAGCCTATGGCCAGGAACGGCAGAGATTCCATGGCCCCATCTTCCAGTTTGCAATCCGTCATCTGGCACGACAGGTTCAGCGTCAGGCCCACCGGCGGGGTCACCAGGCCGACGCAAAGGTTGACGCAGGCGATGACCCCAAAGTGGATGGGATCGATCCCGGCCATCTGTGTCAGAGGGTATAACACAGGGATGAACATAACAAGGATCGCGTTGGCCTCCATGAAACAGCCCGCAATGAGAAGAACAACATTGATCAGCATCAGGATGACGATCGGGTTCGACGTAGTCTGCAGAATGAAGGAGGCGACGGACTCGGGCAGTCGGTTGTTGATCATCAACCAACTGAAGGCCTTGGCCATGCCCACAATGAGCATGATGATGGCGGTGGTGTGACAAGTGGACCGGATGACCGCAATGAGGTCCTTCAGTTTAAGACCCCTGTACACGAGCACGCCGACGATCAAGGCGTAGACTACCGCCATGGCCGAGCATTCCGTCACCGTGAAGACACCCGTAACGATTCCTCCCAGGATAAACAACGGCATGAGGATCGCCAAAGCCGAGTCCTTAAATGTCACCAGGATTTCCCGGAAACTGGCAGGTGAATGCCGCGGGTAATTGCGCCTCTTGGAGACGAAATAGGCGACGAACATGAAGCCCAGCCCGATCAAAACGCCCGGAACCGCACCGGCCACAAAAAGTCGGGTGATCGATTGGCCCGTCAGCACACCGTACATGACGAAGAGAATGCTGGGCGGGATGATG
Source organism: Deltaproteobacteria bacterium (assembly GCA_026388345.1). The sequence goes on from JAPLJY010000176.1 coordinate 32,919, forward strand.
GGGGCCACGATCGCCGCATTGGCGTTCACCGCCACGGTGAAAGCCTTGTCGTATCCTTCTTTCATCATCGCCGGCATCATGATGCTGCCGATGGCCGCGCAGTCCGCCACGGCGGACCCGGAGATCCCCCCGAAAAAGATGTTGGTCACAATGTTGGTCATGGCCAACCCGCCGGGAAATCTCCCCACTATGGAGTTGGCGAACGCGAGAACGCGCTGGGTGATCCCACTGGCCGACATGAGGTTGCCGGCCAGCAGGAAGAACGGTATGGCCAGCAGCGAGAAAGAATCGATACCCGCGAACATGCGCTGGGGCATGATGAGGACCGAAACGTTTTCAGTAATGAGCAGGACCACGAGGCAAGCGAAACCGAGGGACAGGGATAGCGGGATCCGGATCAGGATCGCCGCAAGAAGAATCAGCATGAGGATCGTGTTCATAGCTGGTCACCTCTTCCAATCCGCCGACCGTGTTTCCATTCCCACACCATGGCGGCGATCAGGAAGACGAACATGAGCCCGGTCCCCACCGGCATGGCCGCGTAGGCCAAGGACATGGGCAGGTCCATGGCGGCTGAAAGCTGACGGTTGGCCACGGTGGCCATCCCGACGCCGGCCCAGGTGAGGGTTCCCAGCAGGAAAAGCATGGCCGCGTCGGCAATGATGTAAACGACCCAGGCGACCCGAGGCGGAAGCTTGTCGGTAAGGACACTCACATCCACATGCCTGCGTTTGCGTATCACCACGGCAGACCCTAAAAAAGTGACCCAGACGAAAAGATAGCGAGCCAACTCCTCCGACCAACTCGTGGGCCGGTTGAATATGTAGCGGGAAGCCACCTGGATGATCACGGCGCTGCTCATAACGATCATCATGAAAATCAGGATGGTATCCAGTGCCTTCTCAACAAGATCGAAGAATTTGCTCATCGGCAATCACCTCTCCTTTGCGTTCAACAGCCGCAGAAAAGCGGTGTCACACCATCACTGCACCGCCGTTGGAATCGATGCAGGCCCCAGTGATGAAATTCGAATCCTCGCTCAACAGAAACGCGATCACCCGGGCCTGCTCCTCCGGTTTGGACCAACGCCGGATTGGCATTCCCGATGCGATCCGGTCCAACTCTTCGGATGGGGTCGCCCGTTGCACCATGGGCGTGAGCGTGGCTCCCGGGCAGAAGGCATTGGCCCGGATCCCATAGGGACCAAGCTCTCGGGCGATGTGCCTGGTCAGCCCAACCACCCCATGCTTGGCAGCCGTGTAGTGGGCTCCACCCAGAACGCTTGCGGTGCGACCGGCCAGCGAGGCAACGTTCACGATGATACCGCCGCCCTGCTGGATCATGATCGGGACAACCGCCCTACAGCACAGGAACGGCCCGCGCAAGTTGACAGCCAACATTAAATCCCATTCGGAAATCGGCATGTCGGCAAATTTCGTTCGGCGCAGAATACCGGCGCTGGTCACGAGAAAGTCGATCCTGCCAAAGGACGCCTTTGTTTTTTCCACGAGGGATTGCACATCGGTTTCGGAGGAAACATCGGTTTTAACGATGAGCGGATTCGGGTCGCCATTTTTTTCAATTTCGCCGGCAAGCGTTTTCAAAGCATTGTCCTCGATGTCGGCCAGACTCAGTCCAGCGCCGGATTGTGCCAGGTTCAGAGCTGCGGCCCGCCCGATCCCGCTGGCAGCGCCCGTCACAATACCGTACTTGTTCTGAAAATTTTTTGAAATCGGCATAAGCGCAAAATCCTGTCTTGCAAGTGCCTAAAGGAATATCCCAGGCGGGCCTGCAACCCCTCCCTGAGAACTCGCAAAACATGTACCCCCGACGCACGAATCCGGGGGTACATGACAACAACCGACATTGCTAAAGAGCCTTGATCTTATCGTAGTAGCCCTTGAGCGCGGGGAAATCGTTGATGATGTTGGCCGTCTTGGCGCGATAGGGAGCCAAGTCTGGTTCGATGAGTTTCATACCCTTCTTGACAAGACCGGCCTTTAGGCTCTCCTCCAATTTTTCCGCTTCGACGTTCGCCCAGGCGCATCCTTCCTCGACATCTTTCACCAAAAGTTCCCGAACATCCTTGGGAAGCTGCACAAACCAGGGTTCATAGAACATGTAGGTCTGCGTGCCCAGGACGTGCTTGGTCATGACCAGATACTTGCAGACTTCATTGAATTTGAAGTCATCGATGGTGACGAGGGGGTTTTCCTGACCGTCAACGATCCCCTGCTGCATGGCCGTGAAAAGCTCGTTAAAGGCCATGGGAACCGGAGAGGCGCCGAATGCTTCCCAGGTCGCTCTGTACATCTTCAACGGAGGGACCCTCAGCTTGAGACCCTTCAAATCATCGATCGATTTGATCTCACGGTTGCAGGTGAGGTTACGGCTGCCACGATAGATGGCACCAACCGTGCGGAATTTGGTTTTGGCGGCAATGTCGTCATGCAACTGCTTGGCCAAAGGGCCGAACCAGAATTTCTTGAAGTGGTCAAGATCCCTGAAGAGGTAGGGAAATGCCTCGATCCCGGGCAGAGGATCGTAGCGGTCGAGGGTCCCCACGCTCTCGAAAGCCATCTGAACGGTGCTGATCTGCATGGCTTCGATGATCTCGCGCCAGTCACCCAAACCACCGCTGCCGTAAACCTGGATTTTGATCTTTCCGTTGGAGTGCGCATCGACGTTCTTGGCGATCCGCTCGATGGTCTTGGAATAAAGGCTCTCCGGCGGATAAATGTGCCCCATCTTGATTACCATTTGCTGGGCCAGCGCATGAGATGCCATCGTGCCGAACACCAGTGCCATGAACATTGCGATAAACCCGATACGACCTATCTTGTTCATGTGACATCCTCCTTTTGGTTGGGGTTTTCGGCGGCGCTTCACCCCGCAGTCGGATGATCCGCTACGACGTGACGAATCGGTTGATTTCGCGTCGCCCTCTTCGATTTCTCTTGTCTGTTTTCAAACGGCTCTTTTCCACATGACATGCACTTTTCACCGCTATCGATAGGTGACAGCACGCACAGCCTTGATTACATCTTCGACCTTGGGTAAAACGAACTTCTCCATACAAGGTGAAAAGGGCATGGGGACATCCTTGGCGGCCACGCGCAGGACCGGCGCATCCAGATAATCGAACAGCTCGCTGTTGATCCTCGCTGACACCTCAGCCCCGAAGCCGCCGGTGAGACATGCCTCATGGACGACCACCGCCCGGTTTGTTTTTTGGATCGATCCGGCAATCGTGTCAAAATCAAGAGGCTTCAGGGTTCGCAGGTCGATGACCTCAGCTTCTATGCCCATGCCGGCAAGCTCATTGGCCGCCTCCATGCTCATGTAGAACCCCGACCCATATGTCAGGATGGTCACACTGCCGCCGGAGCGCTTGACTGCCGCCTTCCCCAAGGGGATAATATGTTCACCTTCCGGCACGGGACCTTCCTTGGCAAAAAGTTTCTTGTGCTGGAAGAAGATGACGGGATCGTCATCGCGGAGGGCCGCCTTCAGAAGCCCCTTCACGTCCGCCGGTTCGCTGGGGACGACCACCTTCAATCCCGGAGTGTGGACAAACCAACTCTCCAACGACTGGGAATGATGTGCCGCCGCGCTCAATCCCGCGCCATCCGGCGCCCAAATGACAAGAGGAACTTTGACTTGCCCGCCGAACATGTAGCGGATTTTGGCCGTCTGATTGACGATCTCATCCATGGCGCAGGTAACAAAATCGGCAAAGTGCATATCCACCAGCGGCCGCATGCCGGTGAGGGCCGCACCCAGTCCGGCCCCGACAATGCACGATTCGGATATGGGAGAGTCGATGAGCCGGCCGGGAAACTTCTCCGGCAGGCCTTTGAACTGACCGAAAATGCCTCCATGCGCCACCAAATCCTCGCCGATGATGAAGATCGCATCATCCCGGGTCATCTCTTCCGTGAGCGCCTCGCAAATGGCAACAGAACAGCTTATCATCCTCTCTGTCATGGGATATTCTCCGTCTTACTATGGGTTGATGAACATGTCCTCCATGGCCTCTTCGGGTTTGGGCCATTCACTCTGTTCGGCAAATGCAACTGCTTCTTTTAACTCATTGTCAACTTGTTCTTGGATCTCTCTTTCCTTTTCGCCGGTCAGGATCTTTTTCTTTTTCAAGACGGAAGCAAAGCGGACAATGGGATCGTTTTTATTCTCCCATTCTGCCACCTCCGCCTGAGTCCGATATTTTTGAGGATCTCCCTCGAAGTGACCGCGTCGTCGGTATGTCTTGTTTTCAAGAAGGGTAGGGCCTTCGCCGCGGCGGGCCCGATCGACCGCCTTGTCTGCAGCTTCACGGACAGCAAGGATGTCATTGCCGTCCACGGTCACCCCTGGGAAATTGTAAGCGGCGGCGCGGGTAGCGATATTGTTCACGGAACAGGCATAGGCTTGCGGTGTGGTCGAGGCGTAGCAATTGTTCTCGCAAACGAACAATATGGGAAGCTTCCAGATGGAAGCCATATTCATGGCCTCGTGAACAGGGCCGCGGTTCGAAGCGCCGTCGCCAAAGAAACAGACGGCTACCTGGTCGGTGTGGCGGAGCTTTATTGACAATCCTGCCCCAGTGATAATTGGGAAACCGCCGCCCACAACACCGTTTGCCCCCAGGATGCCCAGTGAAAAGTCGGCAATATGCATGGAACCGCCTTTGCCTTTGCAGTATCCCGTCTTGCGGCCCATGAGTTCTGCGATCATCTTCTTCAGATCCCCACCCTTGGCGATAACGTGGCCGTGTCCCCGGTGGGTCGTGACAATATAGTCATCCGGTCGCAGTGCGGAGCAAACACCCGTTGAGGAGGCCTCTTGGCCAATGGACAGATGGATAAATCCGGGGATCTTGCCGGCGGCAAAAAAATCACCCGCCAATGTTTCAAACGTACGGATGGTCACCATGGTTCGGTAAAGTCGCAGCAATTCCTGGGTGCGTATCGATGGCTCCATGCATGCCCTCCTTCAAATGGAATATGTCAATCAACAATATTATATTAAAAAAGGATTCACCCCCCGCCTCCTCGACAGACCCGACTCCCGAATAACGACACGCCGTCACAACCGAGCGGATATACTGAAACTTCCCTTATTGCCCTTGAAGGGAACCGCATCCGATCCTGTTCATCCCACCCTGTTGCGATCTTCAAATTGAAAGGTGCCGGTCCAGCGTCCCGGGATGAGGTGGACGTGAAGCGATTTGGCCACTCTCTTCCCCACGCTGGTCAACTTATGGGGAACAACACCGTTCCAGTATGCAGCATCCCCTTTTTTCAAAAGAAAAACCTCTCCATCAAGGTTCAGTTTTATCCTGCCCTCAAGAACGTACATGAACTCCTGACCGTCATGGGTTCGCGCCTCGACCTCCTCCTCCTTGCCCACCGCACTGAGAATGAACGGTTCCATGAAGGGGTCCTTCATGCCCTCCGTCAACAACTCGAGTTCATAGGCGGGTTTCTGGTTGTTTTGGGATCTGGAGAGGATGACACGCCGCTTGGCATGAGAGCTGATGATGTAGCGATCTCCCTTATCTTCTTTGAAGAAGTAGCCGATCTCCACCTTCAACGTCTTGGTGATCATTTCCAGGGTGGGGATGGAAGGCACAGTAAGCCCATTTTCTATCCTGGAGAGAAGTGCAGAAGACAGCCCCGTCCCTTCGGCGAGTCGCTTCTGGGTCAGCCCGGATTGTTTCCGGACCTGCTTCAGCCTGCTTCCTATTCTTATTGCCACGTTATTCTTGGCGATGGCTGGATCTCCCGGAGCATTGCCGTTAGACCGGAGGGGAATGGATTTTTGGAGCGCTATGGGATCAGCATGCTTCATAAGCCCTTTTCTGGTTGAGTTTTCCTCAAAGACTGCACCATGCATCCCGCATTGCAAACAGGGTTCAACCCATAGGTAAAACCGTTGAATCGGATGGTCCAAATCTTACAGAAAAGCAACTACAATAGAAACATTTGATATTCATATACCGGCGGCGAAATCCGCTGTCAAGAAAAATTTAGTATTAGGCAAATCAGTTAACCAATGCGCAAGTCTCTTTTCTGGCAGGGCAATATGTGCAAATAGTTGATATGATATTGCTATATCATGAGTTAAAGGCACAGATAGGTGTTGCGTGTGTCAAGGAAAATTAATAAAAATGGAAAGATCATCGTGCCCTTGGCCAATCACACGACGTTCGGCTCAACGACGATTGCCGCGATATACAAGGACCGATGGCAGATTGCGATCTTCTTCAAAACCAATTAAACAGAATCTGAGGATCGGGGCCAGGTCGGCAATGGCGGCAAGGTGATGTCCTCCGTACTCCTTGCCTGGGCCAGATACATGCTGCCAAACTTGCCCGCACCGATTAAGACCGACCCGGAGGGGGCCTTCTTCACGATTTCGTTTCGCTAGAGAAGATTTATCTCTATCTCCTTAAAGGGGGAAAAGAAAACAGCCCTTCACACCAGTGTGCCGAGGACAATACCTGGTCATCTTTCCCCGTCGGACCCACGATCTGCAATCCCAGGGGCAGCCCCCGGGGACCGAATCCGACCGGGATCGTAACGGCCGGGACACCACAGAGGCTCCAGATGCTGCAGAAGCCGGGGTTTCCCGTATGCTCCAGCGTCGCCGGCGCCTCTCCCGTCGTGGGAGGGGTAATGAGGGCGTCATATTTTTCCAGGAACCGCTCCAGTTCATCCTTCAGGGCGAGGCGCAGCTTCAGGGCCTGCAGATAGACCACCGCCCCCGTGTTCCGTCCCTCGATGATGAAATCCCTCAGGGTCGGGCTCAGGACGGGAGGCTCTCTGAGGTACAGCTCCTCCAGGTTCAGGGCAGCCTCGACGGCCATGATGGTTCGAATCGTCCGGTGGGCAAGGTTGAAGATCCCGGGCAATTCGACCTCCTCGATGCGGGCGCCGGCTTTTCTGAGGGTTTGGATGTTTTCGCCGAAGTTCTGCCGGGCGTGCTCTTCGGCCTGATCCCAGACGGGGGTTCTGACGGCCGCCATGCAGGGAGGCGTGGAACGGGCGCCGACTTCGGGAGAGAGAGTTGCGGTTTCCCCGGTCAGGGCCGTCGCCAGCCAGGAGGCATCCTCCACGCTGCGGGTGAAAACGCCGGGCTGATCCAGCGTATGACTAAAGGTCAGGGCACCCTCGATGGGAATCAGACCCTGGGTCGGTTTATAGCCCACAACACCGCAAAAGGCAGCAGGCCGGATGACGGAGCCGTTGGTCTGCGTTCCCAGGGCGGCCGGAACAAAGCCGGCTGCGACTGCCGCGGCGGAGCCGCTGGACGACCCGCCCGGTGTGTGCAGCGTATTCCAGGGATTGCGTGTCTTTCCGGGGGTCAGAAAGGCGCATTCGGTGGTCACGGTCTTGCCCATCACGAAGGCCCCTCGGGCCTCAAGCCGTTCAATCACCTTGGCTGACTCCACGGGGACGTGTCCGGCAAAGGCTGGAGAACCCATTTCCGTAAGGACGCCAGCCGTGGCATAGATATCCTTCACGCCGATGGGCAGCCCCTGGAGGGCGCCGGGTGCGGCGCCCGAGTGGAGATGGCGGTCGGAAAGGCGGGCGGCTTTGATGGCCTCTTCGGGCTCAAGCCAGGCCCAGGCATGGATCTCTCCATCCAGCGATGCGATCCTCGCCAGGAGGGCCTCAGTGTACGCTTCGGAGGTGAATCGCCGTTTCCGGATCCCCTGTGAAGCTTCAATCAGGCTTAAGGTGTGCAGCGGCTTGTCCATCATTTTTTGATTACCCCCGGATTCAATAGGTTGGGGGGATTTCCGGAAGATAGTGCGGCTACACAATTTTCCGCGGCCATCATCGCCATTCTAAACCGCGTTTTCTCGGAGGAACTGGCAATATGGGGCGACAGGACCACATTCTTCAGTTCCAGAAATCCCGGATGAAGGACCGGCTCCCCTTCGAAGACATCGAGACCAGCACCGGCAATAGCCCCCTTGCGGAGCGCCTCGACCAGGGCCGCATCATCCACCACCCCGCCCCGGGCGGCATGGATGAGGATTGCCGATTTTTTCATGAGGGCGATCTCCGGGGCGCCAACGGCATGGTGGGTCTCTCGGCTGTAGGGTATATGAATCGTGACGATATCCGCGCTGCCGAAGAGCTCCTCCCTGGTCACATACCTGGCCCGGCAGGCCGACTCGATCTCCGGCGAGGCCTGGCGGACATCATGGTAGAGCACCTCCACCTCGAAACCCATCGCGCGGCGGGCCACGACCTGGCCGATCCGTCCCAGGCCGACGATGCCCAATGTGGCGTGGTGAACATCCACGCCGAGAAACTGTTTGAGCCGCCACTTGTCCCATCGTCCTTCCCGGACGTAGGCTTCGGCCTCGTTGAGACGGCGCGCCGTGGCAAGGATCAGCGCCCAGGCAAAATCGGCGGTGGTGTCATCCAGCACGCCGGGGGTGTTGGTGGCCATAACCCCGTGGGCGTTGCAGGCTTCCAGATCGATGTTGTTGTACCCCACGGCGATGTTGCAGACCACATTCAGTTTGGGACAGCGGAGCAGGAGGTCCGAATCGATCCTTTCGGTCAGCGTGGTCAGCGCCCCCTCCTTGTCGGCGAGCGCCAGGGCCAGTTCTTCAGCGCCCAGAACCTTGTCCTCCTGATTGGCTGTTACCTCGAAATGAGACGCCAGAAAATCCAGGACCTCCCCAAAGACCTCCCGGGTAACAAAAATTTTCTTTTTCATCTTCTCGTCCTCAATGGGTCATGAATGGAACAGTAAGATTACCAGACCACTTCGCGGTAGCGTATATCAGTTTTTTATGAAGAGAAAAACAGAAAACGCATACTTTTTCTCTCATACGTTTTCTCTTGACAAATCACGCATTCGAATATTAGTATCAGCAATGGTTCGGAAAGCTTCATTGGCATAATCAGCTGATATTGTTTGACAATATTTCTTTGTTCCTTGATGATTTCATTGTCGCGGCAAACAGACCGAATTGTTTGAATGTTGACCGGATATGGAATGCGCATGATGGGAGACGTGAGCCCTGTCGTTTTTTCCAGTTTTTTCCTTTGCATCACTTGGTTGCCGGATTCGAGGATTTTAAGGGTGAACAAGAAGTTCTTATCCAACAAACGGAGTCCAAAAGGGCTTCGGAGATGTTGTGTTTATCGGTTAGGGCGGCATTTTCAGGACGGTCGGTTTTTCATGAACACTAAATGGAGGGATTTATGAAAAAGACAGAACTGGGTAAAGACACAAAGCAGACGGGCGTATCACGCCGCAAGTTCCTCGCCGGCGCCGCGTTGGCGACCGCTGGGGCCGCAACCCTGGGTTTCCCCTCGGTTCTCAAGGCGCAGGGGCCGATTACCATGCGCTGGCAGTCCACCTGGCCGACGAAGGACATCTTCCATGAGTATGCCCTCGATTTCGCCAAAAAGGTCAACGAAATGACCGGCGGCGATCTGAAGATCGAGGTGCTGCCGGCGGGTGCAGTGGTGCCGGCCTTCGACCTGTTGAATGCGGTCTCCAAGGGGACGCTCGACGGCGGCCACGGGGTCTTCGTTTACCACTACGGCAAGAACAACGCCCTGTCGCTGTGGGGATCGAGCCCCTGCTATGGGATGGACGCCGACATGATGCTCTCGTGGCACAAGTACGGCGGCGGCAAGGAATTTTTCCAGAGGGTCTACGATGCCATCGGTGTCAGCGTCAAATCTTATTCCTACGGGCCGATGTGGACACAGCCCCTGGGCTGGTTCAAGAAGCCGATCACCAAGCCAGACGATTTCAAGGGACTCAAGTTCCGCACCGTGGGTATCTCCATCGACCTGTTCAAGGGGATGGGTGCGGCGGTCAATGCGCTCCCCGGCGGCGAGATCGTTCCCGCCCTGGACCGCGGCCTCCTCGACGGGGCGGAATTCAACAACGCCTCCTCCGACCGGCTCCTCGGTTTCCCGGACGTCTCGAAGGTCTGCATGCTCCAGAGCTACCACCAGAGCGCCGAGTGTTTCGAGATCCTCTTCAACAAGGCCAAATTCGACGCGCTGCCGGACAAAATGAAGGTAATCATCGACAACGCCGTTGATGCCGCATCGGCGGACATCACCTGGAAATCGATCGACCGCTACTCCAAGGACTACATCGAACTCCAGACCAAGGACAAGGTGAAGTTCTACAAGACGCCGGATTCGATCCTCATGAGGCAGCTCGAGATCTTCGACAAGGTCGAGGCGGAATATTCGGCCAAGAACCCGCTCTTCAAGGAGATCGCCGCCTCGCAGCGGAAATTCGCCGAACGTGCGGTGAAATGGAAGCTCGACTACGTGGTCAGCCCCCGCATGGCCTATAATTATTACTTCGGCAAGAAGAAGGCCGCACCCGCGGCCCCGAAAGCTGCACCCGCGGCGGCACCCAAGGCCGAACCGAAGAAAAAGTAATGAGATTTGGCAGATGACCGATCAGCCACCCGGTGCATACCGGGTGGCTGATTTCTTGAACAGAGGTGATTATGCAGAAATTGTTGTTGACCGTTGACAAGTTCAGCACCTTCGTGGGCACGGCCTTTTCCTGGCTCATCGTAACGCTTACCTTTATGATCACCTATGAGGTGTTCTCGCGCTACGCCCTCGACGCCCCACACGACTGGGCCTTCGACGGGATGATCCAGATGTACGGCACGCTCTTCATGATGGCGGGCGCCTATACCCTTTCGAAGAACAACATGGTCCGCGGCGACGTCCTCTACGGCTTCTTTCCGCCGCGTGTGCAGGCCGGCCTCGACCTGACGCTCTACATTGTGTTTTTTCTTCCGGGGATGACCGCCCTCTGCTGGGCCGGATACACCTATGCCGGCGATGCCTGGGCGATCTGGGAGCACTCGGGCATCACCGCCAACGGCCCCCCGATCTACCCGTTCAAGACCATCATCCCCATCGCCGGAGCGTGCATCCTCGTTCAGGGGATCATTGAGATGATCCGCTGCATCCTGTGCCTCAAGACCGGCCAGTGGCCCTCGCGCATCCAGGACGTCGAGGAGGTCGACGTCGAGAAACTGAAGGCGACCGTGCAAGTCACCGATGAGGATATCGCGAAGCTCGATCAGTATGTGACGCACGGAAAAGGGGGCGACAAATGAAAAAAGAAGCCTGGTTTGGAATATCGATTATGGCACTGGTCGTCATCGGCGTGGTCTGGATGATGCCCCCCTTTGCGCAATGGACGAACGGCCACCTGGGCCTTCTGATGCTGGCGATGATCGTCATCGCAATCATGCTCGGCTTTCCCACCGCCTTCACCCTGATGGGGATGGGATCGATGTTCGCCTTTTTCTGCTATTACGGCCAGAACCCGAATACGGCGGTGGACCACACGTTATACCTGGTGGCGCAGCGGGCCTATGCCGTCATGAACAACGACGTTCTGATCTCGATCCCGCTCTTCGTCTTCATGGGGTATCTCGTCGAGAGGGCCAACCTGATCGGCAGGCTCTTCAAGAGCCTCCACCTGGCGACCGCACGGATCCCCGGGTCGCTCGCGGTGGCGACGGTCATCACCTGCGCAATTTTCGCGACCGCCACCGGGATCATCGGCGCCTGCGTCACCTTGATGGGACTCCTCGCCTTTCCGGCGATGCTCAAGGCCGGATACAGCACCCGCCTTTCGGCGGGTGTCGTGACCGCCGGGGGAACCCTCGGCATCCTGATCCCGCCTTCGGTCCTCCTGATCCTTTACGGCGCGACCGCGGGCGTCTCGGTCGTCCAGCTCTATGCCGGGGCCTTTCTGCCCGGTTTCATGCTGACGGGTCTATATCTGGGCTACATCATCATCTCCGCGAAACTCAAGCCCAGCATCGCCCCACCCCTCTCCGCGGAGGACCAGCGTGTCGAGTTGCCCGAGTTCGCGGAAGTGCTCTCAAAGAAAACCAACAACGTCATGGTCGGGCTGATCGGTGCGATCAAGGGGAAGCGGAACGCCGACGTCCCGATGAAGACTCTGCTCAACCACCTGATCATCGCCATCCTTCCTCTGGTGGCGGCCTCGCTCCTCATTCTGGTGATCTGGCTCTGGACGACAGCACCTTCGCTTGTGGATACGTCAGGCGTGCAGCAGATGGGCGGCGGCTCTTTGATCGAAGGATCGTCAGCCGGGGGTGAAGAGGCAGTGCAGGAAGCGAATGAGGGCGATCTCGCGGAGCCCCCGGCCGAAGAGGGTGGTCTCGCGGCGCCTCCGGCCGAAACAGCTCCTGGGGCACCCGCGGTGGCTGCAACCCCGACGGCACCCCGGACGCCTCCCGCCGAGGTCGCTGCTGCAAAGCCGATCACCCCGGCGGCGCCCGGACGCAATCCAGCCCCGCTGGCGTTCTGGATCACATTTGGCATCGTCGCGGTTGGTCTGGTGATCTTTTATGTGATCTTTACCTTCGCCCGTCTCGAGATCTTCAAGATGCTTCTCGGGTCGTTCTTCCCGCTGGCCCTGATTATCCTCGGGGTCTTGGGGTCGATCGTCGCGGGGCTCGCAACCCCGACCGAGGCGGCGGCCATGGGGTCCTTCGGGGGCTTTGTCCTGGCGGCGGCGTACAAACAGCTCAATTTCACCGTCGTCAAGGAGTCGGTCTTCCTCACCGCCAAAACCTCGGCCATGGTCTGCTGGCTCTTCATCGGTTCGAACACCTTCGCGGCGGCCTTCGCCCTCCTGGGCGGCCAGGAGATCATCAATACCTGGGTGATGTCGATGAACATGACGCCGACCCAGTTCATGCTGCTGGCGCAGGTGATCATCTTTCTGCTGGGCTGGCCGCTGGAGTGGACAGAGATCATCGTCATCTTCATGCCGATCTTCATCCCGCTCCTGGCGAACTTCAACATCGACCCCCTCTTCTTTGGTCTCTTGGTGGCCCTGAACCTCCAGACGGCGTTCCTCTCGCCACCGGTGGCGATGGCCGCCTTCTACCTGAAGGGGGTGGCGCCGCCGCACGTGACACTCAACCAGATCTTCATCGGGATGATGCCGTTCATGGTGATCCAGTGTTTGGCGATCTTTTTGCTGTACATGTTTCCGCAGATCGGTCTGTGGGTGCCGTCGTTGGTGTATAGCGGATGACAGAGGTTACCGCTTCCGCGCCGGAATTTCGGAGCGGGTTGTACTGAACCACGATAACCTCAATTGGGGGGAGAAAGATGCGACATTTTTTGTTAGTAAGCGGCACCGTTATTGGTAATTTCCTTTTGTGGGCGTTGTTCACCAAGCTCCCCGTGCATGTGATGATCATTTTCTGTCTCGTGTGCGCGTCGGGCTGTCTCATGCTTTACACCATCGTCCACTTCGGAAAAGCGAAGGATGACCATTCGTCAACTTCAAATAAGTCGTAGTAACGGGGGTTCAAATATGCTGGAAAAACTGGGTGGGTTCTTTACCATTGTGATTGCGGTGACGGGGTTGGCTCTGATCAGTACTTTTCAACCGCCGACCTATGTCCAAATTATCTTAGCCTTGCTCGGCAGCGTTGTCTGTCTGGTCGGCGTCGTGTTTCTCTTTGCCGAGGGGCAGGTTTTTGAAAAAGGCCGCAAGGTCAAGACGACCACCAAGGTACCTTAGACCCATAGAACGGCATCATGATATCGATCCGATCCGGATAACCATCCGTTTCGGTCAAGGGCTCCGGTGAGGATCACCGATCGCCGCCGCTGCCTGCCCGGCAAGGGGGGAGCGGTTCAGTGAATCATCTCTCAACAGAGGCCCCCGCGGCACCCCGCGGGGGTTTTGTTTTGCATTTGCCGTCAAAAAGCATTATAGAAATCCCCACATCGCCGCCCCTCCTGCTGGAGCGGGGCAACGGCACAACCCAGACCAGGGAAAAGGTGCATGGAACAGAATAACGATAAAAAAGGCTTCTTCGACCGTCTGAAGTCGGGGCTTGCCAAGACACGGAAACTTCTTCTGACGGATGTCGACGATATCCTTCTCGGCAGCAAGCAGATCGATCAGCCGCTCTTCGACGAACTGGAAGAGGCGCTCATCGCGGCAGACGTTGGGCCGGCCTTCACCGGCGAGCTGATCGAATCCCTGAAGGAAAAGGTGAAGCGCAAGGAGCTCGGGAGTCCCGAGATCCTCCGCAAGGTCCTCCGGGAGACGATGCGGGAGATCCTTCTCCGGAACGAGGCCCCGCTTTCGATCCCGCCCGACGGGATCTACACGATCATGGTCGTCGGCGTGAACGGCACGGGCAAGACAACCACCATCGGCAAGCTTGCCCGCAGCCTGAAGGCGGAGGGGCGCGCGGTGACGCTCGTCGCCGCCGACACCTTCCGGGCGGCGGCCATCGAACAGCTGGAGGTCTGGGCGAAAAGGGTGAACGTCCCGCTGATCCGGCAGGCCGCCAACGCCGATCCGGCTGCCGTCGTCTTCGATGCGATGCGCGCCGCCAAAGCCGGCCGGCCGGGCGTAGTGATCATCGACACGGCGGGCCGCCTCCACACGAAGGTGAACCTGATGGAGGAGCTCAAGAAGATGAAGCGGATCATGGCGCGCGAACTCCCCGGCGCGCCGCACGAGATCCTTCTCGTCCTCGACGCGACGACCGGCCAGAACGCCATCGCCCAGGCGCGGATGTTCCGGGACGAGATCGGCGTCACCGGGCTCATCCTGACGAAGCTAGACGGGACATCGAAGGGGGGCGTCGTGATCCGGATCGCAAAGGAGCTGGGCATCCCGCTCCGCTACATCGGCGTCGGCGAGCAGGTCGACGACCTGCGCCCCTTCCGGGCCGAGGAGTTCATAGAGGCCCTCTTCGCGCCGAACGGCCGCTGAGCCGCCCCGCCGCGTATAGGTCGCGGGGTGACGGAAAATCGTTCCTGATTTAAGGAGGGTGTTGAAAAACACCCCCCTGGGCAGGCTGTTCAAAAATGCTCAGATGCAAGGCGTGCAAAAACCGAAGAGCGAGGCGTATATAGAAATACGTCGAGCGATGAGGTTTGCAGCGCAACGCAGCAGATGAGCATTTTTCAACAGCCTGATAGGAGGGCATCATGGATCTCAAACCCCTTTTCGAGCCCCGGACCATGGCGGTATTCGGGGTCTCATCGACCAACTACCGCCATCCGGCCAACGAGATTTTCACCAAGAACCTGCTTCGCTACCCGGTGAAGGTCTACGGGGTCAACCCCCGCGGCGGAACCATGAACGGCCAGGCGATCCACCGGAGCGTCTCGGAGATCCCCGAACCAATCGACCTCGCGGTGATCGCGGTCCGGGCCGATTTCGTGCCTGATGTCCTTTCCGAGTGCATCCGGGCGAAGGTCCGCTCCGCAACCGTCATCTCGGGGGGGTTCAAGGAGACCGGCAGGCAGGACCTGCAGGACCGGATCGTCGCAATCGCAAAGGAGGCTTCATTCCCCTTTGTAGGACCAAACTGCCTCGGGATCTACGTCCCCTCGCACGTGGACACCTTCTTCCTGCCGGGCGAACGCATGGTGAAACCCGCCATCGGGAATGTATCCTTCGTGAGCCAGAGCGGGGGCATCCTCGTGGACCATCTGATCAAGTTCGCCGGCGAAGGGGTGGGGCTCGCCAAGGCCATCAGCATCGGGAACAAGGCGCTGTTGGGCGAACTGGAGCTCCTCGACTATCTCGCAGGGGACCCGGCCACCCGGGTGATCGCCTTCTACATCGAAGGCTTCGGCCGAAACGAGGGCCGGGCATTCGTGCTCGGCGCTGGCAAGTGCGGCAAACCCGTCATCGTTCTCAAGTCCGGCAAGAGCCCGGGAGGGAGCAGGGCCGTCTCCAGCCATACAGCATCGCTCGCGGGAGACTACGCCAGCTTTTCCGCGGCCCTTTCCCAATACGGAATCGTGGAGGCGGCAAACGAACTGGAACTTATCTCCTTCTGCGAATCGCTCAGCATCTACCAAAAGCCGATCGAGGGCAGGATCGGGATCGTCACGGTCAGCGGCGGGCACGGCGCGATGGCCATCGATGCCTGCGCCGCCCGCGGAATCGCCGTTCCCGAACTGCCGGAAGACGTCCGGGAGGCGCTCCGCAAGGGGCTCAGCCCGAGCGTCCGGGAAATCGCCACGCTCACAAACCCGATCGACCTCACCGGAAGCGGGATCGACGACGATTTCGTCGCCACCGCCGAAGCCCTCTTTGCCATGGAGGAGATCGACTGCGTGCTGGCGCTGCTGCTCCCCTACATCCCGGGGATCACCGCCGATCTCGGCGCCAAGCTCAGCAGTGTAGCGGCCCGGTACGGCAAACCATTGATTGCCTATGTCCCCCACGTGGAGAAGTACGCCATGCTGATCGAGGGATTTGAACTCAACGGCGCCCCCGTATCTCCCTCGATCGAGGGGGCGGTGCTCATGGTGCAGGCCCTGAGGAGGAACAGGCCATGATCAAATCCCATCCCGACATCCTCCGGATCATCGAGGAGGCCCGCGGCGGCGGCTGGGTCCTCGAGCCCGATGCCAAGCGGCTCTTCTCTCTGGCGGGATTCGCCGTCCCCCGTTTTGCATTTGCCCGGACCGCGGAGGAGGCGTGCCGCTTCGCCCATGAGATTGGGTATCCCGTGGTCGCCAAAATTGTCTCCCCCCGGATTCTCCACAAATCGGAGGTGCATGGCGTGGTCGTGGGGATCGGCAACGAAGGGCGCCTGGCGGAGGTCTTTGAACGCCTCCGGGGCCTGGAGGGTTTTCTCGGCGTCCTGGTTGAGGAAATGCTGCCCGGAGGAATCGAGCTCATCCTGGGGGCGAATATCGACGTGCAGTTAGGCCCCATGATCCTGCTGGGTATGGGAGGCACCGGCGTCGAGATCTACCGGGATATCGCACTGAGGATGGCGCCTCTCCTCGAAAAGGACGCCCTGACCATGATCGGGGGCCTGAAGGCCCACCGGCTGCTCGAAGGATACCGGGGCGCCGAGCCGGTGGACAAGGGGAAGCTCGCGGAAACCCTGCTGGCCTTCTCTTCCCTCGTCATGGAGCTGGAAGGCAGGATCGAGTCCGTCGACATCAATCCGCTTCTGTGTTCCGCCGGCCGATGCGTGGTGGCGGATGCCCGTATCATCCTCAGTCGATGAGCGGGATGCTTTTTTCGGTTGCCCCGGGGCCACCGGGTAGGGGCTCAAAAAAACGAGGATGGCACATGAATCGGCATCCTCGGGCCGCCAGTTTCTCCGATTATTTGCGGGGAGATCCGATATTGACACCCGCTGCAAAGCGTGTTAGACGCTACATTCTTCCCGACTGCCCCTGTAGCTCAGACGGATAGAGCGACGGATTCCTAATCCGCAGGCCGCGAGTTCGAATCCCGCCAGGGGCACCAAATATCAAGGGGTTAGAGAGTTTTCTCTGCCCCCTTATTTTTTATTGTGAAAGATTTATGAAAGATTATTTACCTATCTTTATCGTTTATACAGGAGCAAATTCAATATATAATAAACTTTTTCAAGACATAAAATACCATTGACTTTATTGAGGTATCCCTTCCCAAAATCCCGTAGAGAAGAACCCTACTCTTTTTCACCCAAACCACCGTCAGATAAAAAATGATTTTATCTTATTTTTATAAATAATATCATAAAGATATATTTTAAATGGGGTGATTATGGTTCTCTTCAATATAGAATTTCAGGTGATATCTACTGGACACATATTCATCTGTAAGGTGGTTGGAACCAGTGAAAATGTGGTGGTTCAAGACATTGTTTCTCAGGTAGGAGAGATAAGGGGTATCTCCCTTTACCGTCAAAGTGAGGTTCACCGTATCACCGGAACCATCAGGAACAAGATTATTGAAAAATCTTTATTGACGGAACCCACAAGGGGTAAGGGACGACCAAAAAAATATGATTGGTAGGAGGGGTGTAAAATGATGGAAGAAAAATTATCACGAAAGGTAACGGTATTGTTTTCAAAAAGTATAGATAACAAAATTAAAGAGATATGTAGAAGAACAGAATGACCTAAGAGTAATCTTATCCGGTATATCGTTTCAGACTGGGTTGAAAAAGTTGTGGGGAAAGAGTGAAAGGAGGGTGGTATTGACAATAATCTGAAACTGTGTCATCTAATCAATAATAAATTGATTTTGTCGTTTCCATCATTTCCTTCATCCAATTGTGAGGGTTCAAGATGAACGATTTCAGATACACAAAAAATCCACTACCGTGAAAATGGTTGTGGATTTTTTATTCGGAGTTCCGGTATCCTTTATTTTTTGGGGGAGGTGAGGAAATGGAAAATAATACTTTCCGATTTCGGGTAAATAAGAGTTTCAGAGGTACTAACACTATTACAATTCCGGAACTTTATCACGAACAATTAGAACATCAGGGGTTTGGAAATGTGAAAAGAAAAGATGTAAATATTATTTGTCAGGAACACGATAAAACCTTGAACGGATATATTTATTATTATCCTAAAAAACCTAAACATACTGATTACTATCAGATAAAAATGAAAAAAGGTGATGATAATGGCTATTTGGAATACCTAAAGGAAATGAAAAACTTTTTTGTAAGACTGGAAAATACTTTAAGAGGTGTTCAGGTAGTTTATACTGAGAAAGTAGAATAACAGAGACGGTCTGGGAAAACTGGACAGTGACATAAGTGGCAAAGCTGCTCTATAATGACGCGGAAAGGAGCAGTGGATATGACAAAACGTACGAGAAGGAATCACGGGGCGACATTCAAGGCCAAGGTAGCAGTGGAGGC
>JAPLJY010000119.1 GCA_026388345.1 Deltaproteobacteria bacterium
TGGATGCCCTCCCGACAACGGAGGATATCTGCCTATTGACCAAATAGGACATTTCTACTTTGCTAGGAATAGGACATTTCTACTTTGGCTTGACATCTGGGATATTCTCCTTGACACACAAGACTCCTTTCCGTATCCTCAGCTTACGCTAAAGCAAGTTCTGATCCATGATTAACTCAGGTTGAAGCAGATCCTCTGCAACCTCCCGGCGAACGCCGTAAAATTCATGCCCGACGGAGGAGCGGTGATTCTCTCCGCCCACCTATTGAATCGGAGAAACGATCAGTGACGCATCAAGAACGGAGAGGCCGTATTGTTACCGGCTGGCAACGGTCGTGGACGGATGAACCATGACCGAGTCGTGGATATTGCGGTGGCGTACGCCGGCATTGGCGTGAAACAAGAGAATCGGGAGCGGATCTTCAAATCCAGCATTCGGCCTCGGCGGCGCCGATTCATTCCCGTTGTGTCAAAGGCGGCGCGACGCTCCCGAAGAAGACCAGCGGCGGCCGGATGATCCGCAAGGGACCACGGACGATGGGGAGGTTGTTGCTCTGACCGTTCCCGACGGTCGTGGACGGATAAACCATGACCGAGTCGTGGATATCGCGGTGGCGGACACCGGCATCGGTGTCAAAAAAGAGGATCTGGAGCGGATCTTCAAGCCCTTCGAACAGGTCGACGGATCGATCAGCCGCCGATACCAGGGAACGGGATTGGGGTTGTCCCTGACCAAACGGTTTGCTGAACTCCACGGCGGGTATATATTCGCGGAGAGCGAGGGGGAGAACCGGGGAAGCACCTTTCACTGTGTGCTCCCGGAGTAGGCGCGGTTGAAATCAAGGGCAGCCACAATCTCCTCCCGAACCAGGGGAAACAGATGGTCCGGTACTTAGGGTTGGTACAGCAACATAATCCTGGGGAATAGGCAGAAGAGAGCCGAAATCGACATCGCCGCATACAACTAAGGAACGACCCTCGAACCGTCATGTCATCTTCCCGGAAAGGGATCATCTTTTGATGGAACCGGTTGCGATAAATTTCCCCGTTGGGTCCTGTTGGACTCTTGCAAAATCAAACCGTTTCTGCGAAAATCAGCGCTATCGTGCAGAAGGAAATCCCGGTTTCGTATAACCGTATGTGAGGCGCCATGGCACCAGACAGTGTTTCCTCCGTCCGCGGTAAAAGTGAATTCATAGGTCATACAGGCCTTTCCGTGGGAACCCTCCTGCAGGTCCAGTTCGAGGGGCTGGGGGCTTCACGGAGCCATCTCGTCGGCATGGAACCGGGGAATTTTCTGATCATCCTGACACCACCCATTGCCAATCTCGGGTCCAAGCTTTATCAAAAGAACCACGCCATCGTAAGATACCTCTTCTCCGGACGGGTTTATGCCTTTCGCTCCACACTGCTGTCTCTCATCAAGGAACCTTATCGTCTGTCCATCCTCACATATCCCACATCGATCGAGAACGTGAACCTGCGCAAGCATGAACGGATTTCCAGCCTCATTGCCGCCGAAATGAGTGCGAAGGGGCAATTGCATGAAGGCATCATCTCCGATATCAGCAATGGAGGTTGCAGTTTTGAATTCAACAAATCGGACCAGCGGGCTTTCCCTGAACTCAAGGTCCTGGACGAGGTCGTCATTTCCATGCTTCTGAAAGAGACGTCCACTGCAACGGTTTTCAACGCGACTGTTCGGAGTGTCCTGACGGATAACGAAAACATGATGGCCGGGATCCAATTCGCCCAATCGGATTTCAAGGAAACGGATGAAAAAGCGGCAAAGGAGTTAAGCGATTACCTCCAGAAACAGCAAAACAGCCTGTGACCGCCGCCCCTCGTCACCCTGCCCAATATCTGCATACGGTTATATCGTTTTCAGCGAGGCCTGCTTTCGCGCCCAATTCTGACGCTCTCGTAAAAAGTCGGAAATCTTGGGTTTTGTCATACTGAGGTTAAGCTTGTCCCAAGCTTGCTGAGGGGACGAATAGCTTAATATCAATGAATTATCTTCACAATTCGACAAGCTCGGGGTGACATTTTCAGCTTTGTACGAAGTGATCAGCATTTACTTCCAATGGAAACAAAGTCCTGATATAAACGGCGCCGGAAAATGAGGGTAAAGGCCTTAAGGCGCGGTTGCCTTCCCGCGTTGTGCCAGACACCGGAAAAGAAGATTTATTGTATGAGGATGAACGAAACTTGATCTACCTGAGAGACATCAGCCTCTCTTTCGCCGACCGGAAGATCTTCAACCGGATGACCTGGACCATCACCGACCGGAGCCGGGTCGGTATCGTCGGCGACAACGGCACGGGAAAGACGACCCTGCTGAGGGCAATCCTCGGCATCGTCGATCTCGACGGGGGAACGATTGAGATCCCCGACCGCAAAAGGGTGACCATCGGCTACCTCCCCCAGGACCTCGTCGAACTCGACCCGGTGCCTCTCCTGGACTATCTCCGGAAGAAGAGCGGTCTCGCCGCCCTGGAGGAGGAGGTCATGGGCTGCGAAGAGGCGCTCTCCGCCTCCGCCCCCGATGATACTGACCATGAAAGGCTCCTGAAGGAATACGAAACCGCCGTAGCCCGTTTCAATGCGAAGGACGGTTACGCCTTCGCGGCGCAGGCGAAGCAGATCCTCGCCGGCTTCGGCTTCCGGAACAGCGATTTCACCAAAAACTGCGTTGATTTCTCCGGTGGCTGGAAGATGCGGATCATGCTCGCCGTGATCCTCCTCTCCCGACCGGACATCATGCTCCTCGATGAGCCGACGAACCACCTGGACACGGAGAGCCTGGAGTGGCTGGAGAGCTGGCTCAAGGACTATCCCGGCACCATC